>NZ_JAFFZF010000024.1:0-81829 GCF_016924115.1 Gordonia sp. BP-119
GACCGAGTTCACATCCAGAAACTCACCCTGACGATCCGGCTCACCCTGCATACCCACCAGGATCCCAGCCCACCAGGCAAACCCGCTCACCCCACACCGAAACGACACCGACTATTTCAGCAGTCTCCTAGGGTCTGAACCGTGGAATTCCTGCTGATCATCATCGTGGCGCTGCTGGCGATCATCGCGGTGGTCGTCATCTTCAACTTCCTGGGCAATCGGCGGGCCCGGCAGGCCGAGCAGGACGCCCTGCGTGAGCGGACCTATCGCCCCGGCGATCCGTTCTCGTCGGCCGACGACGATTCCGTCTACGGCGACCCCCGCGATCTCAAACCCGGCGACCTCGTCGAACTGCGCGGTCAGACCTACGCGGTCCGGGGCACCCTGCGCCTGACGCAGGACGGCTACACCTGGACCGAGAACTTCCTCGACACCGGTGTCGGGTCCAAGGCCTGGATATCGGTCGAGGACGATCCCGACCTCGAGGTCGTGCTGTGGCACGAGGTACCCGGTGCCGCCGTCACCCCCGGCCCCGACACCGTGGAGCTCGAGGGGCGTCGATACCAGTCGGAGGAGGCGGGCTCGGCGCGTTTCACCTCCGCGGGGACCACCGGCGTCGCGACCTCGGGCCGGATGGCCTATCACGACTACCAGGCCGGCGACGACCGTCTGTCCTTCGAGGACTACGGCAGCGGCTGGGAATGCGCCCGCGGCGAACTGTTGTCCCGCGCGGACTACCGCATCTACCCCACCAACCCGGCTCCGGAAACACCCTGACGGGGGCCCCGACGCCCGCCCATCCACACGACGCCCTGAGCACGGAGACCCCACACCGCATGACCGAGAATTCCGAACATCCCGGCGACCCCGCCGCGCAACTCGCGGTGGCCTACGCCGACACCAGCGCGAGCCAGCTCGGCTTCTCGCTGAGCGCACCCTTGCAGGAGCCCCTGGCACAAGAGGATCGCGAGATCGACGGCATCACGGTGTCGGTGCGGTTGCTCGGCGCGAGCCATCAGGTACTCGTCGAAGACGGGGTGCAGCGGATCTGCGAGACCGTCGCCTGCCTGCCGGAGGTGACCTCGGCACTGCCGGAGAGTTTCCAGGAGAGCGGTTACTACTTCAGTTCCCGTGTGGAACAGGTGAATCCCGACCAGCTCGCCGCCCTCGTCGAACAGCTGAGCGCCCGCGTCACCGAACAGCTGGCCACCGGACACCCGTGCGTGATGGGACGGTTCCCGGGGGAGCCGCACGCCGTCACCGCGATCGTGTCGGAGTCCACCGATGACTCCATCAGCTGGCACACCTGGCACACCTATCCCAAGGCCGCCGAGGTCGTGATCACCTCCAGCAGGATCGACCGCGGTCCGGTGGCCCGTCCATGACCGGGCAACCACCGCCCGGCGGCCCGCCGGACCCACGCCGTCGTCTGAACAAGACCCGCAACATCATCATCGGCGTGATCGTCGTGCTCACCATCTTCGCGCTGATCGGTGCGTGCACCGCGCGAGTTGCCCGTGGCGGCGGCATCGGGGGGTCGGCGCGCGACTACATCACGCAGAACTACGAGCGCGACACCTCCCTCGACGAGGGCGACGTCGACGCCTATGTCGCCGACGGGACACCGGAGCAGGTCGCGGCCGAGATCCGCGACGCCGAACGTCCCAGCGACCAGCGGAGCGGCGCCGCCGGCGCGGGCAACATCGCCGGCACGCAGTTCCTCCAGTACCCCGACTACCTCGTGGGCCTCTTCCCGCTGGCGGCCGGCGCCACCCGGGTGATGCTCAGCCGGGACTACCGGTCGGGGTATCACCACTACCACCCCTACGTCGGCGCGTTCTGGGTCCCGACCCCCCGCTATGCGGGTAGCGGCAGCGGAAACCGCGGCGGCGGGAGCGGCGGTGGTGGCAAATGATCGTCGTCCGCCCGGCACGTGCCATCGAATTCGTCCGACCAACCAACGGAGAAGACCATGCTCGCTGATATCGCTGAGAACGCCTACGCTGCAGGCGCTTACGCCGGTGTCGGCGTGATCCTGATGATCGTCTCGTTCGGCATCCTCGACCTGCTCACGCCCGGCAAGCTCCGTTCGCAGCTGTGGACGGACCGCAACCGCAACGCCGGCATCCTGGTGGGTTCCAACATGCTCGCCGTCGCCGTGATCGTCACCGCCGCCATCGTCGCGAGCGAGGGACGACTGCTCGAGGGGCTCACCTACACCGCGGTGTACTCGGCGATCGGCCTGGTCGTGATGGCGGTGACCTTCCTCGTCATCGACCTGCTGACCCCCGGCAATCTCGGCGAGTTGCTGGTCCACCCGGAGAGCCACCCGGCGGTGTGGGTGCAGGGCGTCGCACACATCGGGGTGTCGATCATCGTGGCCGCCTCCATCCTGTGACCGGGTTCCCGCACTCCCCCGTTTGTCCGTGACCGGTCACGACTCCGCTGCCGCCGACACCGAACCGGTGACGACCGAACCCGTTCCGGACGCGCTGGCGATACGACCGCGATTCGCCCGCGCCGGACTGCTGGCCGTCGTCTTCGTCTGCGCCGCCTGCGGGTTGGTGTACGAGCTCGCGCTGGTCTCGCTCGGCTCGTTCCTGATCGGCAACACCGCGACGCAGGCGTCGATCGTCCTCGCGGTCATGGTCTTCGCGATGGGCATCGGGTCACTCGCCGCGAAACCGCTCCAGCCACAATCGGTCACGGCCTTCGCGGTCATCGAACTGCTGCTCGCCCTCATCGGCGGCCTGTCGGTGATGGCGCTCTACGCGGCGTTCGCCTACCTGGAGTTGTACACGCCCGCCCTCGTCTTGGTGGCCTTCGTGCTCGGCATCCTGATCGGTGCCGAGATTCCGCTGCTGATGGTTCTGCTGCAACGGATTCGACGCCAGGAGGCAGGTTCGGCGGTCGCCGACATGTTCGCGGTCGACTATATCGGCGCCCTCATCGGCGGCCTGTGCTTCCCGTTCCTGTTGCTGCCGTTCTTCGGCCAGTTGCGGGGTGCTCTGGTGGTCGGGCTGGTCAACGCCGCGGCCGGCTGCTTCCTCGTCTTCGTCATCTTCCGCAAGTCGATGTCGCGCACCCAGATGGCCGTCCTCTCCGCGTCGGCCGTCGCCGTCGTCGCCGTCCTGATCGCCGGCCTGATGCTGTCCGGCCGCTTCGAGATCACCGCGCGCCAAGCGCTGTACCGCGATCCCATCGTCGCCGCCGAACGTAGTGCGTACCAGGACATCGTCATCACCGAGAACCGTTTCGGCGCAACGGCCGACACCCGCCTGTACCTGAACGGCGACCTGCAGTTCTCCTCGGTCGACGAGCATCGCTACCACGAGACGCTGGTGCATCCGGCGATGTCCGGGAACCACGACTCCGTACTGATCCTCGGCGGCGGTGACGGACTCGCGCTCCGCGAGGTGCTCACCTACCCCGACGCCCGCGACGTCACGCTCGTCGAACTCGACCCGGAGATGATCCGACTCGCCCGGACCGACGAGCGTCTCACCACCTTGAACCGGGGATCGATGACCGACCCCCGAGCCGAGGTGATCGCCGCCGACGCCTTCTCCTGGCTGCGCGGCACCGACCGCCGGTTCGACGTCATCATCGTCGACATGCCCGACCCCGACGACTCGGCCACCGCGAAGCTGTACTCCACCGAGTTCTACGCGATGGTCCGGGCGCATCTCGCCGAGGCGGGCCGCACCGTGGTCCAGGCCGGGTCCCCGTACTTCGCGCCGAAGTCGTTCTGGTGCGTGGCCTCGACCATGCGCGCGGCCGGACTGGACCCGACCCCGTACCACGTCGACGTGCCGGCCTTCGGCGACTGGGGATTCCACCTGGCCGGCGCCGGGGGCAGGGTGACCCCGACCGTGGCGGCGCCCGGCCCCCTCCGGTTCCTCAGTCCTGAACAGTTGGCAGCGGCAACGGTTTTCCCGCTCGACCGGCCGCGACAGGACCTGCCACCGTCGACCCTCATGGACCCGCGGATTCTCCGGTACGCGCAGGGCGAGTGGGCGACCTACTGACGTCGGCAGATCGCCGGAGGCAGGTCAGAGTGCGGCCGCGGTGTCCGGCGACAATGCGATCAACATCTTCCCGCTGGCGCTCGTGCGGTCGGCGGCGGTCGCCGTCGCCGTCGCCGGGGAGTGGGAGCAGATCACGGCACTGTGCCGGGCCACGCGCGGCCTGCGAACCGCCGACTGATCGAACCGCCCGGGAGTTGTACGCCTCCGTCCCGACCCGGGCGTCGACCGATCGCGTGGCGTTCGCGTCCACCGATGCGGGAGGATGGGCCGCGGGAGGTGCGATGTCTGCTGAGCTGGCCGTGGTGTTCGGGATACTGGTCGTCACCGTCGTCTGGGCACTCACCGTCCTGGTGCGCACCCGGCGACGAGTGGCCACCCCTGCCGAGCGGGCGGTTCATCTGGCCCTGCACACCGCGTCGCTCGCCGCCCGCTCCCTGCGGACCGGATTGTCGGCGGAGTCGGCGCGTGAAGCACTGCCGCACCTGCACACCCTCACCGGCGCCGAAGCGGTCGCACTGTACGACGGCGAACCGAGCCGCCTCGCCCACGAGCCGGACGGCGACGCCATCTGGGACGACGAGATGCTCGGTCACGCCGACCGTGCGGCGTCGTCCGCGCTGGGTGACCTCCGGCGCGTGCTGCTCACCGACCCCAGCGGCGCCGAGTCGCCCGTGCGCGCGCTGGTGGCCCAGCCGCTCCTCGCCGACGACGTCGGGGTCGGGGTCCTCGTGGTCGCCACCACGCGACGCCCCGGACCCGGGATGCTCGGCGCCATCGCCGAGGTCGCGCGGTACGCGTCGAGCCAGATCGAACTCGCCGACCTCGACGCATCCCGCGCACGGCTCAACCGCGCCGAGGTCCTCGCGCTGCGAGCGCAGATCAGTCCGCACTTCATCTACAACGCGCTCAACACCATCGCCTCGTTCGTGCGGACCGACCCCGACCGGGCGCGCGATCTCGTCCTTGACTTCGCCGACTTCACCCGGTACTCCTTCCGGGCCGCCGGCGAATACACCGTGCTGGCCGACGAGCTGCGGAACATCGACCGCTACCTCACCCTCGAACGCGCCCGTTTCGGCAATGCCCTGGACGTCAAACTGCATGTCGCACCGGAGGTCCTGAACGTCGTCGTGCCGTTCCTCGCGTTGCAGCCGCTCGTCGAGAACGCCGTCCGGCACGGCCTGGCGTCGAAGGGCGGCGGGACCATCACCATCGTCGCGGCCGACGAGGGCACCGACTGTGTCATCACGGTCGAGGACGACGGCGTGGGCATGGAACCGGAGCTCCTGCGCAGCGGCGCTCTCGACGCCCTCGACCACAGCGAGGGTGCCCACGTTGGCCTGACCAACGTCGACCACCGGCTCCGCGCCGCGTTCGGCAACGACTACGGACTCGTCGTCGAGACGGCGGTCGGCGCCGGCACCAAGGTGGGGATGCGTGTCCCGAAGTTCCGCGCGGGCATCCGGGCGTGAAACGCAACGCCCGAGTTCCGGCGGTGCCCGAACTCCCAGGCGGTAAACTGCGGGCTGTCGTCGAGGCGGGAGGTGTTCCATGACCGCACTGGTGGTACTCGCGGTCGACGACGAACCACCAGCTCTCGACGAGCTCGGCTACCTGTTGAACCGGCAGGACGACGTCGCCGAGGTCCGCTCCGCGTCCGACGCCACCGGCGCCCTCCGCGAACTCAACGAGCACCGCATCGACGCGATCTTCCTCGACATCAACATGCCCGGCCTGTCGGGACTCGAACTCGCCGGCGTCCTCGCGAAATACGCCTCGCCCCCGGCGATCGTGTTCGTCACGGCCCACGACGACCGGGCCGTCGACGCCTTCGAGGTCGGAGCCGTCGACTACCTGCTCAAACCCCTACGCGAACAACGTCTCACCCAGGCGGTCGACCGGGTCCGCGCGAGCCTCGACAGTCGGGAGCGTGCACCCGAGCCCGCGCAACCGACCGTTCGACCGGAGCGCCGCGCCACATCGGACGAGGTCATCCCGGTGGAGATGAGCGGCGTGACCTCGCTCGTCCGGCGCGATTCGATCTCCTGGGTCGAGGCCGTCGGCGACTACGCCCGACTGCACGCCGACTCGGGCGCACATCTCGTCCGCATCCCGTTGTCGACGCTCGAATCCCGCTGGCAGGACACCGGATTCGCTCGAGTACACCGGTCCTACCTCGTCGCGCTGCCGATGGTCACCGGATTGCGGACGGTCGGCGGCGGCACGGTGGTGTGTGTCCGCGCGAACGGCGCATCCGAGGCCGTCGAGCTGCCCGTGAGCCGCCGACAGGTCCGCGAACTCAAGGACCGCCTCATCCGAGACCCGCTGCGTCAGTATCGTTCCCCCACCGCACGGGACGATGGCTGAGCACCCGCCCCAGCGCGAACGGGTGGTGCTCGCCTCCCGCCGCGGGGCGCGAATGGTCCGCACCCGCGTCGAGGTCCAGGAACAGACCGAGGTCGGTGACGCGCTCGTCCGCGGCCTCATGCGCGCCCAACTCGGTCTCGGCCTGCGGCTCGGGGGCGCCCTGCTCGCCGTTGCCGCCGCCATACCCGTTGCCGCCTGGGTGTTTCCGGGGATCGCCGACGCCGGCGTCTTCGGGATTCGACTCATCTGGCTGATGCTGGGAGTACTCGCCTTCCCACTCCTGTATCTGACCGGACGGCTCTACGTCCATCTCGCCGAGCAGGCCGAACGCGACTTCATGGGCCTCGTGGATGACGATCTGTCGGACTCGTCCGAACCGGGCACGCCGTGACGACCGACGTCCACGCCCTCACCGCGATCGGCCTGTTCGCCGCCGCCATCGCCACGATCGCGGTCGGCGCGTGGGGCGGCCGCTTCTCACGGACCACGTCGGACTTCCTGGTGGCGTCGCGGAGCGTCGGCTCGCGCTGGAACGCCGCCGCGGTGTCCGGTGAATACCTGTCGGCAGCATCGTTTCTCGGCGTGGCGGGCCTCATCGCGAAGTACGGTGCCGACGCACTCTGGTACCCCGTCGGGTTCACCGCCGGCTACCTGGGCCTGTTGCTGTTCGTCGCCGCGCCCCTGCGTCGTTCCGGGGCCTACACGGTGCCCGACTTCGCCGAGTTCCGCCTCGCCTCGCCGGCGGCGCGGAAGACCGCGATGCTCGTCGTGGTCGTCGTCTGCGTGCTGTACCTGATCCCGCAGTTCCAGGGCGCGGGACTCACCCTCAACATCCTTCTCGGCGCACCGGTGTGGGCCGGAGTGGTCGGCGTCGGACTGATCGTGATCGTGAACGTGGTGGGCGGCGGCATGCGGTCGATCACCTTCGTGCAGGCCTTCCAGTACTGGCTCAAGCTGACCGCGATCGCGGTCCCCGCGCTCGTCCTGATCGGCGTCTTCGCCCAGGACCCCACGCCCGTCGGCGAACCCGCGCCGCCGCGGATCACCACCGCGACGACCGTCGACGTGACCACCGACGTCTCGGTCACCGTCGCCGAGACCACCGGCGTGCGGGTCACCGGGACGTTGGACGGGGTCGTCGTCGACGACGCGCCGGTGGACAGCACCGGACCCCACGTCATCTCCGCGGGCTCGACGATCTTCCTCGACGCCGGTGCGGCCACCCCGGTCGTCGCGGGCGCGCCGGCACAGAACGCGGACTGGATCGCCCCCGGCGGGGGCTTCGGCGGCAGTCACCCGCTGTACCAGGTGCTGTCGCTCATCATCGCGATGTTCCTCGGCGTGATGGGTCTGCCCCACGTGCTGGTGCGCTTCTACACCAACCCCGACGGGCGATCGGCGCGGCGAACCGCGCTGGCCGTCATCGCACTGCTGTCGTTGTTCTACCTGTTCCCCATCCTGCTGGGGGTGTTCGCACGGCTCTATGTCCCCGAACTGCTGATCACCGGCACCGCCGACGCCGCGGTCCTGTTGCTGCCGAGCGCGGCGGTCGGCGGGATCGCCGGTCAGATCCTGGCCGCGCTCGTCGCCGCCGGGGCGATCGCCGCCTTCCTCGCCACGTCGTCGGGGCTGCTGGTGTCGGTCGCCGGGGCGCTCGCCACCGACCTGCTACGCGGCCGGGTGCGCGACTTCCGGGTGGCCGCGGTCATCGGCGGACTGATCCCGATCGGCTTGTCGCTGGCCGCCGCGTCCCTGGAACTGTCCCGGACCGTCGGGTTGGTGTTCGCCGTCGCCGCGTCGACGCTGTGCCCGCTGCTGGTCCTCGGGATCTGGTGGCGTGGACTCACGGCCGTCGGCGCGATCGCCGGACTCGTCGTCGGCGGCGCGTCGTCGGGGTCGGCGACGATGCTGGCGATCGCCGGGGTCGTCGACGACGACGTGCTGGGCGGGTGGCTTGCGGTCGTGATCGGCTACCCGGCCGCCGTGACGGTCCCACTCGCGTTCGGCACGATGGTGCTGGTCAGCAAGGCAACCCGGGGACGGGTACCCGTCGACCTCGCACGGACCTTTGCCCGGATGCACGTCCCGGAACGCGTCGGGATGGGGCTCGATCGCACCCCGGGACGGGCCCCGGACGAGCGGACGACCTGACCGTTCGGACAGGTGACCGTTCGCCGTTCGTCGGATCTCACCGACCGTCCGGCGCACGGACCGCGGGTTTCGGCGTGTGACCCAGGCCACCCGATTGTCTGTGATCTGCACCTCATTCAGGCTGACTTCCGTAGAGCCATCACACATGTGGCCACGTCACCCTGGGAGGAAACGTGTCGACCGTCGACCAACCACCACCGGCGCCACACGCGCCGACCGGCGAAGAGTTCATCGAGATGCAGGCCAGTCCGGAGTTCCAGGAGCTGCGGCGGACGCTGCGGAAGTTCGTCTTCCCGCTGACCGCGTTCTTCCTGATCTGGTACGCCCTCTACGTGCTGCTCGGCGCCTTCGCCCATGACTTCATGGCGACCCAGGTCTGGGGCAACATCAACCTCGGCCTGATCCTCGGTCTGTTGCAGTTCGTCAGCACCTTCGTCATCACCGGCATGTACGTACGCTTCGCCAATCGCAATCTCGACCCGAAGGCCGAGGCGATCCGCAATGAGATGGAAGGCGGACCCACGCTGTGAACACCCCCGCTGTGGACTCTGTGCCCACCACCGACGTGACCGTCCTCGCGGCGACCGTCGGCAGCCCGGCCGCCAACATCGCCATCTTCGCCGCGTTCGTCGCGGTCACGATGTTCGTGGTCATCAAGGCCAGCAAGAACAACAACACCGCCGCCGACTTCTTCACCGGCGGCCGCGGCTTCTCCGGACCGCAGAACGGCGTCGCCATCGCCGGCGACTACCTGTCGGCGGCCAGCTTCCTCGGCATCGCGGGCGCCATCGCGGTCTACGGCTACGACGGCTTCCTCTACTCCATCGGCTTCCTCGTCGCGTGGCTGGTCGCGCTGCTGCTCGTGGCGGAACTGCTGCGCAACACCGGCAAGTTCACGATGGCCGACGTCCTCAGCTTCCGTCTCAAGCAACGTCCGGTGCGTCTGGCCGCGGCGATCTCCACCCTCGCGGTGTCGCTGTTCTACCTGCTCGCCCAGATGGCCGGCGCCGGCGGCCTGGTCGCGTTGCTCCTCGACATCGAGGGGCGCCTCGGCCAGTCCATCGTCATCGCCGTCGTCGGTGCGCTGATGATCGTCTACGTGCTCATCGGCGGCATGAAGGGCACCACCTGGGTGCAGATCATCAAGGCCGTCCTGCTCATCGCGGGTGCCGGCATCATGACCGTCATCGTGCTGGCCAAGTTCGGCATGAACCTGTCGTCGATCCTCGGTGCGGCACAGGACGCGGTGACCGACTCGACCAGCGAAAAGGTCGCCGCGCGTGACGTTCTCGCTCCCGGTGCCCAGTATGGCGGGTCCCTGACGAGCCAGATCAACTTCATCTCGCTCGCCATCGCGCTCGTCCTCGGCACCGCGGGCCTCCCGCACGTGCTGATGCGGTTCTACACCGTGCCGACCGCGAAAGAGGCTCGCAAGTCGGTGGTCTGGGCCATCGCCCTCATCGGCGCCTTCTACCTGTTCACCCTGGTTCTCGGTTACGGAGCGGCCGCCCTGGTCGGACCGGACAAGATCCTCGACGCCGCCGGCGGACAGAACTCGGCCGCACCGTTGCTCGCGTTCGAACTCGGTGGCGTGGTCCTGCTGGGCATCATCTCGGCGGTCGCCTTCGCGACGATCCTCGCCGTGGTCGCCGGCCTCGCCATCACCGCGTCGGCGTCGTTCGCCCACGACATCTACGCCTCGGTGATCAAGCGCAACAAGGCAAGTGAGGACGACCAGGTCCGCGTCTCGCGATACACCGTCGTGGTCCTCGGCATCGTCAGCATCGTCCTCGGCATCCTCGCCAACGGCCAGAACATCGCCTTCCTGGTGGCGCTGGCCTTCGCGATCGCCGCGGCCGCGAACCTGCCGACGATCGTCTACTCGCTCTACTGGAAGCGGTTCAACACCCGCGGCGCCCTGTGGAGCATGTACGGCGGCCTGATCTCCACGATCGTCCTGATCGTCTTCTCCCCCGCCGTCTCCGGGTCGTCGACCGCCATGATCTCCGGCGCCGACTTCGCCTGGTTCCCGCTGGCCAACCCGGGCATCATCTCGATCCCGCTGGCCTTCGTCCTCGGCATCGTCGGCACGCTGACCAGCCCGTCGGACAACGGCACCCCGGAACGCAACGCCGAGATGGAGGTTCGCTCCCTCACCGGCATCGGGGCCGAGAAGGCCGTGCAGCACTAGGTCATTCGCAAACCCACCCCTGTTCCGTGAACCCACTGCCTTGCAAGGCGGTGGGTGTGCGGAACAGGGGTGGATTTGTGGGGGCACGCTCAGCTATCCGGGCGAAGTGCCGCCACACTCACCGGTGAGCTGAGATCACCGGGATCGCCGAAGCATGTAACCAGCACGGCTCCCGGAACGGGTACGACGCCACCCAACGTCTGCCCGCACGGCGACGGTACGGACGCGATCGAACCGTCCGGGTGGATCGTCGTCAGGTCGTACCGCCCCTGGTTCTCGAGAGGTCGCTTCAGTTGGGCCGTCACCACGGAGTCGTGCAGAAGAACCCAGCTCTGCGACTCCGGGATCGGATCGCGTGGCCAGTCGGTACCTTTCGGGATCGTGACGCGGGTCGACGAGCGAGAATCCAGATGTCCGATGACTACCGCCCCGGGCTGGTCGAAGTACATACCCCAGGACGGCTGCGCGTTCACATGGATCCCCGTCATCCGGCGCCCTCGAGCATCTGAACCCCACCACCATCTGTCCACCGGCTCGTGGCCGCCGTTCGCTATGGAGACCACCAATGCCCGGGGGACGTCATCGAGGTCCCACAGGTGAGCCACGAACTCGGAGTCGCCTGTCTCGCCGACGCTGACGTCGAACCGCTCGTCCGCCGCCGTGATTGCGATGCGATGGGTCCGATCCGCTCCGGTCAGGGCGTCGAAGACAACGACCTTCACATGACCCCTGTCAGGAGTCACATAGACCACATGATGACCGGCAGCGAAGACCGAGCGCGGATGCGGGTTCGGTTCATCACGTCCGGTCGGCGGCGACACACGTCGCTGCCATCTGACCTCTCCGCTCCGAGGTTCGAGAACTGCCATCTCGCCGTCACGGATCACAGCCACTGGCTGATCGACGCGTCCGGCGCGTGGTACGTCGGAAATCAGAATCCACGGCGAATCGTTGGTCCAGAGGACCTGTCCTGTCATCGCATCGATCCCGGTCGTGAAATACCCCACCCGCCCTGCGCGGGCGTAGTCACAACCGACCACGACCACTGAATCGGTTCCCGTTCCGGTACTGGTGACGCGATCGAACCCTCGCTCAGCGCAATTCGCCGCTCCGACGCCATCGGGAGTGAGGCTCCACCGTGGTCGGCCCGTCGTGCCGTCGTAGGCGACCAGGATGTCATCGACGACTGCGGCGAAGCCCGGGCCGGCCGGGGTGATCGACCAGGGATCGACATCATCCACTCGGTAGGCTGGTTCCCCGGTGACCGAAGGCGGCACTTCGGGAATCCGAATGGCGTCGGCCCCCGTCGCTCCACTGCGCTCGAACGGCATGAGACCGATCGCCAGTGTCACGACGAGAGCGACAACGGCGATTGCGCCGACCTCTCTTAGAGACAATCGATCTCGTCGAAACGTCGCCGCGACCGCGGCGACGAGCAGGCACGCCCACGCCGCCAGGACCGTTCGTACCACGTCATGTCCGCCCGGGCCTCCCGTCAGCGCCGCGATGGTATCGACCGCCTCGGATCGGACCGAATAGGCGAGGCAGACCCCCGAGACCAGGGCCGACCCGATTGCCGGACCGCGACCGACGAAGCTGAGCAGTACGACACCAATCACGAGCGACAACCCGAGTGATACTCCGAGCACGAGTGTTGTTGCGGCCCATTGTGGTCCGGTCCAGAATCCGTCAGACACCCGACCCGACGGAGCCCGTTGAACAAACGCCAGCCCGGAGAGGACGATTCCGGCAACCGCGGAAACAGTAGTCACGTAGCCGGCGAAGCGGGATGCGGCGGACGACCTTCGATAACTTCCGCCCACCGTGACGCCACAATGTCCGGCGCTGATCGTCTCGGACTCTTGCGCCATCCCATGACCGTTCATCCCACCCCCGTCGACTGAACTCATTCGGTGCTGCCGGGCAGACTATCGGAGTTCGGCATCTCGGTCAGTCGCGCGTCCCCAGGCCGACCAACACTCCCGCGGCGCAGTTTCCGTCGTGCTTATAGGATCCAATAAGCGCGACGGAAACGTCACCGCGGGAACGAATTACGTATCTCAGGCGTCCTGAATCCGCGCGAACGGCCGGGCCGCCTCGAGTTCGAAGGCCAACTCGAGGAGGGTGCGTTCCTGGCCGAGGTCGGCCGCGAAGTGGATGCCCACGGGCATGCCCGATTCCGTCTGTCCCAGCGGCAGACTGATCGCCGGGGTGCCCGCGGTGTTGTTGGCCGGGGTGAAGGCGATGAACCGGGTCAGCCGGCCCATCGCCTCGTCGAAGTCGAGTGCGGGATCGAGGTATCCGATCTCCGGGGTCGCGTGGACGACGGTCGGGTTGAGGACCACGTCGAAGGTGTCGTGCAGTCCGCGGATCGCGGCCGTGGACCTCCGCAGCCCGCGGACCGCCCCGGGCAGCCGGTAGAAGTGCCGGAGCGCGCCGCGCGAGAGCCCACGGGTGAACGAGTCCACCTGGGAACGGTCGAAGCCCTTGTCGACCACCCGTTTTCCGAATCGGTCCAGCGCCAGTGCGAGCAGTGACCAGTAGTCGATGAAGTCCCGGACGTAGTCCCGGTCCACCGGCAGCGGCACCATCTCGGTGCGATGTCCGAGGGACTCGACCAGCTCGGCGGCCTCGGTGACACACCGTTGTGTGTCCCGGTCGAGCAGCGAGCCGGTCAGCGGCTCGGTGATCAGCGCGATCTTGAGCCGTTTGGTCCCCGGCCCCTCGACCAGCCCGACCGGCGGCATCCCGGGCGCGGGCCGGAAACCCTGTGTGTCGGCGAGGAATCGGGCGGTGTCGCGCACCGATCGGCTGACGATCCCGTTCGACACGAGGTCAATCGGCGCGTCCCGTGTCTCTTTCGACGCCTCGACGCGCCCGCGACTCGGCTTCAGTCCGACCAGCCCACAGATGGCGGCGGGGATGCGAATCGATCCGCCACCGTCGTTGGCGTGGGCGATCGGCAGTGCACCGGCCGCGACGAGCGCCGCGGAACCACCGGACGAGCCGCCCGACGAGTAGTCGGTGTCCCACGGGTTGCGGGTCGGCTCGCGGTCGACGAACTCCGTCGTCGAGGTCAGCCCGAAGGCCGGCATCGTCGACGCGCCGACCACATTGACGCCGCTCGCCAGGAACTGATTGGTGAACGCCTCGTTGGCCTTCGCCGGTCGTTGGGGCACCGCAGCCGAACCGTGACAGGTCGGCAGCCCCGCGAGGTCGGTGTTGTTCTTGATGATCGACGGCACCCCGATGAACGATCCCAGCGGGAAGTCGTTGTCGACCGCGCGTTTGCGCGCACGCTCGCGATCGTCGAAGGCGATGGCGTTGAGGTGCGGGTTGACGGCATCGATCCGCGCGATCGCGGCCTCGACCGCCTCGGAAGCGGAGATCTCTCCGGATGCGATGGCCTGGGCGACGCCGACCGCGTCGTGCTCGCCGAGTGCGTCGTCGGTGAACGCGTGAACGTGTTTCATTCCCGGGACCCTATCGTCTCGGCCTACCTTCTCGGCGCAGCTCCGATCATCGACAAGACGTCATCGACCAGGCCGGCGGCATGATCGGCGTCGAGCTCGAGTCCGAAGACCGCATGGTGATACAGCGGGGCGATCACGTGGTCGAGCACCTGTCGGACCGACGGCGTGGGTTCGCCGCGGTCCCGCGCCCGCGCGATCATCTGTTCGGCGTGCCCACGCCGGATCTCCCAGCAGGGGCAGACCTCGACGATGTCCTCGCGCGCGGCGACCATGGCCCGAAGGTAGGCGCGGCGCTTCGGGCGTGCGATGTCGGCGGCGATGATCTGCGCCCACTCGGACAGGTCCTCGGCGAGAGTGCCGGTGTCGGGCAGGGGTTCGCCCTGCGTCAACGCCGCAACGGCGACCTCCCCGAGAAGCGCGTCGATCGTTCCCCAGCGTCGATAGATGCTGGTCGGATTCACCCCGGCGAGTTCGGCGACCTCGGGGATCGTCATCGTCTCGCGGCGTCCGGCCCCGACGAGCTGACCGACTGCCGTGTAGACCGCCGATTGCACGCGCGCGCTACGACCACCTGGACGACGGGTCGGCGAGGCGGGAGCACCAGAAATCGGGCTGTCGGGGGTGCGGGCCGTCGTCATGGAAGCCATTATTGCAAAGCTGATTGCTTTTGGAACGCAGTCCGGGCTAGTTTCTGAATGCAAACCTGTTTGCTTTAAGGAGACCTCGTGGCGCCACTGCACCCACATCGCGCGTTCTGGCTGATCGCGGCGACGTACATGATGGTCCTGTTCGCGTCCGCGGCACCGTCGCCGCTGTACCCCGTGTATCAGGAACTGTGGGGATTCTCCGCGCTCACACTGACGCTCGTGTTCGCGGTGTACGTGGTGACCATGCTGGTGAGCCTCCTGACGGTCGGGTCTCTGTCCGATCATGTCGGCCGGCGGCCTGTCCTCGCCGTCGCGCTCGTCCTGCTCATCGCGAGCATGGTGCTGTTCGTCGTAGCCGAGGACGTCGGCACCCTACTCGCCGCGCGCGCCCTGCAAGGCCTGGCCACCGGCGCGGCGATGGGCACCTTGACCGCGACGACGGTCGATCTGCAGCCCTCGGCCCGTGCCGGATCGACGATCGTCGGCGCAGCCCCGGCGGTCGGCCTGGCGAGCGGCGTCGCCGTGGCCGGGGTGCTCGTCGAGTACGCACCCGCACCCCGCGTGCTGATCTACGAGATCATCCTCGGCCTGTTCGCCGCACTGCTGATCGCACTTCTCGTCGTCCCGGAGACCCGCGAGCGAATCGGCTTCGATTCTCGACGGCACCTGGCCGGCACGCTCGCGCCGCAGGTGCGCGTGCCTCGCGAGGTCCGCACGGTGTTCCTGGCGTCAGTTCCCGCGCTCGTCGCCACCTGGTCGCTCGGCGGCCTGTATCTCTCGCTCGGGTCGTCGGTGGTCTCCCGTGTGTTCGGTGTGGGCAACCACGGCGCGGCGGGCGCGATCCTGTTCGTCTTCTTCGCCTGCGCGGCCGTCACGTCCCTGTTCATCACCGATCGCTCGTCGACGATCAAGGCTGCGTACGGATTTCCCGCACTCGCCGCCGGCGTGGTGATCTCACTGGCCGGGGTCCTCATCGAATCCCTGCCCTTCTACATCGTCGGTTCGATCGTGGCCGGCTCGGGCTGGGCCGCCACCTTCCTCTCCGCGATGGACAACATCACCGCCGCGACACCTCCCGCGATGCGCGGTCAGGTCTTCTCGTCGGTGTTCGTGGCGAGCTACCTCGCATTCAGCGTCCCGGCCGTGATCGCCGGGATCGTCGTCTCGCACATCGGTTTGCGCGACACCATCATCGGCTACGTCGGTTACGTTCTCGCGATGGTGATGATTGCGGCGGTATTCGCGGTGACAGTGCGCCGCCGGGCAGCATCCGCAGCCCGGAACGCAGTCGAAGTCTCTCCGTCGCAACCGGAACCGGCATGCAGGGGCTGAGTCACCCGCCGACGGGCGGTCGCCATCCCACCATCCGCGTGGCCAGCTCCGCGTAGAAGCCCCCCATCTCCTCGGGCGAGAGTGACCCCCCGTCGCGATACCAGCGCGCGACATCGATCCCCATGGACAGCATCGCGTTGGTGGTGGCGAGCGAGTCAGCGACATCGAAGTCCCCGCATGCGATCCCGGCTTCGATGATCTCGCGCACCCGTCTGGTGATCTCGCGACGCATGGCCATCACCGTGTCCAGATGGTCGGGCGCGAGGGCGTTGAGTTCGTAGTTCACCACCCGACCCCCCACGTGCTCGCGCGCGTGGTGCTCGGTGAAGGCGTGGAAGATCGCCCGCAGCCGGTCGCCGGGGGACGCCGACGGATCGTCGGCGTCGTCGATCGCCGCGAGAATCGCGCGATGCCCGGCGTCGGAGATCTCGAACAGCAGCTCCTCCTTGGAGCGGAAGTGCACGTAGACCGCCGCCGAACTCATCTGCGCGCCGTTGGCGATGTCTCTCGTGGTCGTCCCGTTGAACCCCTTGGCGGCGAACGCCTCGACGGCGGCGCGCAGGAGCCGGGCCCGGGCGGCCACGGGCCGGACTTCGGGCGTCGGATCGGCAGACGGGCCCACGGTCACCTTCTCGGAACGGTCGGACTGGTCATCGCGACGAGCCCGTGATTGACAGCATCCAGCCCGCGCGGCATAGTGCAACCTATCACTAAGCAAGCGCTTAGTCATTCGTGGCTCGGTTGGGTTTCCCCAGCTTGGGTGCACACGGCAGAGGTCCCCAGTTCGACCACACCGCCCGGGGTACGGACACCCTCGACAGGAGTAGAGAAGAACCCATGCAGCTGAAATTCAGTCCTGAAGAAGAGGCCTTCCGCGAGGAGTTGCGCAGCATCTTCGCCAAGGTCCCCGAAGACGTCCGCAAGCGGTGCGAAGAGGGCAAGCTCCAGTACCCCGAGGACCTCGTCACCACGACGCGCATCCTCAACGAGCACGGTGTGGCCACCCCCAGCTGGCCGGTGGAGCACGGCGGCAAGGACTGGACCCCGATCCAGCATCACATCTACCGCGAGGAGATGAGCCTCGCGTTCGTCCCCGACATGCTGCCGTTCAACGTCGGCATGATCGGCCCGGTCATCGCCCAGTTCGGTTCCGACGAGATGAAGGAACGCTTCCTGGCCAAGACCGCCAACCTCGACATCTGGTGGTGCCAGGGCTTCTCCGAGCCAGAGGCCGGCTCCGACCTCGCCTCGCTGAAGACCCGCGCGGTCCGCGACGGCGACGACTACGTGATCAACGGACAGAAGACCTGGACCACACTCGGACAGTTCGCCGACTGGATCTTCTGCCTCGCGCGTACCAACCCCGATGTCAAGAAGCAGGCCGGCATCAGCATGTTCCTGTTCCCGATGGACACGCCGGGCGTCGAGATCCGCCCGATCCAGCTCATCGACGGCAGCTACGAGGTCAACGAGGTCTTCTTCAACGACGTCCGCGTGCCCGCCGAGAACATGGTCGGCGAGGAGAACAGCGGCTGGACCCAGGCGAAGTTCCTGCTCGGCAACGAGCGCAACGGCATCGCCCGCGTCGGTTACACCAAGGCCAAGCTCGCCCGCGCCAAGGAACTCGCCAAGCAGACCCGGACCGCCAAGGGCACCCTCCTCGACGATCCGCTGTTCGCCGCCCGCCTGGCCGAGGTCGAGAACGAACTGCTCGCCCTCGAGCTCACCCAGCTGCGCGTCGCCGCCTCGTCGGCCGACGGCAAGCCGAACCCGGCATCGTCGCTGCTCAAGCTGACCGGCAGCCAGTTGCAGCAGGCCGCCATGGAACTCCTCGCCGACATCGCGGGCCCCGACTCGCTCCCGGTCGCCCAGCTCGACGCCTCGGCTCCGAATGGCAGCGCCGAGGTGAGCGCCCCCGAATGGGCCCAGCTCGCCGCCCCGACCTACCTCAACTACCGCAAGGTCACGATCTACGGCGGGTCGTCGGAGGTCCAGCGCCAGATCATCGACAAGGCTGTCCTCGGCCTCTGAGCGCCGACCCCGCACCTTTCGACCTTTCACTAAGGAACACCATGGATTTCGAGCTTTCCGAAGAGCAGGGGATGCTGCGCGACACCGTTCGCGAGGTCCTCACCAAGACCTACGACGTCGAGACGCTGCGCAAGGTCACCGACACCGATCTCGGCTGGAGCGAGAAGGTGTGGAAGTCGCTGGCCGAGATCGGCATCCTCGGCCTCACCTTCCCGGAGGACGAGGGCGGCATGGACGCCGGCCCCGTCGAATTCACCAGTGTCATGACCGAACTCGGCCGCGCACTGGCACCTGAGCCCTACCTCGACTCGGTCCTCGTCCCCGGCTCGCTCCTCGGCCTCGCCGACGACGCGACCCGCGCCGAGCTGCGGACCGCGCTGGCGTCGGGCGAACTGCTGATGGCCTTCGCCCACACCGAGCCGGGCGACCGCTGGCCGGAGGCGCGGGTGGAGACCACCGCGTCGGCCGACGGCGTCCTCAAAGGCACCAAGAGCCTTGTCGGACATGGCGATTGCGCTGCGAAGCTGATCGTGTCGGCGCGCGACGACAACGGCGTCGGCCTCTACCTCGTCGACGCCGATGCCCAGGGCATCACCCGGACGCCGTACCGGACGCACGACCGCCGTCGCGGCGCGCAGATCGAGTTCAGCGACGTCAAGGCGACGCGACTGGGCACCGGCGACGCGTCGCAGACCATCGCCGACGCCGAGGTCGGCATCCAGACCGCACTGTGCGCCGAGGCCGTCGGCGCGATGGAGCGGAGCCTGGACCTGACCGTCGAATACCTCAAGTCGCGCAAGCAGTTCGGCGTCACGCTGTCGGCCTTCCAGGCACTGACCCACCGTGCCGCCGACATGTACGTCCAGCTCGAACTCGCTCGCAGCCTGAGCCTCTACGCGACGTCGGCGCTGGCGGATGGGATCGCCGATCCCATCATCGCGTCGCGGGCCAAGCTGCAGATCTGCCGCTCGGCGCGCCTGATCGGTCAGGAAGCGATCCAGATGCACGGCGGTATCGGTATGACCGCCGAGTACCCGATCGCCCATTACGTGAGCCGTCTGACGGCGATCAGCCACACCCTGGGCGACGCGTCGGACCATGTGACCCGCCTGGCGGAGAACATCGACACCTACGACATGCTCAGCGTCGGCTGATACCGGCTACTGTCCTTCAGCGAAGGCCCTGCGCGTTCTCGCGCGCAGGCCTTCGCTGAAGTCCTTTCGGGCGGCAGCCCGCTCGAGGTGTTGCAGTCGGGCGGCAGCCCGCTGATGTCGATGCGAGGCGAGAGGGAGCCGGATGGAACTGCTGCGGGACAACCTGGCCGCGGGGGCATCGTTCAGCCTGGTGGGGATCGCCGTGCTCGTCCTCGGCTTCGCCGCCCTCGACCTGGTGACACCGGGCCGGCTGCGGCAGCTGGTGTGGATCGAGCACAACCGCAACGCGGTGCTGCTGACCACATCGATGGTCATCGGCCTCGCGATCGTGCTGGTCTGTTCGGTCATCGACACCGAACTCCTGGAACTGTGGCGCGCGCTGCTCTACACCGTCGCGTACACGGTCTTGGCGATCGCGGTGATGATGTGGTCGTTCGTGCTGATCGACTGGCTCACACCCGGGAAGCTCGGCACGCTGCTCTTCGACGGCGCGCCGCGCAGTGACGAGACCCCCGACGACGCCGTGACCACCGGCCGCCGGGCCGCCGACGAACACCCCGCCGGGTGGATCACCGCCGCCGTCTTCCTGGCCATCGGTGCCGTCATCGGGATCACCCTGCTGGTCTGAGTTCGGCGCGACATCGCTGGTCCACGCGTTTTCCGGGGTTGACTCGGGCACCCGAACATGCTTATTGACCCTCGGCCAACAAGCACATAGGGTGAGCGACCATGACCGCAGCACTCATCGAGGAATCCATCGACATCGACGCCACGCCCGAACAGGTGTGGTCGGTGATCTCCGATCTGAAGCGCATGGGCGAGTGGAGCCCCCAGTGCAAGAAGATGATCATCCGCGGCGGCACCGTCGGGTTGGGGACCAAGACCATCAACATCAACCGCCGGGGCCCGCTGGTGTGGCCGACCACCTCCAAGGTCGTCCGGTTCACCCCGAACCAGGAACTCGGCTTCCGGGTCGCGGAGAACCACACCATCTGGAGCTACACCATCACCCCGAAGGACGCCGGGGTCACGGTCACCGAGCGGCGCGAGGTCAACGGGTCGACCACCAAGGTGTCGTCGGTACTCGTCGACAAGCTCTTCGGCGGCGCCGAGTCGTTCGAAGAGGAGCTCAAGCTCGGGATGGCCGAGACGCTGGGCAAGATCAAGCGCGCCGCCGAGTCCAACTGACCCTTCGAGACGCTCGCAAGCTCGCTCCTCAGGGAGCGGGGAGACGCTCGCAAGCTCGCTCCTCAGGGAGCGGGGAGACGCTCGCAAGCTCGCTCCTCAGGGAGCGGAGAGACGCTCGCCCCTCTGCTCCCTGAGGTGCGAGGAGCGCAAGCGACGAGCCACGAAGGGCCTGGTGAGGCAGCTTGCGAGCCCGTTCGTGGCTCGCTTCGCTCGCACCTCAGGGAGCAGAGTTGTGGACGCTCAGGTCCCGCTGAGCTTGCCGATGAGCTCGGCGATCAGGTTCCGCCGAGCTTGCCGATGAGCTCGGGGAGATCGGCGACCGAGTCGATGATGTGGTCGGGGTAGGGCCCGAACTCGTCACGCTGCAGCGCATGCAGCGCCTCCTCGCGGAACTTGCCGGTGCGGACCAGCACGCCGATCAGCGCCGCCGCCTGGGCACCGAGAACGTCATTGTGCATGTCGTCGCCGACCATCACCACCTGGGTCGGCTCCAGACCGAGGACCTCGGTGGCCGCCCGGAAACCGACCGGCGAGGGCTTGCCGATCGCCTTGATCTTTGCGCCCGAAGCCTTTTCGAGACCCTCGAGGTACACCCCGGTGTCGATGCTCAAGCCGTCCGCCGTCGACCAGGTCATGGACCGGTGCATCGCGATCACCGGAATCCCGTCGAGCATCATCTCCAGGACCTTGGACAGCGTGGCGTGCGTGAAGACCGAACCGGCACCGCCGAGTACCACCACCTCGGCCGACGCCGGGTCGTCGGTCAACTCCACGCCGGTCATGTCCTCGGCGATCGGGCCCTGGTTGAGCACCCACACGCGCTTGCCCGGATAGGTGGCGGCGACGTGTTCGGCGGTCAGCTTGGCGGCCGACAGGATCTCGTCCGGCTTCACCTCGAAACCGCATTCGTTGAGCGCCTCGGCGATCTCGCCACGCGAGCGGGACGTCGTGTTGGTCAAGAACATCCGCGGGATGCCCTGGTCGGCGAGATCGGCGATCGCCTCGACCGCGCCGGGCAGCGCCTGCCACGAGGTGACCATCACCCCGTCGATGTCGAACAGCAGACCCAGCGCCATGCGCACGAATGTAGTCCTCGCCCAGCGGCGTCGCAGGACGGCCCGGTCACCTGCCGGGACGACGCCATGGTCTCCGTCGACACCTGGCATGCTGAGCGGATGCGTACCGTCGTAGAGCATCAGCGCATCGTCGCGGCGTTGTTCGGCCCCGCCGAACCGTCGGAGGTCGCCGTGCCGGAATCGCTCGGCTTCGCCACGTTCACCGACGTGGACGCCCCGCTGTCGCTGCCCGGCTTCGACAACTCCGCGATGGACGGATTCGCGGTCCGCGCAGACGATCTCGCGGACGCGAGCGCCGACGAGCCGGTCACCCTGCCGGTCGCCGCGGACATCCCCGCCGGCCGTACCGACGACCTCACTCTCGAGCCGGGCACCGCGCACCGCATCATGACCGGCGCCCCGATGCCCGCGGGCGCCGACGCGGTCGTCCCGGTCGAACTGACCGACGCCGTGGTGGGCCCGGTGGCCGCGGCGCCGACCGTCACGTTCACCGCAGCACCCGAGCGCGGCAGGCACATCCGGCGCGGCGGCTCCGACATCGAGGCCGGCACCCGGGCGCTGCCGGCCGGCACGGTGATCGGCGCACCGCAGATCGGCCTGCTCGCCGCACTGGGCCTCGCCGAGATCACCGTCGCCCGGCGGCTGCGGGTCGTCGTGCTGTCCACCGGTTCTGAACTCGTCGAACCCGGAAAACCGTTGCGCCACGGGCAGATCTACGAGTCGAACGGCGCGATGCTGACCGCCGCGGTCATCGAGGCCGGCGCGGCCGGCCGTCACCTGCACTTCGTGCCCGACAACACCGCGGACTTCGCCGCGCGGCTCGACGAGGTCGCCGACGACGCCGATCTGATCATCACCTCGGGCGGTGTCAGCGCCGGCGCCTTCGAGGTGGTCAAGGACGCACTGTCGGCGACCGGGACCGTCGAGTTCGTGAAGGTTGCGATGCAGCCGGGCATGCCCCAGGGGTGCGGCCACTTCCCCTCCTCCCGCGGCCGGCGCGTGCCGATCATCACGCTGCCGGGAAATCCCGTCAGTGCACTCGTGTCCTTCGAGGTCTTCATCCGGCCCGCGCTGCGGGCCGCGATGGCACTGCCCGCCGACCGGGAACGAATCCGAGCTCGTCTCGGTGCCGACATCCGCTCACCCCGCGGCAAACGACAGTTCCTGCGGGGCGTGCTCGACGCCGGGCCTCGCGACGGGGTGGTCGGGGTGGACCCGATCGGCCCGCCGGCGTCCCATCACCTGCGCTACCTCGCCGAGGCCGACGCGCTCATCGACGTCCCCGCCGACGTCGAGGCGGTCGAGGCGGGCACCCTGGTGGACGTGCTGGTCCTGCGCTGACGACGAGGTCTCCGGGCGCGGCGCTCTAGAGTGGACGCCGATGCACCCGGCGATGCGGTGCGCACCATTTATCCGGCCTGGACACAGGCCAGAGGAGGTTGATCGTGGCCCGACGTCCGCGTCCGGACGGCTCCGGTGACACCGGCCGTGTCGCCCATTTTCTCGATCTGGCCCGAGAGACCATCCCTCCGATCCATCCGGCGGGTGTGCCGTTCGTCGCCGCGCCTGCAGCCGTCGCGCTCCTCGGGCGTCGACACCGCTGGATCGCCCGACCGGCCACGCTGACCGCCGCCGCGTGCGCAGCCTTCTTCCGGCATCCGAAGCGGGTCACCCCGACCGAACCCGGCGTGGTGGTCGCCCCCGCGGACGGGACCATCGCCCTGGTCGACGAGGCTGTCCCGCCCGCCGAGTCCGGCCTGGGCACACAGCCGCTGCCCCGGGTCTCGACCTTCCTGTCGATCTTCGACGTCCACGTGCAGCGCGTGCCGATCGCGGGCACGGTGACCACTGTGACCCACACGCCCGGCGCGTTCGTCTCCGCCGACCTCCCCGAGGCCAGCCGCGACAACGAGCGCACCACGATGACCATCCGCACCACCGCCGCAGGCGGCACGCCCGGCCCTGAGCTGGCGGTCGTGCAGATCGCCGGTCTCGTCGCCCGTCGGATCGTGTGCGAGCCGTCGGTCGGGGACTCGCTGACGATCGGCGAGACCTACGGGCTCATCCGATTCGGATCGCGCGTCGACGTCTACTTCCCGGCCGGCACCCGGCCCCGCGTCTCGGTCGGCCAGCGCGCGGTCGGCGGCGAGACCCCGTTCGCGTACCTGGATCAGTGAACTCCGGCCCGGTGAACCCGACCGACATGACCTCACCCGGCACGAACCCCGGCCGGCGACGCCCCGGCTCGCGCACCGCGCGCAACCCGACCGCGCGCTCGGCCAGCCGGCACGCACAGACACATCCGGTTCCGCGGGAGCCGGAGCGCCGGCGTCTGCGGCGCCAGGCACAGGCCAGCCGCATCGTCATCCCGTCGTCGCTGACGATCCTCGCGATCTGCGCGGGCCTGACGGCCATGCGGTCAGCGATCAACGGCGACGTCGACACCGCGATGGCTCTCCTGGTCGCGGCCGCGTTCCTCGACGGCATCGACGGTCGGGTCGCACGCCTGATGGGAGCCACGAGCCGGATCGGCGCCGAGATCGACTCGCTGGCCGACGCGATCAACTTCGGTGTGGTCCCGGCGATGATCATCTACTTCTATTTCATCGACGGGCATGACCTCGGCTGGGTGCTCGCGCTGATCTACTGCTGCGCCATCGTCCTGCGCCTCGCGAGGTTCAACACCCTGCTCGACGACGACGAGGCACCCGCGTACACCAAGGATTTCTTCGTCGGTGTCCCCGCGCCCGCCGCGGCGATCTGCGCGCTCCTGCCCATCGGGCTGGAACAACAGTTCGGCGACGGGTGGTGGACGTCGCTGCCGGCCGTCGGCGGGTGGCTGATCTTCGTCGCCTTCCTGGCCGTAAGTCGCGTCCCGACGTCCTCGCTGAAGACCGCATCGATCCCGGCTCGCGCGGTGACCGGCCTGCTGGTGCTGGTCGCCGCGGCCGCGGCACTGTTGGTGACCTTCCCGTACGTGCTGATGATGATCGCCATCGCCGGATACGTCCTGCACATCCCGTACGCGTGGCGCGCGCGCCGCTGGGTCGCCTCCCGGCCCGAGCACTGGGACGACAAACCGGCCGAGCGTCGTGCACAGCGCCGGGCGCTGCGGGCCACGTCACCTGGTGGCCGTCGTCGCAGGCCTGTCATCAACTCGCTGGGACGCCTGGGCCTGAACCGCCCCACCGGCCAAGGCGTCCCCGCGGCACGCACGACCGGCGAGACGACCGAAAGCGAGCCCGAATGACCACGCCCGCCTCCCTCACGCTGACCGCGCGTCACAACCCATCAGCGGCCGAGGCGCGACGCGGCATCATTCGGGTGCATCCCGAGGTGCTGACCGCATTGTCGCTGCGTGAATGGGACGCGGTGTCCATCACCGGCGCACGGGTCACGGCGGCCGTGGTGGCCGCGACCGAAGCCTCAGCGCCTACGGGTGTCGCTCTCCTCGACGAGATCGCGTTCTCCAACGCCGGTGTCCGGGAGAACTCGGCGGTCGTCCTCGCGCCGGTCGAGGTGCAGGGCGCGAGCCGGGTGGTGGTGAGCGGTTCGGCGCTGGCCACCCAGTCGATCACCGAATCGACGCTGCGGCGCGCACTGCTAGGCAAGGTCCTGTCCGTCGGTGACGCCGTGTCGCTCCTCCCCCGCGACCTCGGTCCCGAGCTCGCCGCCACCGAGGCCACGCGTGCGCTGGCCAGGTCGGTCGGGATCACCTGGACCACCGAGTTGCTCACCGTCACGGCAACCGAGCCCGGCCCGCCGGCGGGTGGCCGGGTGTCGGCGCCGGTCAGCGTGCAGACCAACACCGCCGTGCTGTGGTCGACCACCGCGGGCGAGGTGGCACCGCTGGGCGATCGGACCGGTCCCGGTTCACCCCGGATCCCCGGCGCCCTCGGCATGGTGTCGGAGTCCGACTCCCGCCCGCGGCCGGCCGCCGCGCCCAGCCCGGTCCGCGAGCCCGCCCGGGAGCCCGAGATCCCGGTCCGGCCGGTGTCGGAGCTGGTCGGCGTCGACTCCCAGATCACCAAGCTCACCGAGTGGCTCACCATCACCCTCGACGAGCCGGAGGTGCTGCGCACCCTCGGTGCGACACCGCGTCTCGGCGTCCTGGTCACCGGCCCGGCCGGCGGCGGCAAGGCGACCTTCGTCCGTTCGGTGTGCGCGTCGCGCACGCTGGTGACCATCGACGGCCCGACGGTCGGCGCGACGGAGGCCAACACCCGCCTGCGGACGGTCGCCGACGCGGTGGCCCGCACCCGGGCGGCCGCCGGGGTCCTGCTGATCACCGACGTCGACGCGCTGTTACCCGCCGAACCCGAACCCGTCGCCGCACTGATCCTCGACGAACTGCGTTCCGGCATCGTCGACGGCCGCATCGCACTCATCGCGACCACCGCCGAACCGGTACGCCTCGACGCCCGGTTGCGCGACCCGTCGCTCTGCGACCGGGAACTGGTCATCGGCCTCCCCGACGCCGCGACCCGGGCGCGGTTGCTCTCGGCGATCCTGTCGAACGTCCCGACCGACGGCGACCTCGACCTCACGTCGGTCGCCTCGCGCACCCCCGGTTTCGTCGCCGGGGATCTCGCCGCGCTGGCCCGCGAGGCCGCACTGCGCGCCGCGACGCGTGCGAGTGCCGAGAAGTCCGCGCCGTCGCTGCGCACCGAGGATCTCGTCGGCGCCCTCGACGTCATCCGGCCGGTGTCCCGCTCGGATTCCCCCGAAGTCGCGCTTGGCTCGATCACCCTCGCCGACGTCGGCGACATGGTCGAGACGAAACAGGCTCTGACCGAAGCGGTCCTGTGGCCGCTGCAACACCCCGACACCTTCGCCCGGCTCGGCGTCGACCCGCCGCGTGGGGTGCTGCTGTTCGGCCCGCCGGGCTGCGGCAAGACCTTCGTCGTCCGCGCGCTCGCGGCGTCGGGTCAGCTGTCGGTGCACACGGTCAAGGGCGCCGAGCTGATGGACAAGTGGGTCGGGTCGTCGGAGAAGGCGGTGCGGGATCTGTTCGCCCGTGCCCGCGAGTCGGCGCCCTCGCTGATCTTCCTCGACGAGGTCGACGCGCTGGCACCGCGCCGCGGTCAGTCCACCGACTCCGGTGTCGGCGACCGGGTGGTCGCCGCGCTGCTGACCGAACTGGACGGCGTCGAACCGCTCCAGGACGTCGTGGTGCTCGGTGCGACGAACCGACCCGACCTCATCGACCCGGCGCTGCTGCGGCCCGGGCGACTGGAACGGCTCGTCTTCGTGCCGCCGCCGGACGCCGACGCCCGCGGCGACATCCTGCGCGCCACCGGGCGCGACGTCCCACTCGACGGAGTCGACCTCGATGAGTTGGCCGGCGACCTCGAGGGCTACTCGGCGGCCGACTGTTCGGCCCTGCTGCGCGAGGCCGCCCTGTCGGCGATGCGCCGGGACATCGACGCCGCCGCGGTGACCGTGGCCGACGTCGAGGAGGCCCGCAAGCGGGTTCGGCCGTCGCTCGATCCCGCGCAGGTCGCCGACCTCAAGGCCTACGCCGAGCGTCGGCTCGACTGAGCACCGCTGCGCTCCCCGCTGCGTCCGGGTGAGTCCCGGAACACACCCGGAATAACCTCCGATAGTTGTTGGTTGCAACCATCACGACTTATAGTTGCATCAATCAACCAATCGGGTGCGCCACCGCGCGCGCCTATTCGCCGCCCGCCCGTCTCCTCGTCGCGGGCAGCTCTCTTTCTCGGAGGTTCGCCATATGAGTGCACCCGCGTCCGCGATGGCGCCGGCCGAAGACGTGCCGATGACGCATCGTCAGAAGATCGAGGCCCTCATCGGCCTCCTGCTCGGCATGTTCGTCGCGTTCCTGTCGTCGACCGTGGTGTCCAACGCCCTGCCGACGATCATCACCGACCTGCATGGCACCCAGGACCAGTACACCTGGGTCATCACCGCGACCCTACTCGCGTCCACCGCGACCACGCCCATCTGGGGCAAGTTCGCCGACCTGGTCAGCAAGAAACTCCTGGTGCAGGGCGCGCTGTTCCTGTTCACCCTGGGTTCGGTCCTCGCCGGGCTCTCCACCTCGGTCGACATGCTGATCGGCTTCCGCGTCATCCAGGGTCTGGGCCTCGGCGGCCTGCAGGCGCTGGTCGTGATCGTCGTCGCGACGATGTTCAGCCCGCGCGAACGCGGCCGCTACCAGGGCCCGATGGCCGCGGTGATGTCCGTCGCGACCGTCGCCGGTCCGCTCATCGGCGGCGTCATCGTCGACACCAGTTGGCTCGGCTGGCGCTGGACGTTCTACGTCTGCGTCCCGCTCGCCGTCATCGCCCTTCTCGTCATCCAGCGCACGCTGAACGTCCCGGTGGTCCGCAAGAAGGTCAGCATCGACTACCTCGGTGCCGCCCTCATCGCCTCGGGCGTCAGCACCCTGCTCATCTGGGTGACGCTGGCCGGTAAGAACTTCGACTGGGCCTCGCTGACCTCGTACGGTCTCGTCGCACTCGGTGTCGTGCTCCTCGCCCTGGCGATCTTCGTCGAGTCGAAGGTCTCCAGCCCGATCATCCCGCTGCACATCTTCCGCGACCGCACCACCACCCTGGCCACCCTCGCCAGCGTCGGCGTCGGCGTCGCGCTGTTCGGCGGTGCGGTCTTCCTCGGCCAGTACTTCCAGATCGCACGTGGCTACTCCCCCACCGCGGCCGGCCTGCTGACGCTGCCGATGGTCATCGGTTCGATGCTGTCGGCGACCGTGTCGGGCAACCTGATCACCCGGTACGGGCGGTGGAAGCGATTCCTCGTGGCCGGTGCCGCGATGATGACGATCGGCTTCGGACTGCTCGCGACCATCGACGCACACACGGACATGGTCGTGGTCGGCGTGTTCCTCTTCATCCTGGGCTGCGGCATGGGCATGACGATGCAGAACCTCGTGCTGGCGGTACAGAACAACGTCAGCCCGGACAACCTCGGTGCGGCGACCTCGACGGTCACCTTCTTCCGCTCACTCGGCGGCGCCGCGGGTGTGTCGGTGCTCGGCGCGGTCCTGTCCAACCACGTCACCGACCTCATCGCGAAGGGGCTCGGCGCGCTGGGCATCGGCGCCGGTGCGTCGAGCGGCGGCAGTGCCGGGCTGGCGAACCTGAACGAACTGCCCGCCCCGATCGCGGCCATCGTGCGCGGCGCGTACGGCGACGGCACCGCCCGGGTGTTCCTGGTCGCGGCGGTCATGGCGGCCCTGAGCTTCATCGCCATCGCGTTCATCAAGGAGGTTGCGCTGAAGACGATGAGCAGCGACGAGGAGCGCCGCGCGCAGGAGGCGGCGGTCGCCGACGTCGCCGTGCCCGCAGCCGTGGCACCGGCGGCGGTCGGTCCCGTCGCGGACGACGCCATCGCCGGCGAGACGCGGACGGGCGACGCCACCCGCGCCCGATGAACACCATCGCCGTCGGGGTCGATCTGAGTCCCGAATCCGAGGCGGCCGCTCACTGGGCGGCCGCTTCGGCCCGCGACAGGGACCGCCTGCTACTGATCCACGGATTCGCGGCAGCCGTTGCGCTGCAACCACTCAGCGAGTTCGAACTCGACTTCGACGTCACCGCCACGCGGCAGGCAGCGGCCGCCCACCTGACCGCGCTGGCCGGCCGTCTCGGCACCCGGCGTCCGGGCCTGCGCATCGAGACCGTCGTCGAACACGACTTCGCGATACCCCTGCTCACCAGGCTGTCGGGTCAGGTCGATCTGATGGTCCTCGGCCATCATCGACCCGGCCTCATCGAACGCCTCACCACCGGGAGCATCAGCTCCGCGCTCTCGGCCCGGTCGCGATGCCCGGTCGTGACGGTTCCGTACGGCAACCTCGCGACGGGCGGTCCGGTCGTCGCGGCCATCGATGCCGACGCCCCGTCCGACCTCGCGCTGTCGACCGCCTTCGAGTACGCCGATGCCACCGGCAACCCCGTGGCGATCGTGTGCGCGATCCCCGACGACGCCCCGCCCGCTCGGATCGAAGCGCTGTACGCGCGAGCCGACGCGCTGCTCGACCCCTGGCGCCGACGCTTCCCCGACCGCGACACGACGCTGCAGTTGGTGAACGGCAACCCGTCGAGGGCCGTCGGCGAGGCGGTTCCGCAGGCCTCGCTTCTGGTCGTGACCCGCCCCCGGGCCGGGAGCACCTTCACCGCCTGGGCGGGCTCGGTGGCACGCGCAGCGCAGCATCACACGCGGTGCCCGATAGCGATCGTGGACCACGGCCGCCCCGATCGGTACGACCGTCGATCGACAGGCTAGGGGTGCGACTACTCCACGTTGACCAGATAGAAGACCGACGACCCACCGCCCGCGGCCTGCGGGGACGCGCCGATCTGGACCCAGTAGGTCGAACCCTCCTTGGTCGCCGACAGCACGACGACCGATTGTCCACCCTCGGTCGAACGGTGCGATTCGACGTAACCGGCCTCGGTGAGCGTCTCGGTCGCGGCCTCGAGCTGATTGCCCGCGTTGGCCGGGCCCTGCACCGCGACCTCCCAACCGTCGGAGCGACTGCCGCTCGCCGAGAGCACGTGACCGTCGATGAGCGGGACCTGCGCGGCCGGGAAATCCGACGGCAACGGGACGCCGTCCGGTCCGGCCTGCTCCTCGTCCGCACAACCCACGACGAGGCCGAACACCAGCAGGACAGCGGCGATGCTGACGGCGGTACGCCGGAGCCAGTCGAACCGGAACATACGGGCAACGGTAAAGTAGCCACCGCGGGTGCTCGCCCGTGACACCCCGCCGGGAGAAAGACGGAGTGCCCTTTTGATCTCTGTGTTGGCTGCGTTGGCAGTGTGCGCACTCGTCGCGCCCGCAGTCATCCATTGGATGGGTACCCGCGGTTTCTACGTTCTCGCACTGGCGCCCCTCGGCGCGCTGATCTGGGTCGTGCTCAACTGGCCGCCGGCCGATGCGGCTGCCGCCCGCGTCGAGACGGTCAGCTGGGTCCCATCACTCCAGATGGACATCGCCACCCGCTTCGACACCCTGACCGCGATCCTGTCGGTGCTGATCCTCGGGGTCGGTGCGCTCGTCCTCTGCTACTGCGCCCACTACTTCGACGACGCCCGTCCCCGCGTCGCCGTGTTCGGCGGCGAGATGGTCGCGTTCGCCGCGGCCATGTTCGGCCTCGTCATCTCCGACAACATGCTGGTGCTGTATGTGTTCTGGGAGCTCACGACCGTGCTCTCGTTCATGCTGGTCGGCTTCTACGGGGTGCGCGCGACGGCTCGACGGTCCGCCACCCAGGCGCTGCTGGTCACCACGTTCGGCGGTCTGGCCATGCTCGTCGGCATCATCATGCTGGGCGAGCGGTCGGGCACCTACCTGCTGTCGGAGATCGTCTCGGCACCGCCGACCGGCGTCTACGTCGACATCGCGGTGGTCCTGCTGCTGATCGGCGCGCTCACCAAATCGGCCATCGTCCCGTTCCACTTCTGGCTGCCCGGCGCCATGGCCGCACCGACCCCGGTCAGCGCGTACCTGCACGCGGCCGCGATGGTCAAGGCCGGCATCTACCTCATCGCACGTCTCGCCCCCGCCTTCTCGGTGACGATCAGTTGGCAGATCGCCGTGGTGGGGCTCGGCCTGGTGACGATGGTGCTCGGCGGATGGCGCTCGCTGCGCGAGCTCGACCTCAAACTCATCCTCGCGTTCGGCACGGTGTCCCAGCTCGGCTTCATGGCCGTGCTGGTCGGCATCGGCGACGCGAACGTCGCCATGGCGGGCATCGCGATGCTCGTCGCGCACGCGCTGTTCAAAGCGTCGCTGTTCATGGTCGTCGGCATCATCGACCACTCCACCGGCACCCGCGATGTCCGCAAACTCGCCCGGCTCGGCCATCGTCTCCCGGGGCTGGCGATCACCGCCGCGGTCGCCGGGGCGAGCATGGCCGGCATCCCCGTCACCCTCGGATTCGTCGGCAAGGAAACAGCTTTCGCCTCGGTGTGGGAGACCGGGGCGTTCGTCTCGTGGCAGGCCCACGCCGTCGACATCATCCTGCTGGTCGGCTCGATCATCACCTGTGCCTACACGCTCCGCTTCCTGTGGGGCGCGTTCGGCCGCAAGGTGCGCAGCACCCCGAGTCCGGCGGTCGCCAAGATGCACCCGCCGAAGTGGCCCTTCTACTTCTCGCCCGTGGCGCTCGCCGCGGCCGGTGTGGCGGCCGGCGTGTTCAGCCCGCAGCTAGGCGCTCTCTTCGAGCCGTACGCCGAGACCCTCGACGGGTACGGGCACGAACTCGAGCATCTCGCGCTGTGGCACGGGTTCGGCCTTCCCGTCGTGTTCTCGATCATCGTCATCGTCGGCGGCGCCCTGCTGTTCCTCGGTATCCGCCGGGTCCGCGACCGCGTCTTCGGCTTCCGCCCGCTGGTGAACGCCGACCGCATCTACGACGCAACGCTGCGCGGAGCCGACACCCTGTCGCTGCTGCTGACGCGCAACACCCAGCGCGGGTCACTGCCGGTGACGCAGGGCGTCATCCTGTGCACCGCGATCCTGCTGCCGACCGTCGTGCTGTTCGCCGGCGCTCGCGACCGACTGGAGATCGACTACGACGCCAAGCCGGTCCAGCTGGTGATCGGCGGGTGCATCGTCGCCGCGTCGTTGGCCGCCGTGCTGCTGCGCAACCGCCTCGCCGCGACGCTCGTCGTCGGGATCACCGGCTACGGCTGCGCGATGCTGTTCGCGCTGTACGGCGCCCCCGACCTCGCGCTCACCCAGTTCCTCGTCGAGACGCTCACCCTGGTCATCTTCGTGCTGGTACTGCGCAAGCTGCCCGCCGAACCGGAGAAGCGGCACGCCACCGGGTTCAAGCCGCTGCGCGCCCTCATCGGACTCGCCTTCGGCGCGATGCTGGTCCTGATCGGGTTGTTCGCGGCGTCCGCCCGCTCGACCGAACCGCTGCACGTCGACCTGCCCGAGGCCGCCTACAAGTACGGCCACGGCGCCAACGCGGTCAACGTCCTGCTCGTCGACATCCGCGCCTGGGACACCCTCGGCGAGGTGTCGGTGCTCATCGCGGCCGCCACCGGCGTCGCGTCGATGGTCTTCCGCAACCGCCGCTTCGGGGCGGCGCCGCGGGTGGCCGACGCCGCCCGGCTGCAGGCCGGCGACAACGGGGACGACGACGATCACGTCCCACCGGACCGCACCACGTGGCTCCTCGGTTCCGGACTGCGCGACCCGCGCCACCGGTCGATGGTTCTCGAGGCCACGACGCGATTGCTGTTCCCGACGATGGTCGTGCTGTCGATCTACTTCTTCTACGCCGGCCACAATGCGCCGGGCGGTGGCTTCGCCGGCGGCCTGACGATGGGTCTCGCGCTCGTCCTCCGCTACCTGGCGGGCGGACGCTACGAACTCGGTGAGGCGCTGCCGATCGAGCCCGGCCGCATCCTGGGCGCCGGCCTGGCCGTCTCGGCGACCACGGCGATCGTCTCGATGTTCCTCGGCGCCCCCGCACTCTCGTCGGCGGTCTTCGAGGTCACCGTCCCGGTCCTCGGCGACATCAAGTTCGTGACCGCCCTGTTCTTCGACCTCGGCATCTACCTGATCGTTGTCGGGCTCGTCCTGGACGTGCTGCGAAGTCTCGGCGCGCGTCTCGATGTGGAGACCACGATCGCCCGCACCGCGGCGCGCATCGAGAACTCGCGTGGCGACACCGCGGCGGACGACGCCGCGAGCACCACCGGCGAGCAGGTGAGCCGATGACCACCAATCTCTCGCTGATGCTGGTCATCGGCGCGATGGCGGCGTGCGGCGTGTACCTGCTGATGGAACGCAGTCTGGTCCGGATGCTGTTCGGGCTCCTGCTCGTCGGCAATGCGCTCAACCTGATGATCATCGTCGTGTCGGGCGGCATGGGGAACCCGCCGATCATGGGCCGGTCGTCGGAGAACCGGGCGTCCGACGCCGATCCCCTCGCGCAGGGCATGGTCCTGACCGCGATCGTGATCATGATGGGCGTCGCCGCGTTCGTCCTGGCGCTGGTCTACCGGCTGTTCGTGATCAATCGGGACGACGACGACGTCGAGGACGACGAGGAGGACGTCAAGATCTTGAGCGGATCGCTGGGGACGGCACCCGACCGCGATCGCAGCGACGATCCACTGACCCTCTCCGACACCCCGACCGGCGATCACTTCGACGACAAGGGCAATCCGCTCACCGCGGAGGAGGCCGCCGCCCGGCACGCCGCGCTCTACGAGACCGACATCATGCCGACGGACTCCGACGTCGTCGACGAGATCGGCGGCGCGGAGGAGGAGCCCGACCCCGAGACCTCGGCGCAGACCGCCGCCCGCGAGGACGGGCCGGACGTGTACGGGCCGGGCGAACTCGGTCCCGACGAGGTAGGTCCCAAGTCGGCCGTCGCACCTCCCGACGGGTCCGGCGAGGACGACGCCGACCCCGACGTCATCGACCAGCGCGAGATGCCGGACCGCGACGTGGTCGGGCCGGACAAGAAGAAGCACGGCGACGAGAACGGGGGTGACCGATGACCCCGCAGGAGTCGTGGATCCCCGTCCTGATCACGCTGCCGACGCTGGTGCCGCTGGGCGCTGCCGCCGTCTCGCTGCTGCTCGGCCGCAGCCCCAAGATCCAGCGGGCGGTGTCGATCGTCGCCATCACCGTCGCGTTCGTCGCGTCGTGCCTGATGCTGTACCTGACCGACCGCCACGGGACCTTCGCGGTCGCGATCGGCGGCTGGGGAGACAAGGGCTACCCGAACGGACCGCTCGGGATCACGCTGGTCGTCGACCAGCTCGCGGCCCTGATGCTCGTCGTCTCGACGATCGTGCTGCTGTGCGTCGTCGTGTACGCGATCGGGCAGGGTATCCGTGACGGCACGGCCCAGCAGCCGACGTCGATCTTCCTGCCGACCTACCTCATCCTGACCGCGGGTGTCTGCAACGCGTTCCTCGCCGGCGACCTGTTCAACCTGTACGTCTCGTTCGAGATCCTGCTGACCGCGAGTTACGTGCTGCTGACCCTCGGGGCGAGCGCCGAACGTGTCCGAGCGGGCGCGTCGTACGTGATGGTGTCGATGGTGTCGTCGCTGATCTTCCTCGCGGGCATCGCGTTCGCGTACGCGACGACCGGCACCCTCAACCTCGCCGAGATGGCCGTGCGCCTCGACGACGTCCCCGACGGGACCCGCAACGCGCTGTTCGCGGTGCTACTCGTGGCGTTCGGCATCAAGGCGGCGGTGTTCCCGCTGTCGACGTGGCTACCCGACTCCTACCCCACCGCGCCGGCACCCGTCACGGCGGTCTTCGCCGGCCTGCTCACCAAGGTCGGTGTGTACGCGATCGTGCGCGCCCACTCGCTGCTGTTCCCCGGCGGCACGATGGACGCGGTGCTGCTGGTCGCCGGCTTGTTGACGATGCTCGTGGGCATCTTCGGCGCGATCGCCCAGGCCGACATCAAGCGACTGCTGTCGTTCACCCTCGTCAGCCACATCGGCTACATGATCTTCGGCATCGCGCTGTCGTCGGACCTCGGGATGTCGGCGGCGATCTACTACGTCGCCCACCACATCCTCGTGCAGACGACGCTGTTCCTGGTCGTCGGCCTGATCGAACGTCAAGCCGGTTCGGCCTCGCTCCGCCGCCTGGGCGGGCTCATCGCCAGCCCCCTGCTGGCCGTCCTGTTCCTGGTACCCGCGCTGAATCTCGGCGGCATCCCACCGTTCTCCGGTTTCATCGGCAAGGTCGCCCTCCTCGAGGCGGGCACCCAGGACGGGTCCGTGCTGGCCTGGATCCTCGTCGCCGGGTCGGTGGTCACCAGCCTGCTCACCCTCTACGTCATGGCCCGCATCTGGACCAAGGGATTCTGGCGACCGCGCGCCGACGCCCCCGAAGGCGATCTCGCCGACAAGGGCCCGTCCGCACTGATCGACGAGAGCGCCGACGACGCCGCGTTCTCCGACCGTGAGGACGTCGGTCGGATGCCCGTGATGATGGTGCTGCCGACGATGGCGATGGTGGCCGCGGGACTCGTGCTCACCCTCTGGGCCGGGCCGATCTTCGACTTCACCGACCATGCGGCGACCGACGTCGTCGACCGCGCCGTCTACGTCGACGCCGTGCTGGGAGTGGGTGGTACCCGATGAGCGCGCAGGATCGGGCCGACGACCGCGCCCGCGGAGCATCCGCGGCGCCCAAGCGGCGGCCGCCGGTCGTCTCGACCAAGGGACCGGTCCTGTCCCTGGTCATCAACGTCTGGCGCGTGTCGCTCCTGTTCGTCTTCTGGCACTTCGTCGGCGCGCTGGTGTGGTTGCGCACGCACACCCGTGTGCCCAGGTGGCTGGGCAGCGACGGCCGCGAGGTCGCGGTCCGGTTGTGGACCATCGCGTGGCTGACGTTCGTCTGGGTCCTGCTGTGGGGCACGCTGTCCTGGGCCAATGTGATCGCAGGGATCGTGCTGGCGATGCTCGTGCTGACCGTGCTGCCGTTGCCGCGGGTCCCGGTCGAGGGCCGTATCCATCCCCTGTCGGTACTGCAGCTCGTCGGCCGTCTGATCGTCGACTTCTTCGTGTCGAGTGTGCAGATCGGCTGGATGGCCATCCGTCCCGGCCGGCCACCGCTGGGCGCCGTGGTACGGGTGCGCGTCGCGATCAAGTCCGACATGGTGCTGACCCTGGCCGTCGACTACCTCAACCTGGTGCCGGGCACCATGGTCCTGGAGATCGACCATCGACGCCGGATGCTCTACGTGCACGTCTTCGACGTCCGTTCGGAGAAGAAGGTGCGGGCCTTCTACGATCAGGTCGCCTATGTCGAGCGGATGTTCATCAAGGCGTTCGAGCGGGACAGCGAATGGCATCCGAGTCCGTTCCACGGCATCGACGAGGACTTCCACCACGTCCGCACGGTGGACCGGTCGGTGGACAACGCCCGGTCGATCGACGACACCGAACCGGAACGTCGACAGGGCGAGCCCGAGCGGGAACGAGGTGACTCATGAGCTACGTCTGGACGATCGCCTCCGCCATGCTGCTCGTCGCCGCGGTGCTGACGATGATCCGCATCCTGCGCGGCCCGACCACGCTCGACCGACTCGTCGCACTCGACGTGCTCATCGCGCTGTGCATGTGCGGCCTGGGGACCTGGGCGGCGTTCAGCCGTGATTCGACGGTGGTCCCGGCGATCGTGGCCCTGGCCCTCCTCAGCTTCGTCGGGTCGGTGTCGATCGCGCGGTTCCGAGTCCGGGACGACCAGACATGATCATCGACATCGTCAGCGCGACGCTGCTGCTCCTCGGATGCCTGATGGCGGTCACCGCCGCCATCGGACTCGTCCGGTTCCCGGACACCCTGAGCCGGATGCACGCGGCCACCAAACCGCAGACCTTCGGCCTGCTCCTCATCCTGCTGGGCGCCGTGCTCCGGCTCGGCGACAACGTCGACAGCGGGATGCTGATTCTCGCCGGGCTCTTCGCCCTGATCACCGCGCCCGTCGTGGCGCATCGGATCGGCCGGCTCGCATACCAGGAGCAACGGGCCCGCGACGGGCTCATGGATCAGCGGGACATGGAGTCACCGGACCGGGACTGACTGCGGACCGATCGTCCGACGCCCCTCGCCGAGCGACAGCAGCGTCGCGCCCGATGGGGGCACCGGCGGTGTTGATGAGCAGACAGCCCTCGCGAGCCGGAGACGTGTCATCGGTCGGCGCCGATCGCAGCCCGTTCAGGTAGTTCTCGGCGGCATCGGCCGCGACGATGCCGGCGGTCAGTGGACGCAGCCGCGGGCGGACTACCTCGTCGAGATAACTGTGTACGGCCGCGTCGAAGAGACCTCGCTTCGATCCGAAGGTCGGAACGCTATTCTCCGACGGGCCCGTCGACAACGAGGAGTACGAAATGGTCATCGCAGGTCTGGTGCTCGCCGCGATCGCGGCGCTCGTCCACGTCTTCATCTTCTATCTGGAGTCCATCGCATGGACGAGCGCGCGCGCACGCGCGACGTTCGGCACCGGAACGGTGGAACAGGCGAGCGCACAAAAGGAACTGGCGTTCAACCAGGGGTTCTACAACCTGTTCCTCGCGATCGCCGTGTTCGTCGGGATCGCCTTTGTCATCGGCGGATCCATCGCGATCGGCGCAACACTCGTCATCACCGGCACGGCCTCGATGGCGGCCGCGGCACTTGTGCTGGCGCTGTCGAGCCCCGACAAGATCGCGGCCGCACTGAAGCAGGGTGTGGTTCCCGCTCTCGGAATCGTCGTGCTCGCCATTGGTCTGGCCCTCTGAGCCCGGGCCCTGCCTCCCGGATCTCGCGCCGACCGAGATCAGGGAGCGTCCAGCTCGGCGACCACCGACGCGACCACCTCGCGTAGCGACCCGGTGCGACGATGCACGTCACGCTGCCGCTGATAGCTCGCGCCCTGGGCGATGATGCGCTCGACGCCGGCCAGCTCGTCGACGCAATCGAGTTCGCGCGCAATCGGTTCGAGTCGTTCGAGCAGAGCGGTGAGGTCCTCGGTCACGAGTTTCTCGGTGCAGTCGGAGTCGAGGATGACGATGGCGTCGAGTCCGTAGCGGGCTGCCCGCCATTTGTTCTCCTGGACGAGCCAGGGCGCCATCGTCGGCAGCTTCTCGCCCGCCGAGAACCGCCGGTCCAGGTCGACGACCAGGCAGTGGATGAGCGCGACGATCGCCGACAGCTCGCCGAGGTTGGTCATGCCGTCGCACACGCGGACCTCGATGGTCCCCAGATGCGGGGAAGGCCGGATGTCCCAGCGGATCTCGTTGAGATGGTCGATGATCCCGGTCGTCTTCTGGTCTGCGACGAAGGCCTCGAACTGCTCCCAGGTCTCGAACTGGAACGGCAGCCCGGCGGTCGGGAGTTGCTGGAACATCATGGCGCGATTGCTCGCGTATCCGGTGTCCTGACCGGCCCACATCGGCGACGACGAGGACAGCGCGAGCAGGTGCGGATAGTAGTTCAGGAGCGCGTCGAGAACGGGTAACACCTTGTCGCGGTGGCTGATCCCGACGTGGACGTGCACGCCCCAGATCAGCATCTGCCGCCCCCACCACTGGGTGCGCTCGATCAGCTCCGCGTATCGGTGACCCTCGGTGAGCAGTTGGGTCGAGTACTCCGCGAACGGATGCGTACCGGCGCCGTACAGATCGACGCCGAGGTCCTCGGTCAGCCCCCGCACCACGCCGAGCGTGCCCGTGAGGTCGGCGATCGCCTCGCCCGCGGTCCGGCAGATGCCGGTCACCAACTCGACGGTGTTGCGCAGCAGCTCCTTGTGGATTCTGCCCGCGAAGTCGGGATGGTGTTCGCCGACGGCGGCGAAGAGCGCCGCCGCCGAGTTCGACAGATCGCCGGTTCCCTTGTCGGTCAGGGCGAACTCCCATTCGACCCCGAGGGTGGGGGTCGGTGACCCGTCGAACTCGATCGGTGTCATGTGCTCAGGTGGCGTCGGACGGCGCCAGAACCCCTAGCTCTCCTCTTCGATGACACCGCACGCGATGCGTGCGCCGGCGTCGCCGGTCCGCAGGGTGTCGGGGTTCGGGCCGCCCGGGTACTTGTCAGCCGGGATGTTCCCGAAGTTGTCGGGCTTCTCGTGGATCATGATCGACTTGCCGATCAGCTGCTGGATGGTCACCGCGTCGGTCGTGGTGACCGTCCGGCCGGTGTGGTCCTCGAGGATGTTGATCGAGATCAGATCTCCGCTCGAGGGATGATCGGTGTTGCCGTCCACCTGCAGATGTCCGCCCGCCGAGGTGAACGCCTGCGAGCCGCCGGCGCCCGCGTCACAGGTGCCGGTCTCGTGGATGTGCATGCCGTGGAACCCGGCCGGCAGCTCACCGGCGGTGACGCGCACGTTGATGGTGACCGGCTCGGCGGTTTCGGTGGCCGCGGTGAAGGTTGCTTGGCCCACGACCTCGCCGGAGGTGTCCTTGATCTCGGCGACGGCGATCTGGCCGCTGGGCTCGCCGTCGACGTCGTCCTCGGCGCCCGGCGGGAGCGGCGCATCGCTGACGACGGGCGGCGTCGTGCCCGGGACGTCCGTGGGCTCCTGGTCGGGGCTGCACCCGGCCAGTGTCACGCCGATCAGTCCTGCGGAGAACAACGCGGCGAGAGCGCGGGGCGCGGCGAGTGTGGAACGTCCGGACATGTCACTCCTTGGTTGGCGGACAGTGGTTTTCGGTAATTCTCGGTTCAGCTGTTTCGTGATTCAGAGGTTCACGGCTCGGCCCGGGTCATGCGCCGCTGACCGCGGTCACCACGACCACCGGGATGCCGCCGCGGCACCGGGTGAACGAGGCCGGCCGCTCCTCGACCGCGACCTGGCCGCCGAGTGCCTCGGCGACCTCGTCGGCCTGGGCCTTGTCCGTGTCGTCCTCGTGGAAGACCGTGTTCTCGCTGAACCCGCCCGCGGTGTAGTTGCCGGGCTCCGCCATCTGGTAGCCCCTGGCCTCCAGCAGATCGGTGACGTCCGAGGCGAGGCCCGCGACCTGGCCGGCGTTGATCACGCAGAGCCGCTTGTCGGTCGACGCCGCGCTCGTGGACGCCGGCGTCGACGTGGGCGACGAACTCACGGTCGTCGCGGCCTCGGTCGTCGGGGCGTCGTTCCCGGCGGTCGCCGCGGAATGCCAGCCGAGGCCGATGAAGACCACGGCGACTGCGAAGAGCATCATCGCCCCCGCACGAAGCGGCAGGCGATTGGGCTCACGATCTGCATTCATCACCGACGACCTTAACGCACCGCGCGAGGGCGAACGGGTTCAGCGTCTCAGGTGATCTCGAAGCCCAGACGGCGCGCCGCACGGGCCTTCTGACGGGTCGCGCGCAGGCGCCGGAGCCGCTTGACGAGCATCGGATCGGCCGCGAGCGCCTCCGGCCGGTCGACCAGCGCGTTGAGCACCTGGTAGTACCGGGTCGCCGACAAACCGAACAGCTCTTTGATCGCTTCTTCCTTGGCGCCGGCGTACTTCCACCACTGGCGCTCGAACGCGAGGATGTCGTGTTCGCGGCGGGTCAGACCGTCCGCGCCGACCTCGTGCGGATCGACCGGCCGGCCGGCCGCCCCGGCCTCTGCTTCCTGGCCGGGGGTGGGTTGATCGCCCTGTTTCTGGCTACGCGCAGCTGCGCCGTCCATCTCACTCCCTCAGATACCAGTCGACGACCTCACACCACCGCTGACGTGCACCTATTCGCGATGCGACGCGGGCGCGGACGTCTCCTCACGGAGACGAATGACAGCGGTGTGGTTCGCAGCCAATCTAACCACGGCGGGCCGGTCCGATCGCGGTGTGACTCGCCACGGCGCGCATCACGACCATTCCGTCGGACGGCGGCCGCTGTTAGGCTGCCCTCACTCATCCCCGTCCGGGATGGGTCGAGGCGGGGGACAGAGATGACGACGGTCGGGATGACGACAACCGGATCCGGGGTGGCGAGGACCCGGCGAGCAGTGTTGGGAGCCATCGCGGCGCTGGCCTCCACGGCCGCCGGCGCGACCGCGGCACTCGCCGCGCCCGCTGCCGCCGCGCCCGCCGAGCGCGTCGTGGTCATCGTGCCCGGCCAGCAGCTCTACGCCGGCAACGCACAGAACGAGGAGACGTTCCGTCCGCTGGCCGAGGCGATCCGCGCCGACGGGAACACCGTGGTGTACGCGCACGCCGGGGGACGCGACGTGGCGTCCGACGCCCGGCTGATCCAGCGGACGATCGCACCTTTCGCCGGCACCGCGAAGTCGATCGGGCTCGTCACCCACAGTGCGGGCGGGCTCGGCGCCCGGCACTACCTGAAGTTCCTCGGCGGGTCCGACGTCGTCGACGAGTACGTCGCGATCGGGACCGCCCAGTACGGCTCGCCCGGCGGTTGCGCGCAGCCGCGCGACGGCGGTTACGACACCTGCATGTACGCCGACGCGGTCACCGAGCTCAACCGTGGTCCCGACGCCCCCGGCCCCACCCGGTACTCGGTGGTGCAGAGCGACGGCGAATGGACCGGCGGTCGCCTCGACGGAACCGCACAGTGCCGCGCATACTCCCCCGTCCCCCTGGCGAACACCGGGTACGACCACGTCATCGAGATGCGCGACCCGACGATCATCGCCAACGTGCGGACGTCGCTGCGCGGGTCGTGCGCGGGCTCGGTGGTGACCGAGCCGGTCGACAGCTTCGACTGGCAGTCGACGCTGTTCCCCGGCATTCCCGGCCCTGCCGGTGACGCCATCCGCGACGCCGTACCCGGCGTCGTTCCTGCGCCCTGAGCAGCGCTAAGGTGATCGCCATGGCGATTCTCCCGATCTGCATCGTGGGCGAGCCGGTCCTGCACCAGCCGACCACTCCGGTCCCCCTCGACGCGGACGGCCGTCCGTCCGATGAGGTCGTCGGCCTCATCGACGACATGTACGAGACCATGGACGCCGCCCACGGTGTGGGCCTGGCCGCCAATCAGGTGGGCGTCGGGTCCCGGGTGTTCGTCTACGACTGCCCCGACGGCGACCGCTCGGCGGCCCGCCGCCGCGGCGAGGTCATCAACCCGGTCCTCGAGACCTCCGAGATCCCCGAGACCATGCCGGATCCCGACGACAACGACGAGGGATGCCTGTCGGTGCCGGGTGAGCAGTTCCCCACCGGCCGTGCCGACTGGGCCCGCGTCACCGGCACCGACCGGACCGGCGCCGAGGTCGTCATCGAGGGCGAGGGGTTCTTCGCCCGGATGCTCCAGCACGAGGTCGGCCACCTCGACGGCTTCCTCTACGTCGACGTGCTCGTGGGGCGCAACGCCCGGGCCGCGAAGAAGGCGATCAAACGCAACAAGTGGGGGGTCCCCGGTCTGACGTGGACGCCCGGCGAGGTCGCCGACCCGTTCGGGCACGACGACGACTGATCTCGCTTCCGCGTGGAGGTCTCATTGTCGGGTGCCGTCGCGGGCGACCGCGTCGTCGTTCGCTATCTGCTGGGCGATGCGACCCCCGCCGATTGGCGGGGAGATCCCGCGGCCGCCCGGTTGGACGTGACGGGCGTCCTGCTCGACGACTCCGACCCGCTGCGGATACGACGCGACGACGAGGAGTTGTCGATCCCGTTCGCGGCGATCACCTCGGTCCGTCTGTTGTCCGCGAAACCGTTGCGCAACAGCGAGATCCGCGCGCTCGAGCACGCCGTCGCCCTCGCCTGGCCCGGTGTCGAGACGGAGTGGGTCGACGGCTGGCTCCTGCGGGCCGGTCACGGATTCAGCAGACGCGCCAACTCAGCTGTGCCCCTTGAACGCCACGCACGTCCCGACGCCGCGACCCTGCGACATATCGGTGAGTGGTACGCCGACCGCGGCCTCCCTCCGCTCCTCGCCTCCCCGGATCGCCTCATCCCGTCGGGCTCCGTTCCCGGAGACCCCGGGGTCGAGGTACAGATGCTGACCGCCGACCTGCCGGGGCTCCGCGCGCGCACCGGCGAGATGCACGGACGGACAGTACAACTCGATCCGCAACCGGACACCCGCTGGTTGAGCGCATACGCCGGTGGGCGCGCGTCGCGCGGACTCGACACCGTGGCCGGCGTCGTGACCGCCGGGGACGGCCCGATGACCTTCGCGACCGTCGACGACGCAGCAGCGATCGGGCGGGGTTCGGTGACCGAGTCGCCGGACGGACACCGGTGGCTGGGGTTGACCGCCCTGTGGACCGACCCGGGCTCGCGCGGGGGCGGGCTATCCTCCGCGGTGGTCGCGGCGCTGACGGCGTGGGGGGTCGAGCAGGGCGCCGACTCGGTCTACCTGCAGGTCGAGTCCACCAACCGGTTGGCCGGATCGTGGTATCGCCGCCTGGGTTTCTGGCTGCATCACACCTATCGCTATGTGACACCGCACGTGCCGGCCGCGTCGGAGGACATCCGATGAGGATCGCCACCTGGAACGTCAACTCGATTCGCGCCCGGTCCGAGTCCGTCGTCGCCTGGGCGGAGACCGCCGGCATCGACGTTCTCGCGATGCAGGAGACCAAGTGTCACGACGACGCGTTCCCGCTGATGAGTTTCCTCGCCGCCGGTTACGACGTCGCGCACGTCGGGCAAGGCGCCTACAACGGTGTCGCGATCGCCTCACGGGTCGGGCTCGACGAGGTCGAGATCTCCTTCGACGGCGTGCCGACGCACCCGGTCGACGGCCAGCCGATCCGGGAGGCGCGGTCGATCTCCGCGCGCTGCAACGGCGTTCGCGTCTGGAGTCTCTACGTACCCAACGGCAGGACACCCGACGACCCGCACTACACCTACAAGCTCGCCTGGCTCGACGCGCTGCGGAATCACATCTCCCTGCGGCTGGCCCACGACCCCGCCGCGGACATGATGCTCGCCGGCGACTGGAACGTCGCCCAGACCGACGACGACGTGTGGGATCGCGAGTACTTCGAGGGACGCACACACGTGACCCCACCCGAACGCGCCGCAGTGCAGGGGTTCCTGGAGGCCGGCCTCGTCGACTCGGCCCTTCCGTACGCCCCGGGGTACACCTTCTGGGACTACACCCAGCTGCGGTTCCCCCGGAACGAGGGCATGCGCATCGACTACGCGTTCTGCTCACCCGCTCTCGACACCCGCATCATGGGCGCCGTCGTCGATCGCGCCGCGCGAAAAGCGAAGGGCGCCAGCGATCACGCCCCCGTGGTCTTCGACGTCGCCGACTGATCGTCAGGCGAACGACTTCCCGACGATCCAGTAGGCCTGCGACTTCACCGACTTCTTGGGGATCCCGTACTCGCCTTTGAACAGTCCCGCGACTGCACGGGTGCTCGTCGAATCGAGTGCGACCCAACCGAAGTGGTCGGCGGCATCGAAGGCGGCGGATCGGACCGCGTCGACGAGGGCCGCGCCGTCGCGCTCACGCGGAAGCCAGTGCACCGTGTCCTGCGCGCGGGCGCGCAGCGGCAGCAACCTGTCGCTCTCGTGCTGATACTCGAACCAGATCGTCGCACCCGCCCCGGAGTCGCCGAGCGAGTCCAGCAGCGAATTGATCGCCGGTAGCGAGGCGGTGTCGCCGGCGACGAGCCATCCCGCCGGCGCGGGGTCGGGGATCGCGAACTTCGAGCCCATCAGGGTCGCGCCGATGGCGTCACCCACATGTGCGTCCTGAGCCCATCGGGCGGCGGTGCCGTCGTGGATCGCGAACTCGATGTCGAAGGTGTCCGTCGCCGGGTCGGGATCGACGAGCGTGTACCCGCGCTGATGCAGCTTGCCGCCGTCGGCGAACCAGAGGCGCACCCACATGGTCGGGTGGATCGCGGAACCGGTGAGGAGCCCGCCACCGTGGAAGCGCAGTCGCAGATAGTGATCCGTCACCGCCTCTTTGCCGGTGAGGGTGAAGGTGAAGTCGTCACCGCCCAGGATCTTCATGACGGCGCCCTGCCAGCCGCGCCCCTTCGTGGATACCTCGCTCATGTCTGAACCTCTCTACAGTGCCTCCCCGGCCCGGGGTCCGGGCCGGGGAGACACTGTCATTCTCGTGACCGTCGGCATGACACGACGCACCACGGAAAACCGGACCTACTGGAAGGTGCCGTTCTCGACCATCTGACGGGCCTCGAGGCGACGGATCTTGCCGGATGTGGTGCGCGGCACCGAGTCCGGCGCGACGAAGATGACCTCGGCGGGCATGATCCCGCACGCCGACGCGACCTCGGAGTTGACCTCTGCACGCGCCTGGTCGGGATCGGACCCCTTGTACTCGGCGAGGATCACCAGGCCCGGCCGGGCCGAACCCTCCCCCCGCGCCATGGCGACGACGCCGCCGCGACGCACACCGGCGACTTCGGCGGCCGCGCGCTCGATCTCGATCGGGAACAGGTTGCGGCCCGCGACGATGATGACCTCCTTGGCCCGGCCGCAGATCACCAGCCGATCGTCGATCAGGTAACCGAGGTCGCCGGTCGAGAACCATTCGCCCGCACCGAGATCGGCGTCGCCCAGGTAGCCGCGCATCATCGACGCGCCGCGGATCTCCACGTGTCCGACGTTGCGCCCGTCGATGACCGGGACGTCGACATTCGGCTCGACGATGCGAACCTGCATGCCGCCCAGCGGCTTACCGAGGATCGCGTACCGGCGGCGAATGGGCTCGCCACCGCCGGGCGGGGTCACGGTGACCTCGTCGTAGTGCACCCCCTCGCCGACCGCGGGCATCGTCACCGCGCAGGCGGATTCGGCCATACCGTAGGCGGGTGCCGCGGCGGAACGATCGAATCCGAACGGCGCGGTCGCCTCGAGGAACTTGTCGAAGGCATCGGCGTCGATCGGCTCACCGCCGCTGATCGCGACGCGCAGGTGTGAGAGGTCGATGTCGCGCAGCAGTTTGCCGTAGCGGCCGAGGATGTCGTAGGCGAAGTTCGGCGCCGCGGTGACGGTCGTCTTGGTCTCGGTGAGCCACTGCATCCACTTGAAGGGCGCCGCCGCGAAGGCGGTGTTCGGCACGATGTAGGCGGGGATGCCGGTGGTCATCCCGGCGAGCAGGAACATCAGACCCATGTCGTGGTAGAGCGGCAGCCAGCTGAACCCGGTGTCGCGGGTGCGGTGGAGGCCGAGCCGGCTGACCAGTTCGATGGCGTTCGAGTAGACGGCCGAGGCCGTCAGGGCGACGGTCTTGGGGTCTCCGGTCGATCCGGCGGTTCCCTGGAGGACGGCGATGGTGTTGCCGTTGACGTTACGGGCGACGAAGTCGGTGGTGTCGGCGCCGAGGCCGTACTCGCCCACTCGCGCGATGTGCAGCCGTCCCTCGACCTTCGACAGCAGGTCGAGCTGGGCTCCGCTGCCGAGGACGGTGCCGACGCCGATCGACACGTACCGGTGGTAGGTGTTCTGCGCCCATCGCTCCTCGTCGGCCCCCCGGATGGGGCCCGGCAGGATGGTGACCGGAACACCGGCGAGCCACGCGCCCTGGATGGCGGCGATCAGGTCCACCGTGGGGTCCCCGATGAGGCCGAGCGCCTGCGGCTCGTGCAGTTCGCTGTCAGCCAGCAACTGGACCGCGATCTGCTCCGCGCGGGCATGGACCTCGCGCCACGGCGCCGTCACCCACTCGCCGGTGTCGGAGTCCAGGACGGACAGACTCGTATCCCCCGCCAGCATCGCCTCACGAACGGTGGCCGCCAACGCATTGGTCGAGCCCGCTTCCTCCAGGATCACGCTGTTCTGCGACATTCTCGTTTCCCGTTCTCGCCAGCACCTGGCGTCGGTCGTCTGATCGTCTTCCGGTCGTGTGAGCGACCGAGTGGTCATACCGCGGGTCGTCCCCGACCGCTGGTCTCGGCGAACACAACTGCTCGCACCATTTGGGTAGGGTAGCCTAATCTTTCTCGGACACAAGACCCCGAGTCGATCATCGCGACTACGTGATCCGCGTCATCCGATGAGACCAATACGTGAAACTTAGGCTAACCTAATTCGCGTCGGCTCGCGGGGCCCTCGCCGACATTGCCCAGAGATTGGGCGGAGCGGTTAGTTAGTATAACCTACCCTAAATGCGGGTTCCCCGGACTGAGTAAACATCTCACCGAACTGCGAGAGGCACGCCGGCTGATGGCCACGAATTCCCAGACCACGGATCTTGTCACCGCGGCCGACATCGTCGCCGAGGTGTCCGAGGCCCTCGGCCTGACGCCCGAGTCGATAGACCCGGAGCAGGACCTCATCGCCCAGGGACTCGACTCGCTGCGGATGATGCGACTGGCCGGCACCTGGCGCAAACGCGGCCTCGACGTCGACTTCGCCCGCCTCGCCGCACAACCCACGGTCACGGCCTGGGCGGCACTTCTGCGCTCCTCGGCCGGTCGGCCGAGCGACGCGAACCCGGCCGGTGCCGGCGCGGCCGCCGCCGCGACTTCGGACATCCGCGACCAGGTGGCCACGGCGCTCGGCGTGACCCCCGAGTCGATCGACCCCGAGCAGGACCTCATCGCACAGGGACTCGACTCGCTGCGGATGATGCGACTGGCCGGCACCTGGCGCAAACGCGGCCTCGACGTCGACTTCGCCCGCCTCGCCGCGCAACCGACCATCACCGCGTGGGCGGCGTTGCTGGGCGGCACGCCCGCGCCGACCACCGACGACCTCGCACCTTCGTCATCGGAACCGACCGAAGGACCGTTCCCCCTCGCTCCGATGCAGCACGCCTACTGGATCGGCAGGTCGGACAGCCACGCGTTCGGCAATGTCGCCGCTCACCTCTACATCGAGTTCGACGGTTCCGACGTCGACCGCGACCGCTTCACCTCGGCGATGGCCGCGCTGCTGGAACGCCACCCGATGCTGCGCGTCCGAGTACTTCCCGACGGCACCCAGGAGATCGGCCCGGCACACCCCGAAGCCATTGCGGTGCACGACCTTCGGGAACACTCACCGGAGACGGTCGAGCAGGTCCTGGCGGCCCGCCGCGCGGACGGCACCCACCGCGCCCTGCCGGTCGACGAGGGAGCGGTGATCCGCGCCGAACTGAGTCTGCTGCCGGGGAACTCGACCCGTGTCCATCTCGACGTCGACATGATCGCCGCCGACGCGATGAGCTACCGCGTCCTCGTCGACGACTTCGCTCGCCTGTACCGCGGCGAGTCCCTGCCGGAACTCGGCGTCACCTTCGCGACGATCACCGCGGATCGCACGTCGCGGGAGATCCGCGACGACGACGTGACCTGGTGGCGCGAAAGGATTCCCACACTCCCCGGCCCGCCCGAACTCCCGCTCGACGAACGTGCGATGCGCGGCGATGTCGAACCGCACAGCGTCCGCCTCCACCATTCGGTGTCCGCGTCGGACTGGAAGCGACTCGAGGAGCACGCGCACCGGCGCGGCGTCACCCCCGCGGCCGCGGTGGCCGCAGTGTTCGCCGAAGCCGTCGGAACACATTCGGCCACATCGCGATTCCTGCTCACCGTGCCGTTGTTCGATCGTCCACAGGTCCATCCGGACGTCGAGCGGGTGGTGGGCGACTTCACGTCGTCGATCCTCGTGGGCGTCGACCTGAGTGAGCCGGCGACGCTCGCCGAACGTGCGCGATCGATGCGGACATCGATGCACGAGGCCGCCGCGCACGGTTCGATGAACGGACTGGACGTGCTTCGCGAACTGAGTCGCCACCGGGGCGAACCGGTGGTCTCGCCGATCGTGTTCACCAGCGCGCTGGGACTGGGAGACCTGTTCTCGCAACAGGCAACCGACGTGCTGGGCGATCCGTCGTGGATCGTCTCGCAGGGTCCGCAGGTGCTGCTGGACGCACAGGTGACCGAGGTGGCCGGCGGGCTGCTCCTCAACTGGGACGTCCGCGCCTCCGACCTCGAACTCACCACCGCACGTTCGATGTTCGACCACTATGTCCGTCTGCTCGGGCTCCTCGTCGACGGTGAATGGGATGCGCCCGCGCCGGACCCGATCACGGCCGAGGTTCGAGCACAGCGCCTTTCGGTGGAGAGTCCACTACCGGCCACCGACACCTTCGACGGCACCCTGCACGGAACCTTCTTCGCCCGCGCCGCCGAGCGTGCCGGGACACCGGCAGTCGTGTCCGACGCACGCACCTGGACCCATGCCGAATTGGCCGACGAGGCCCGCCGAGTCGCCGGAGCCCTGGTCGCAGCCGGGGTCACACCGGGTGACACGGTCGTCGTGCACCTCCCCAAGGGCGGCGACCAGGTCGTCGCCGCACTCGGAGTGCTCGCCGCCGGCGCGGCCTACGTCCCGATCGCCCCCACCCAGCCCCGGGCGCGCCGCGAGCGCATCGTCGACGTCGCCACCCCGGCCGCAATTCTCACCTCCGAACCCTCCGCCTGGACCTCTGCCGAAGCCACCGTGCTCGAGGTGGACGACGCCCGACGCACCGATCCGGTCGACCCGGTCGCGATCGGCGGCGACGCCCTCGCCTACGTCCTGTTCACCTCGGGCTCCACCGGATTGCCCAAGGGCGTACAGGTTCCGCACCGGGCCGCGGTCGCCACGATCACCGACCTCGTCGACCGGTATGCGATCGGAGCCGACGATCGCAGCCTGCAGGTGTCCTCGCTGGAGTTCGACCTCTCGGTCTTCGACATCTTCGGCCTCCTCGCCGTCGGCGGCGCCGTCGTCGTGCCCGGCGACGACGAGCAGACCAAGGTCGACGACTGGGCGCGGCTGCTCACCCAGCACTCGGTGAGCGTGCTCAACTGCGTGCCGTCGATCCTCGGCATGCTCCTCGATCTCGCCCCCCTGCCCGCGTCGCTACGGATGATCATCATGGGCGGCGACAAGGTCGACGTGTCGCTGCTCGAGCGCGTCGGCGCACAGTTGCCCGATTGTCGCGTGGCCGGCCTCGGCGGGACCACCGAGACGGCGATCCATTCCACCATCTGCGAAGCGGATGCCGTCCCGGCCGGAATGGCGTTCGTGCCGTACGGGATTCCGCTCCGCGGCGTCCGCTGCCGGGTCGTCGACGACGCCGGCCGCGACCGTCCCGACCTCGTGCCGGGTGAACTCTGGATCGGCGGAGCCGGCGTCGCCGACGGTTACCGCGGCGACCCGGAGCGCACCGCCGATCGTTTCGTCGAGCACGAGGGACAGCGTTGGTACCGCACCGGCGATCTCGCGCGTTACCTCCCGGGTGGGTTCCTGGACTTCCTGGGCCGCGCCGACCACATGGTGAAGATCCGCGGGTACCGCGTCGAACTCGGTGAGGTCGAGGCCGGGTTGCTGGGTCTGACCGGGGTGGGCTCGGCCGTCGCCTGGTCCGACGGTCGCGACCTGCGTGCCGCGGTGGTACTCACCGACGGATCGACCGAGGACGACGCCGACCTGCGCGCCCGGTTGTCGGAAGCCCTTCCACCGCACATGGTCCCGCGGTCCATCACGGTCCTGGACCGGTTCCCGCTGACTCCGAACGGCAAGCATGACCGCAAGGCCATCGCCGCCGGCGTCCGGTCCGACGACGACGCCGTCGAGGCCGTCGCGCCGCGCGGCCCGGTCGAAGAGGCCCTCACCCTGATCTTCGGCGAGGTCCTGCCGACCCCGCCCGTGAACGTCACCGAGGACTTCATCTCCCTCGGCGGCGATTCCGTCCAGGCCACCCGGGTGGTCGCACTGACGCGCCAGTGGCTCGACGCACCCGGCCTCTCGGTCGCCGACATCTTCTCCCGGCGGACGATCGCGGGGCTCGCCGGACGACTCACCGAACTCGGCGGGGAACGCGCCGAGTTCGTGGCACAGACCTTCCTCGACGTCCTGCAACTCACCGACGAACAGGTGGAGGCCGAGATCGCGCGCGGCTGAGAGCATCCGGCACCTTCTCCGGCACCCCAACAGACCACCACCCAGAGCAAAGGCATCATGACCATTTCCTCCGCCCCGACCTACGACCTGACCTCGGTCGACCTCGACGACGTATCGCACGCCGCGACGGTCCACGGATGGCTCACCCATCCCAAGGCCAAGTACTGGGACATGCTCGACAGCTCGGTTGCCGACGTGGAGAAGATGATTCGCGAGTCGGCCGAGGCCACCGCCGGCACGCCCCACGGAATGCGCCTGGGCTACCACGACGGGCGCCCGCAGTTCCTGTTCGAGCTCTACGACCCGGCCACCAGCGAACTCGCCGCCCCCGCCAGCGGTTACGTACCCGCCGACGGTGACATCGGCATGCACCTGCTGGTCGCCCACGCCGAACAGTCCCTGCCGGGCTTCACCGGCGCGGTGATGCTGCACATCATGCGGACCGCGATCCTGGAGGTCGGCGCCGCGCGCGTCGTCGTCGAGCCCGACGTCCGCAACAAGGCCGTGCACCGCCTCAACGCGAGTGTCGGCTTCCGCGTCGACGGCGACTACCCCGTCGGGAACAAGACCGCGCACCTGAGCTACTGCACCCGAGCCGACTTTCTCGAGGTGACCGACAACGGCAAGTCCGTCGGACCCGTCGAGGTCACGGACCTGGGGGCGTAGATCGTTGACTCTCCAGGACATCGGAACCATTCCGGGATTCGCGACGCGCACGGCCGGGGGGTCGGGTGCGCGAAGCCATCGCCAGACGTACCACACCAGGATCGCGAAGAAGATCCTCGCCGAGTTCTCCCACGAGCGGGCACTCGCCCCGGTGGCGAGTGGCGACGGGTACGTCGTCTCCTCCGCCGACGGCCGCACCGACTACCACTTCCGCGCCGACCGACTCGCCCTGGACAGCTGGGCGATCGACGAGTCGACGCTGCGTCGTGTGCGCGACGGCGCCGAACTCCCCGTCGACGCGGTGGCGATGATCGTCGACCTCGCCCCGTTCCTGGGGATCGGTCCCCAGGCGCTGCCGGAGTACCTCGAGGAGTTCATCAACACCCTGGCGATCAGCGCCGACCGTCCGGACGAACGACGCATCCCGGCAACGGATCTCGCTCACGCCGACTTCCAGACCATCGAGGCGACGATGACGGAGGGGCACCCGTGCATCGTCGCCAACGCCGGCCGTCTTGGTTTCAGCGCGGACGACATCGAGCGCTACGCCCCCGAGGTGGGCAACCACTTCCGACTCGTCTGGCTCGCCGTCCGTCGCGAGGACTGTGACGTCGCCACCGTCAGCGACGTCGACTACGACGCGCTGCTCCTCGACGAGCTCGGACCCGAGACGCTGTCCGACTTCGGGGACGCCCTGCGCGAAGTCGGTTGTGACCCGGCCGATTACCGGTACCTCCCGGTGCATCCCTGGCAGTGGGTCGAGAAAGTACGCAAGCTCTACTCCGCCGACATCGCCGACCAGCGCATCGTCGAGGTCGGCACGAGCCCCGACCTCTATCAGGCACAGCAGTCGATCCGCACGGTGTTCAACGCGACCACCCCGACCCGCAACTACGTCAAGGTCGCACTGTCGATCGTGAACATGGGTTTCACACGCGGGATGTCGGCCGACTACATGCGGACGACGCCGCTGATCAACAACTGGGTCCGTGGACTCGTCGCCGACGACCAGTACCTCGCCGCGATCGGCTTCGAGATGATCTTCGAGGTCGCGGCGATCGGTTACCGCAGTCCGACGTTCACGCCGATCACGCAGCCGGGGTCGGAGTACCGCAAGATCCTGTCCGCGCTGTGGCGACAGAGCCCGGTGCCGCTGGCAGCCGCCGACGAGCAACTGTCGACCATGGCCGCGCTGCTTCACGTCGACCACCTGGGGGAGCCACTGGTCGGCGCGTTCATCGACCGTTCGGGTGTTCCCGCGACCGAGTGGATCCGTCGCTACCTGCGCACCTATCTGCACCCCATCGCCTACCTGCTCTACCGATACGAGCTGAAGTTCTCACCGCACGGGGAGAACCTCATCCTCGTTCTCGCCGAGGGCATCCCGGTGCGAGCGATCCTCAAGGACATCGGCGAGGAGGTATCGGTGTTCGGCGAGGCGGACGGACTCCCGGAGAGTTGCGCCCGCGTCCGGACCACCGAACCGGACGAGATCCGCAACCTGGGTGTGCTGTCGGACGTCTTCGACGACTTCCTACGTCCACTCGCCGAGATCCTGCACACGCACGGCATCATCGGCGACGACGAGTTCTGGTCACTGGTGGCCGAGAGCCTGCGTGAGTTCGTCGCCGCCCACCCCGATCTGGAAGACAGGTTCGCTCGCTGGGATCTGTTCGCACCGGAGTTCGGGGCGGTGCACATGAACGGGCTGCAACTGCGCAACAACAAGCGCATGGTCGACATCGAGGACTCCTACGCATCGCTGATCGACGCGGGTCACCGGCTCGTCAATCCGATTGCGCCGCCGAGGGACCGGTGACGGAGATGACCACCACCCGCACCCACGCACCCGACGACGTGGAGATCCTGCGTGATGACCACGGCATCCCGCACGTCCTCGCCTCGACGCCGCGCGGCGCTCTGTACGGACAGGGCCGGGCATGCGGCGAGGACCGGCGCTGGCAGATCGAGTTCATGCGGCTGCGCGCCGAGGGACGTACCGCCGAGGTCTTCGGGGCCGGCTGCGTCGAATGGGACACCTTCGCCCGCCGCGCCCAGCTCGACGTGGCGGCAAAACGCATCTTCGACGCATCGTCCACCCGCACCCGGGAACTGGTCACCGCCTACGCCGACGGCGTGAACAGCACCCTCGGCGACCTCGAGACGCCGGCTGCCGCACCGGAACTCGAGGCGTTGGCGCATCGTCCGCTGCCGTGGCGGCCGTGGACGCCGATCTCGGTGTTCATCATGCATCACGTGCTCTTCGGGCGGTTCACCACGAAACTCTTCCGCCTGCATGCCTGCCGCACGCTCGGTCAGGATGCGCTGCGGTTCTGGGACTTCGAGACGCGGGAGACCGACCCCACGGTGCCTGCGATGCCCGATGAGGCGTTCCTGGGGGAGATCCTCGCAATCACCCGCCCGGCGTCGCCCGAGCAACCCGCCCCGGCGGTGGACCTCGGCGATCCGATGTCGGGCAGCAACGCCTGGGGTGTGTCCGCCGAGCGGAGTTCGACCGGTGCGCCCATCGTCGCCGGCGACCCGCATCGATTCCTCGAACTGCCGGGCATCTATCAGCAGTTCCACCTCGCCTCGACAGGTCCGCACGAAGCATTCGACATGGCCGGGTTCGCCTTTGCCGGCGTCCCGGGAGTCCCGCACTTCTGTCAGGGCGACGACATCGCCTGGGGCATCACGAATGCCATGGGTGACTATCAGGATCTGTACCTCGAGCGATTGACGCGCGACGAGGCCGGCACGCTCCTGGTCGAGGTACCGGGCGGCGGGCGGGTGCCGGCCGGGGTGAGCACCGAGACGATCCTCGTCCGGGATGCCGAACCCGTTGCCGTGCAGCTCGTCACCACCCCGAACGGTGCCGTCGTCTTCGGCGGCCCCGACGAGTCGTTCGCGATGAGCATCCGGTCCCCGCTGCTCACCGAAGAGGTCACCTTCGACGCGCCGATCGACCTGCTCTTCGTGCGCACCGTCGCCGATGTCGAAGCAGCCCTGACGAAGTGGGTCGAGCCGGTCAACCGCGCGGTCATCGCCCACGCCGACGGCACCGTCGCCACCCACGTGGCCGGCCGGGTGCCGGTCCGCGCGCCCGAGAACTACTGGTTGCCGGTCCCGGGCTGGGACGAGCGCTACCAGTGGCGCGGATACGAGGCGGGTTCGCTCGGTGACCCCGGCTTCGACGCGACCCTCCGCAGCAACATCACCGTCACCGCCAACCAGCGGATGTCCGATGTGCCTGCGTTGCAACCGCTCACGAGTGAGTGCGTCGAACCGTTCCGCGCCGACCGGATCACCGCGCGACTCGACGGTCTCGGTTCGGTGACTCCGGCGGATTGCGCCGACATCCACACCGATGTCCGGCTCGAGCAGGCGACCGTCGTCCAGGAGTTGCTGTCACGTGTACGCGGCGCCGACGCCCAGGCCGAAGGCATCCGGGAGCGCCTGGTGGCGTGGGACCGGTCGATGACCGCCGACAGCACCGACGCTTACCTCTATGCCGAGTTCCGTACCCAATTGGTCCTCGGGGTCGCGAGTACCGACGTGCTCGCGCCGCTGCGCGGGCCGCACGGGTTCCCGGCGGTGTTCCAGCCGTGGTTCGTGCCCGAGCCCCGTCTCGCGACCGCGCTGACCTCCGTCGCCGCCAACACGGCGGGGATCGGCATCGACATCGAGGCCGTGGCGGTCGCCGCCCTCGATGCCGTGGTGGCCCGGATCGGGACCTTCGGTTCGACGCCCACGTGGGGCAGCGTCCATCGCCTGGCACCGATCCACGGATTCGACCTGGTCGGCGCGTCGCCGCAGCACCCGGATCTGTTCGCCAACCTTCGTCCGACTCCCCTGCCCCTGGCGGGGGACGCCGAGTGCGTCTTCGCCAACGCCGCGGCGGTCGGCACCCACCTGTGCATCACGGGTGCCGCCGCACGCTACGTGTGGGACCTCGCCGACCGCGGGGCGAGCCGCTGGATCGTCCCGCTGGGCGTGAGCGGTGATCCCCGTTCCGATCACTTCCAGGACCAGGCGCCGCGGTGGGCGGCGGGCGAGCTGATCGAGGTCGTCCGCGATTGGGATGTGTTGCGTGGCACGACCGCAGCAGCGTCGACGCCGTCCACCGCCACATCGACCGAGAGGGAGCCATGCCCGCGTTGACCGAAGCGCGACTGACGCTCTTGCGTCGTCGAATCGCGCAGACCGGCGAACCCGCCCGCACGGCCGCAGCTGACGAACCAAGGACCTCCGTGCCGTTCGGCGAGTTCGGCACCGCCGAACGGCGGATGTGGCGGATCTACGACCTGGATCCGGAATCGGTGTCGCACAACATCGGACTCGTCCTGCAGTTCGGCGGGACGCGAACGCTCCGATCGGTCGTCGACTCCGCCGAACTACTCGTCGAGCGCTTCGGGGTCCTGAGATCGGTGGTCGAGGTCGACAACGAGGGCACGCCGCGTCGCCGCGTCGTGTCGCACGCGGGATCGTGGGACGCATCGGGCACGGTGTGGACCTGGGGCCTGCCGGACGCGGAGGCAACCGGACCCGTCGACGATGCCGACGCGATCGCGACCTCGCTGACCCGCACGCCATTCGATCTGACGTCGGATGTGCCGCTCCGGCTTCGGGTCTCGGGTTCGGACGGCGACGTCACGATGATCCTCGTCGTCCACCATCTCGCCGTCGACGACACCTCATGGCCGCTGCTGCTGGGCACCCTGGTCTCGGGTTCGTGGCCCGGGGACGTCACCGCCGACTCCCGCCCGGTCACACCCGATTCCGCGGCCGTCGCGGCGGCCGCCGACGACGCGGTGCGCCACGCCCTCACGACCTGGGCCGCCGAGGACGTCCGCTATCCGCTCAGCGGCGAGTTGCCCACCGAGAGTGCCGCCGACAGTTGGCTCTCGCCGATGGACGACCGCGACGGCATCAAGGTCGCCGCCCTGGTTGCGGCCGACTCGCTGGCCGCTTTCGGCCGAGTCGCCCAGACCGTCGGGGCCACCCCGAACGCGTTGCTGATCGGCGTGTGTTCGCTGGCCGCGTATGCCCTGACCGGCGCCGCCGATCACGTCCTGGTGGTGCCGGCCGACAACCGTCGTCGGACGCAGTCACCCCAGAACGTCGGATACTGCGGCAACATAATCCCGATGCGGTTCCGCATCGACCCCGACGCCACCGTCGAGCAGGCTCTCCGGGACGCGGGCGCAGTCATCTACCGATCGATGGAACACTCCGGCACCGACTTCGGGCCGATCCTCACCGCGTTGCGACAGCAAGGCGGCCGTTTTCCCGTCATCGAGATCATGGCGTCGGTCCGGCCCGCACCGCTGCGCGGGATCCCGCAACCCGCCGACGCCCCGGTCACCTGCCGGTCGGTGTTCAACGGGATCGCCAACTACCCGCTCTCGATCGCCTTCGAGGCCGACGACGAGAGCACCCGCGTCGAGGTCGACCACCAACCGGGGATCGTCCCCGACACGGTGGCCGACCGCGCCACCGCAGTACTCACCGCACTCGTCGATCTGATTCCGACGTCGTTGCACCAGAACGTCTCCGCACTCGTCGAAACCCTCGCCGAGAGCGCACCACAGAAGGGCAGCGCCGGATGACCGGCCTGCCACCGCGCCACCGCGCACCAGAGTCAACAGGGGGGAACTCAGTGTCCGAAGACCGCCAGTCCGTATGGGGTGCCTCGCGATTCGCCCGTCCCGGCGATGGCTGGGCCGACGTCGGGCGCGGCTTGGCCGAGGTCGCGGCCGCGGTCGGCGACGATCACCACGGCGCCCCGCTGCCGAGCGGTGACCCCGTCGCCGTGCTCGGCGGGGTGACGGCACTACTCGGTCCGCACGGAGTCCCGGAGAACGGGATCGGCGAGTCCGAGGCGCTGACCCGGCTCGCCCGCCTGGTGGCCGAGTTCGGACTGGACCTCACCCATCCGATGGCCGCGGCGCATCTGCAACCCGCTCCCCTGTCGGTCGCGGTCGCCGCCGACGCCCTGGCCTCGGCCACCAATGCCTCACTCGACACCTACGATTCCGGCCCGGCCACGCTGGCGCTCGAGACCTGGACCGTCCAGTCGCTGGCTCGTATGGCCGGGTTCGGCGAACATGCCGGCGGTGTCTTCAGTCCCGGTGGATCGATCTCGAATCTGCTGGCGCTCATGATCGCTCGCGACCACACCGCTGCCCGGCGGGGCATCGACGTGCGGCACGACGGCGTCGGCGCGTTGCACCGCCCGGTCGTCTTCTGCTCGCGCGTGGCGCACTTCTCGGTCCACCGCTCCTGTGCGGCACTGGGGCTGGGCGAGACCGCGGTCATCCCGGTCGAGGTCGACTCGCATCACCGGATGATCCCGGAGGCGCTGGAGACGGCCATCCGCGAGGCCGGCGCGGCGACCCCGCTGGCGATCGTCGCCACCGCGGGCACCACCGACTTCGGTACCGTCGACCCGCTCGGGGAGATCGCCGACATCGCCGAGCGGCACGAGATCTGGATGCACGTCGACGCCGCCTACGGATTCGGCTCGCTGTTCTCCGACCGTCTCGCCGGTCTGCTCACCGGCGTCGAACGCGCCGACTCGGTCACCCTCGACCTGCACAAGGTCGGTTGGCAGCCGGCGGCCGCGAGCCTCATGCTGCTGTCCGACGCCGATCGCTTCGTGTCCCTGAACCGTTCGGTGGCCTACCTCAACCCCGACGACGACGTGGAGGCCGGGTACAGCGGCCTCCTGGGTCAGACGCTGCAGACGACGCGACGACCCGACGTCCTCAAGGTCGCGGCGACCCTGCTCGCCTACGGACGCCGCACTCTGGGTGACATGCTCGACAAGTGCAACGACCTCGCGGTGTACGCCGAACAGCGAATCGCCACCGAACTGCAGCTCGAGCTCATCGCACCGGTCACGCTGACCACCGTCGTGTTCCGGTATCGGTGCACCGATCTCGACGCGGTCAACGGCGAACTGCGGCGTCGGTTGATCGCCGACGGCAAGGCACTCATCGGCCGTACCCAGGTCCGGGTGCCCGGTGAGGAAGAGCCCCAGACCTGCCTGAAGCTGACCCTCCTCAACCCGGAGACCTCGGAGAGCGACATCGACGAGCTGTTCGACGAACTGTTGCGCGTCGCGCTCGAGGTGGAGTCGGAAGGCACCGCCGCACCCGGCGCGGAAGTCCACAGTGAAGAAATGGTGAGAGTGTCCGAATGACCCCAGAAGAGAAGACCACTGTCGAGAACGTAGACGTACTCGCGATCGGTTGCGGCCCATTCAATCTGGGCCTCGCCGCGCTCGCCTCGACGCTCGACGACGTGAACCTCCTGGTCGTCGACTCGCGAGACGAGTTCCGGTGGCATCCGGGCCTGATGTTCGACGACGCCACCCTCCAGGTGAGCTTCCTGTCGGACCTGGTGACGCTCGTCGACCCGACCCATCCGCTGTCGTTCCTGAACTACATGGCCGACATCGATCGCATGTACCGGTTCCTGGTGCGCGAGGACTTCTTCCCGACCCGCATCGAGTACGAGGCCTACCTGCTCTGGTGCGTGTCCCGGCTCGACTCGCTCCGGTGGGGCACCACCGTCGACGAGGTGGCCTGGGACGCCGAGGCCGACGCGTTCCGGGTGACCACGCACACCGGCACCACCTCCTCGACGGTGATCGCACGACACGTGGTGGTCGGCATCGGCACCGAACCGCTCGTCCCGCAGGCACTCTCGTCGGATTCGCCCGCGGTGGTCCACAGCTCCGACTACCTGTTCAACCAGGAGAAGGCGCTCGCCGCCGAAACCGTCACGGTCATCGGCTCCGGCCAGTCGGGTGCCGAGATCGTCATCGATCTGCTGGAGGCGAACCTACGCGGCGGCCCCGCGGTCCGATGGTGGACGCGCACACCGTGGTTCGCGCCGCTGGACTTCACGAAGCTCTCGCTGGAGATGACCACGCCGGCCTACATGGACTACTTCCACAGCCTTCCCGAGGCCGCGCGGGATCGGGTTCGCCCGCAGCACTGGCAGTTCCACAAGGGCATTTCCACCGACACCCTGGAGCGCCTGCACGACCTGCTGTACCGGCGCCAGTTGCAGGACAAGCTCAACCCGGTGCAGCTGCGGATCTCGGTCGAGGTCGAGGGCATCGACACCCTCGCCGACGGCAAGCTCCGGGTCCGCGGCCGTCACCTCGACACCGGCTCCGAGCTGGCCCACACCACCGACATGGTCATCGCCAGTACCGGCTACCAGGCCCGCAGGGCGGACTTCCTGGCCCCGATCGAGTCTGCGCTGCACCGGGATTCGCGCGGGCGCCTGGTCATCGGCGCCAACCACGAGATCGAGACCGACGACGCCCTGACCAACCGGATCTTCGTCGCCAATGCCGAGGAGCACGCGCACGGCGTCTCGGCCCCGAACCTCGACATCGGCGCGGTCCGCAACGCACGCATCCTGAACACCGTGCTGGGCCGCGAGGCCTACCGCCTGCCCAAGCACACCGCGTTCACCAGCTTCGGCGCGTCGGACGACGACGACATCGTCGCGCCGTAACCCGCTAGCCGGCTCACGGCCCGATCCGCCACGTGCGGCTCGGGCCGTTGTCGTTGTTGCCAAGTGGCTTCGACACGGCTCCTCGCTGCGCTCGTCGCCTGCTCAACCAGCGGTGGGCCCCCGCTCCCTGAGGAGCCCATGGCGACGGGCACCCCCTGCTCCCTAATCCGAAAGAACGACATAACCATTGCCCCCTGAGGTGCGAGGAGCGATAGCGACGGGCACCCCCTGCTCCCTGAGGTGTGAGGAGCGATAGCGACGAGCCACGAAGGGTCCGGTGCCCCCGAAAACCAACTCGCCCTCCGCATTCCGCGGAGGGCGAGTTCGTTCCAGACCGAGCTCAGTTGGACGCCGCGGCGAACGACGGCTTCAGCAGGTCGAGGACGTACGGGATCGAGTTCGGCGTCGGCGCGTTGAGACCCGTGATCTGCGACTGGGTCATGAACGTGACGGCGTTGTCCTTGACCGCCTTCAGGTTCTTGTACCCGGGCAGCGACTTCAGGGTCTCCGCCTGCTCGGGGGTGGCCGTGGCCACGACGAGCACGTCGGCGTCGAGCATCGGGATGTTCTCGGTGCTCAGCCCGAACCGCGGCTGGCCGGTCCGCTGGTACTCGGCGACCAGCTTGGGAGCCATCTTCATCCCGAGCGAGGTGAACAGCTTTCCGGCGCCGTCGTTCTCGTCACCGAGCACCGACAGCTGGTCGTTGCCGTACATGAACGCGAACGCGTAGGTCTTACCCTTCAGATCCGGGTACTCCTGCGCCACCGCCGCGATCTTCGCGTTGGTGTCGTCGATGATCGACTTCGCCTTCTCCGGGTCGTGCAGCACGGTGCCCATCACCGTGACCATGTCCTGCCAGGGATCGATCTCCTGGTCGCTGATGGCGTTGACCGTCGGGGCCAGCTTCGAGATCTGCTGGAACTCCGGACTGTCCGAGGCGAAGCCGGGTGCGAAGATCAGGTCCGGGTTCAGCTTGGCGATGGTCGTCGCGTCGTCGCCCTTGGTGGGGTCGACGAACGTCGCGTCGGCCAGCTTCTCGCCGTACCACGGCTGCATCTCGCCGGTCGCCGACTTCGAGTAGTCGTAGTACCCGACCGGCGTCTCACCGAACGACAGCACGACGTCGGTCCATTGGTCTCCCAGGGTCACGATCCGTTCCGGGGTGTCCGGGATCGTCACCGACCGGCCGTCCGGCAAGTTGAGTTGAACGGTGCCACCGGCGGATTCGTCATCCGAGCTCGAGCAACCGGCCAGCAGGCCCGCGAACAGGAGTGCACTCGCGGCGAGTGCGCCCAGGCGTGGTCGTGAAATCACGTGAAGATCCCCCAATGGGTTGTCGGTGTCGTCCGGCGGACCGGACCGTGTCACCCCGCGCGGTCAGAGCGAGCAGGGCAGCAGGACGAATCCCGCGATGGTGCAGACGCTTCGGTTGGAGAGCTTCCACTTGTTGCCGCTCCACACGAACGTCATCGAGCGATTCTGGCTACCGCGGCCGACCACGCTGATCTGCAGCGGAGCGGTCAGCGTGTTGCCGCTGACCTGGACGGGTCCCACCATCTGGTAGCTGAGCCCGACATTGCCGTAGGTCGTGATCGCGCGGGCGACGAGGTCGATCTGACGGAGCGCACGCTCACCGCCCTCGAGTTCGGCGGCGCGTGCGGCGCGGCTGGCGTTGGAGTTCATGACGATGCGGACTTTGGTGTTGAGCTGTCCGGGCGTCAGCGCGGCCGGGCCGGCGGCAACGCTCTGCTGCGGGGCGGCCGTGGTGCCCGGCGCGGGAGCAGGTGCGGGGGCCGCACCCGGAGCCGGCGCGGCTCCTTCACCGGGAGGACCGACCGGTCCACCGATCGCTCCGCCGCCTTCGGGCACGTTCTCCGTCGGGGCCGCCGCCGGCGCTCCGGCCGGTGCGCCGGCGGGTGCGGGCTGACCCGGGACGGGCTGCTGGCCGGCAATGCCCTGCTGCGGTAGCGCGGTCTGCGCGGCACCGAGGTTGACGACGGTCGGCTGTGCGGCGGTGGCGGAGTCGTTGCGCTCGCTCACCACGATGCCCACCACGCCGATCGTCACGACGATCGCGGAGATGATGGCAGCGACGCCTGCCGACGCCAGGACGGTCGGGACGCTGACTCCGCCCGATCGGCGAGACGAACCGGTCTCCGACTCGCGGTGATCGACCCCCGAGTAGTAATCGGCCCCGGCCGGGTCCTGGTAGTTGACGTCGTTGCTCATGTTGTTCTTTCTCCGTGTATGTCTTCGCCCCCGCCGAGCCGACGGCCACCTGTATATTGCAGCCCTCGGACCCCGGATTACAAGGCAAGCCTAAGCTCGCACCCCCGTCAGGTCGACGGGAGGGCCTCCTGAAGTACTTCGTCGAGCGCGGACACAAATAGTTCGGCGTATCCGGGTAGCGCCTGCGCGTCGGTGACGACGCCGAACGTGGTGGTGTGTCCGAGGATCAGGGTCGTCACCGACAGTGAGTAGCCTGCGAGCGGCGACAACGGTGTCAGGGTGACGATCGAACGCCCCAGCACCGACCGGACCCGCGAGAACCCGGGGTTGATGCCGATGTGGATGTCGGGGTGCATGTGGGACATCGACGCGTTCACGATCGCGCGCTGCAGACCCCACAGCGGGGCGCGCGGCAGATCGTCGGCGGCGGCCAGGTACAGCTCCGGCTTGCGCGTTGCTATCGCCTCGAGTTCGCTTCGCGCACGGCCGATCTGACGCGACAGATCGGGCTCGTTGCCGAGCAGGTTGAGGAGCGCGACGGATACCGCGTTGCCGGTGTGCCGGAACTCGTCGTCGAGGGTCACCGGCAGTGTCACGCGGACGACGTCGGCCTGTGGGGACGCGGGCGGGTTGAGGCTGATCGCCCGGCCGATGGCGGCGAGGAGGAACTCGTGAACGGTCGCGCCATTGCCCTTGGCAGCCTTGCGCAGCGTCCGGGTCGACGCGGAGAACAGGGCGTACTCGCGCTCGCCCGACTTCGTCAGTGCGGGCCAGGCCCGTTTCTTGCCACCGCCCGCCGCGTGCTGGTCGCCATAGGCAGCCTTCGCCTCTTTGAGTTCCTCGGGATCGATGCCGCTGATCCGGAAGCGCGGACTGGTGGCGAATCGCTCGAACTCCGCGAGATCGTCGGGCTCCCCGTCGGCGAGGAGGGCGGCGAAGGCCGCGCCCGCAATGCCGTCGGAGATGCTGTGGTGCACCCGGAGCAGGACCCACTGTCCGACACCTTCGGCACCCGCCGACGGCGTGAAGAGGGTGATGTCCCAGAACGGGCGCGGGCGCGGCAGCGGCGACTCGAGCAGTTTCGTCACCCGTCGCTGGAGATGGGCGCGGTCGGTGAACCCGAACTCGGTCACGTGCTCGCCGGCATCCCAGCTGTCGTCGGCGAGCACCACTTCGGGCTTGCGCCAGCGGCCGTTGCGGATGCCCAGCCGGAAGATCTCGAACAGCCCGGCCCGCTCCCGGACCCGCGTCCGCACCTCGTCGAGGCCGAGCAACGCCCCGTTGCTCTCGAGCTGCAGGATCATCGACCAGTGCATGGGCGCGCTGTCTTTGTCCATGTGCAGGTAGGTGTGGTCGGGCGGCGCGAGTTCGGTGACACGCGCGTCGGCCGGTGCCTGGCTGGCTGGGCTGTTCATGGGATGACCGCCTGGGTGAGAGGGACGATGGCTCGAGCGCTTCAGGACACCGGCGAGCCGGTGCCGTGGAGTTCGGAGTCGACGAACATGGCCTGGTACCGCTCGGTGTCGGGTTTCATCGCCGCGGCGACCAGTTCCCACAGCACCTCGTCGGTGCCGCCGCCGACGCGGGCCAGTTTCATGTCCCGCCACCAGCGACCGATCGGCGATCCGGTCTCGAGGTAACCGATCCCGCCGAAGATGTGCAGGCACTCCGACGCGACCTCTTCCCCGAGGTTGGCAGCGGTGGCCTTCAGCGCCGCGGCGGTGCGCAGGTTGATCTTGCCCTCCGCGGCGACTCCGGCCAGCGAATAGCGTAGGACGTCGACCCTGGCCTGCAGATCGGCGACGCGCAGCCGGAGCGCCTGATGGTCGTAGAGCTTCTTGCCGAACTGGGTGCGCTCCACCATCCGGGCAAGCGTCACGCCGATCATCACGTCGCACGCGGCGGCGATCTGGGCGGCCACCGAGTACCGCTCGTGCGCCAATCCCCAGCTGATGATCGCGAGGCCCGTCCCCGGCCGGGCGATCAGCGCCTCGTCGGGGATCCAGGCGTCGATGGTCACCGGCGCGGTGTCGAGGGGCCCGGCGCCGAGTTTCGCATACGGCTTCCCCACCGTCACCGACTCGATCGGGACGGCGGCCAGCGCCACGTTGCCGCCCACGTCGGGACCGTCGTCGACGCCCCGGCAGACCACGAACACGTGGTCCGCGATCGGCGAGAGAGACACGAACTTCTTGTGCCCGACGACGCGGAACCCGCCGTTCTCCGGCAGGATCCGGGTCTCGGAGTTCTGCAGATCCGACCCGCCCCGCTCCTCGGAGGCCCCGATACACAGCACCGTCTCGGCGGTCAGGGCCCGCTGGGCCAGGTCTCTGAGGTAGTCGTTGCGGCCGAAGCGGCGGAGGATGGCGATGGCCGAATCGTGCAGGCTCACACCCACTCCGATGGCCGCGGAACCCAGCGCGCCGAGATGTGCGCCGAGGGCGAAATGGTCGTGGAGGTCGGTGACCTTGCGGTCCTCCCACTTGCGGACGAAGACGCCCTCGGCACCGAGGTGTTCGAGCAGTGGCCGCGGGAATCGGTGATCCCGCTCGGCCTGCGCCGTCCAGGCCGTCACCTGCTCGTCGAACGCGGCGTCGAGCAGTTCGGCGTACGTCTGCACTGGGGTCTCCACAGTCATGTCGGGTCCGGGTCCTCTCAGGCCGGGGTGCCGGCCTTCGACCGGATGAGGTCCTCGAGGTCGCCGACGGTCTTGGACTCGAAGAGCTCCCGTTCCGACAGCTTCACGCCGAGACGCTCTTCGATCGCCACCACGCCGATGGCGAACGCCACCGAGTCCAGCCCAAGGTCGTCGATCAGCTTCGAGTCGCGGCTGATGTCGCCGAGCGCGAGGTCGAGGTCCTCTTCGAGGATGCCGCGCAGGGCTTCGGTGATGTGGTCGGACATGTGGTGGCTCCTGGGGTGGTGATGTTCGGTCGAAAGTATCGGTCGGTCAGCGCGGGACCACGTACGGGGCGACGCTGGCCAGCTTCTCGCAGGTCTCGGTGAACTCGCGCTCCGGCGTGGACTGGGCGACGATCCCGGCACCGGCACGCAGCCATGCGCCTTGCCCGGACGAGAAGATGGTGCGCAGGGCCAGGGTCGCCTCGAGCTCGCCCGTCGACGAGGCGGTGAGGATCGCGCCGGAGTACAGGCCGCGGCGTCGGGGCTCGAGACGGTCGATCGCCTCCACGGCCGGGGTCTTGGGGATGCCCGACGCGGTGATCGACGGGAACACCACCTCGAGTGCACGCCACGGCGTTTCATGATCGGCGAGGGTCCCGCGCACGGTCGAGGCCAGATGCTGGACGCTCCCGCGCTCACGAACCTCCATGAACTCACTCACGGCCGTGGTGTCCGCAGCGGCGATCGAGGAGATCTCGTCGAAGCACGCGCGCACCGACATGGCGTGCTCGGCGATCTCCTTGGCATCCGAGAGCAGGTCGGCGCGGGCCGCCGCGTCCTGCTCCGCGGAGATCCCGAAAGCCCTTGTGCCGGCAAGTGGTTCGGTGACCACGGTCCGGTCGTCGTGCACCGCGACCACGAGTTCGGGACTGAACCCGGCCGCCTGCAGGTCACCGAGCGAGAGCAGGTAGCTCCGGGCGGGGTTGTTGTCGGCACGGCCGCGGGCGTAGGTGGCGGGGATGTCGACGTCGAACGGGATGTCGACGGCGCGCGAGAGGATCACCTTCTGGTACCGGCCGGCTTCGATCTCGGCGACAGCCGTGGCCACACGGCCGCGGTAGTCGTCCGGGTCGGACTGCACGTCCACCGGCCGTGACTCGACGGAAACGGTTGCTCGCGAAGCGATCTCGAGGAGACGACCGGCACGCTCGGCGTCGAGCGACCCGGTGTCGACCCCGTCGGCATCGACGGTCGCCTCGAACTCGGGAACGATGAGGTGCGCCAGCACCGTGTCCTCGGGAACGCGCTCGAGTATGCCGTGATAGGGCGCGCAGAAGTCGAAACCGACCCAGCCGTAGACGCGCCAGTCGGGAATCGACAGCGACGCGGTCGCGGCGGCGAGCGCATCGGCGGGGTCGCCATGCCAGGACGTCGTCGTGCGGTCGCCCTGATCGTCGACGATGACCTCACTGCGTGTGATCACCACGCGGGCGCGGACACCCGCCGCGAAGGTCCAGCGCCGGTCACGCTCGTAGACGACATGGTCGCCGAATTCGCCGGAGCCGGCCCAGGCGGCCGTGATCCGCGCGGCGTCGGACTCGCTCAGCGGCGAGGCCGGCGCGAGCAGGTCGACGAACTGCGCGGCGTGCGATTCGGTTGTCAGCGACATGTCCTTCGTTCCTCCGGTCGTGATGCACTCGAGCACCGATGATCATAGGGAATCTTAGGGCAGCCTAATCAAACAATCCCCCGCGGGTCGACAGCCGACCTCCCGCCCTGCATCGACCGGTAAGGTTACCCTATCCTGCCTGTGTTTGAATGAACTCATGCCGACGCATCTCGACCCCGCGACCGATCTGCTCGACGGTTTCGCTCCCCACACCGACGCACAGGCACAGAAGTACCGCGACGCCGGCGTCTTCCTCGACCGCCCGTTGTTCGCCGGCCTCGATCTGGCCGCCGAGCGAACTCCCGACTCCCCTGCGCTGACCGATGCCTCCACCGACGGGCCGCGCACGCTCACCTATGCCGAGTTCCGCGACGCCACCCTCCGTCGTGCCGCCGGTTTCGTCGCGGCCGGACTGCGGCCGACGCAACGGGTCGTGTTGCAGCTGAACAACTCCCTCGACTTCGCGGTCACCCTGTACGGCCTCCTACGCGCGGGTGTCGTTCCGGTGATGACGCTGCCCGCGCACCGGATCACCGAGATCGCCCATCTCGCAGCCGGTGCCGGCGCGGTCGCCTACATCGGTGAGGACGGCCGCCGGGGGTTCGACTATCGCGAGCTCGCGACCGAGCTGCAGTCACGGGTGCCCGACGTCGCGCAGGTCTTCATCTCCGGCGAACCTGGTCGATTCACACCGCTCCCCGACGCCGACCCCGCCTCGGTCGAGCTCCCGGCTGCCCCCGACGCCGGGCTACCCGCCCTGTTCCTCGTGTCGGGGGGCACCACCGGACTGCCGAAACTCATCGCGCGCACGCACGACGACTACGACCTCAACGCCCGGCTGTCCGCGGACGTCGCCGGCCTCACCGCCGACGACACCTACCTCGTCGCCCTGCCGGCCGCGCACAACTTTCCGCTGTGCTGCCCGGGAATCCTGGGCGTCTTCGGTGCGGGCGGCCACGTCGTCTTAGCCGACAACCCCAGTCCGGACAACACTTTCGACCTCATCGAGCGGCACCGCGTCACGGTGACCGCGCTCGTCCCCGCGCTCGCGCAACTCTGGTGCGCGGCGACCGAGTGGGAGCCGGCGGACATCAGCTCCCTGCGCCTGCTGCAGGTGGGCGGCGCCAAGCTGGCACAGTCCGACGCCGTCGCCCTCGACGCGGCCCTCGGCCCCGTCGTCCAGCAGGTCTTCGGCATGGCCGAGGGGCTGATCTGCTACACCCGGACCGACGACCCGCGTGACTTGGTGCACCAAGTGCAAGGGGCACCGATGTCGGAGCTCGACGAGGTGCGGGTCGTCGACGAGGGCGGAGCCGATGTCCCCGACGGGGAAGAAGGTGAACTGCTGGTGCGGGGGCCCTACACGATCCGCGGTTACTACCGCGCCACGGCGCACAACGAGAAGTCCTTCACGCCGGACGGCTTCTACCGGTCCGGGGACAAGGTCACCCGGCTGCCGTCGGGGCACCTGGCCGTGACCGGCCGCATCAAGGACACCATCGTGCGCGCCGGGGAGAACGTCGCCGCCGACGACGTCGAGGAGAACCTCCTCGCCCACGATTCGGTCCGGCAGGTCGCGGTGGTCGGGCTGCCCGACGACGCGCTCGGTGAGAAGATCTGTGCGGCAGTCGTGCTCTCGCACGAACACCCCCCGGCCCGACCACTCGAGCTGGCCGCGATCCGCACCTTCCTCGCCGACCGCGGACTCGCCTCCTTCAAACTGCCCGACGTGGTCCGCGTCGTGCGCACGCTCCCGGTCACCGCAGTAGGCAAGATCGACAAAAAGGTGCTCCGCGAGACACTGCTGTCGGAGCCGTCGGCAGGCTGAGCCGAGTCGGAGCCCGCTCCTCACACCGGCGCGAGGAGCGCGACCACCGCACCATAATCCCAAGGAAGCGCATAACCCCTGCTCCCTGAGGTGCGAGGAGCGATAGCGACGAGCCTCGAAGGGTCCGGCGAGGAATGTTCCGGAGCCGCCGAGGCTTACCTTCGGATCACACCGGCGCGAGGGTCACGATCCCGGGATGGCCGTCGAGATAGTGCTTGGTGAAGGTGCACACGGGCCGCAGGCGGGCGCCCTGCTCGCGGGTGAAGTGCACGACGGTGCGGGTGAGTCGGGTGGCGAGACCATGTCCGGTGTACTCGTCGTAGAGCACGGTGTGTAGGACGGTGATGGTGGTCTGACCGTCGACCGTCTCGGTCGAATAGCCGAGCACGCCGACCAGGTCGCCGGCGACCCACAGCTCGAACCGGTCGCGGTCGGGATTGTGCACCACCTGCGAGATCTGCTGCAGGATCGACTTCGCCGACTGTGGTGGTCGCTGACGATGCTTGCGTAGCACCCGACCCTCCTCACCTCTTGATCGTGGACATCGGACCACTGACATGTGCCGTCCGAACCTCGGCATAGGCCCCGCTTGTGATCCGGGTCACACGGTACCTTACGGAACCGTAACTGATGACCCCGATCGTCCGGTCGTCGCACATCGAGACGGTCGCGCGCACCCCTACGACCCGAACGAACTCCGCGCTGTAGGGTGGCGGACGCACGACAACTACACCGCGGGGGCTCTCACGATGACCGAGGGCTGAGATGGCGACGGGCGGTCGCCGACCGCTCGAACCTGTCCGGGTAATGCCGGCGTAGGGAGACCAGCCATGGGCACACGTGTATCCACCACCCGCAACAGCAGCGCACCCGCCGATTCCGGGTTCCTGACCCTCGGCCCGATCGAGGGCAGCGCCAAGCACTACCTCGCCGTCGACGACCTGCGTGTGCCGCAGCGTCGAATCCAGCTCACCAACGGCGAACACCTCGACGTCTACGACACCTCCGGCCCCTACACCGATACGGCGGCGCACATCGACGTCGAGAAGGGCCTCACCCCCACCCGCGACAGCTGGCATCGGCCCGACCCGATCGACGGCGCGAGCACCCAGCTGGCCTGGGCGCGTGCCGGCATCATCACCGACGAGATGCGGTTCATCGCCGCCCGGGAGGGCGTCGACGCCGAACTGGTCCGGTCGGAGGTCGCCATCGGCCGCGCGGTCATCCCGGCCAACCACCGCCACCCCGAGTCCGAACCGATGATCATAGGCAAGAACTTCGCGGTGAAAGTCAATGCGAACATCGGTAATTCGGCGGTGCGCAGCTCGATCTCCGACGAGGTCGAGAAGATGGTGTGGGCCACCCGCTGGGGCGCCGACACGATCATGGATCTCTCGACCGGCGCCGACATCCACACCACCCGCGAGTGGATCATGCGTAACTCGCCGGTCCCCGTGGGGACGGTTCCGATCTACCAGGCGCTGGAGAAGGTCAACGGCGATCCCGCCTCGCTGACCTGGGAACTGTATCGCGACACCGTCATCGAGCAGGCGGAGCAGGGCGTCGATTATATGACCGTCCATGCCGGTGTCCTGCTGCGCTACGTTCCGCTGACCGCGAAGCGGGTGACGGGCATCGTCTCGCGCGGCGGTTCGATCATGGCGGCCTGGTGTCTCGCGCACCACCGGGAGTCGTTCCTGTACACGCACTTCGACGAGTTGTGCGAGATCTTCCGCCGCTACGACATCACGTTCTCCCTCGGCGACGGCTTGCGCCCCGGATCGATCGCCGACGCGAACGACGAGGCCCAGTTCGCCGAACTCCGCACTCTCGGCGAGCTGACCGCGATCGCCAAATCGCATGGTGTGCAGGTCATGATCGAAGGCCCCGGGCACGTCCCGATGCACAAGATCGCCGAGAACGTGCGCCTGGAGGAGGAGCTGTGCGAGGAGGCCCCCTTCTACACCCTGGGTCCGCTCGCCACCGACATCGCACCTGCCTATGACCACATCACCTCGGCCATCGGCGCCGCGATGATCGCCCAGGCCGGCACCGCGATGCTCTGCTACGTGACTCCGAAAGAGCATCTAGGACTTCCGGACCGCGACGACGTCAAGGTCGGCGTGATCACCTACAAGATCGCCGCCCACTCGGCCGACCTCGCCAAGGGCCACCCGCGGGCACAAGAGCGCGACGACGCACTCAGCAAGGCGCGCTTCGAGTTCCGCTGGACCGACCAGTTCAACCTCGCGCTCGACCCCGACACCGCCCGCGCCTACCACGACGACACACTGCCCGCCGAACCCGCCAAGACGGCCCACTTCTGTTCGATGTGCGGGCCCAAGTTCTGTTCGATGCGGATTTCGGCGGATGTCCGTGCGTACGCCGAAGAGCACGGTCTCGTCACCGCGGACGACATCGACCGGACTATCGCCGAGGGCATGGCCGCGAAGTCGGCCGAGTTCGCCGAGGCCGGTAACCGCGTGTACCTCCCGCTCCAGACGACCGGCGGCGCCTGATGCGCACAGACGACGCACGACGACGCACAGTCGACGCGAATCAGCGCACGGTCGACGAACAGGCCTACACGGGACTCCCGCTGTCACCGCCCGGAACGGCCCCGGTACGGGTCCTGACCATCGCTGGTTCGGACTCCGGCGGGGGCGCGGGAATACAGGCAGACATGCGCACCTTCGCCCTGCTCGGGGTGCACGGGTGTGTCGCGGTGACCGCGGTGACGGTCCAGAACTCGGTGGGCGTGAGCGGGTTCGAGGAGATCTCACCGCAGACCGTGGCGGCGCAGATCGACTCCGTGTCCGGTGACATCGGTGTGGCCGCGGCGAAGACCGGGATGCTCGCGTCGGCGCCCATCATCGAGGCCATCGTCGAGCAGTGCCGCACGAGCGGTATCGGCCGGGACACATCCGTTCCGCTGGTGGTCGATCCGGTGTGCGCGTCGATGCACGGCAACCAGCTGCTCGCCGACTCGGCACTCGACACCCTGCGGCACAGCCTGTTTCCCCTCGCGACGGTGGTGACCCCGAACCTGGACGAGGTTCGCCTGATCACCGGGATCGAGGTCACCGATACCGCGTCGCAACGCGACGCGGCCAGGGCGCTGCTCGATCTCGGGCCGCGCTGGGCGCTGGTGAAAGGCGGGCACCTGCGAAGCTCGGACCACTCCCCCGATCTGCTCTACGACGGCGACCAGTTCATCGAGCTCAGCCACGAACGCATCGACACCCCGCATGACCACGGCGCCGGCGACACCCTCGCCGCCGCGATCGCATGCGCGCTGGCCCACGGGCACGACGTTCCCGCGGCGGTCGGCTTCGGCAAGGACTGGGTGACCCGCTGCCTGGCCGCTGCGTATCCACTGGGCGCCGGCCACGGTCCGGTCAATCCGCTGTGGCGTGTGGGCGTCGGGTCGGCGGACTGACGCGAACACGAGAAACAGACAACGCTCCCCGACGGCGACCGGCGCCATCGGGGAGCGTTGTCTGTGTCGAGGGACCGTCAGGCGGTTCCGCTGAGGGCCTTGCTCTTCAAGTGCTCGAACTCCTGGGGTGTGATCGCGCCCGAGTCGAGCAGGTTCTTCGCGTCGGCGATCTGCTGGGTCGGCGAGGTGCCTGCGACGGACCGGATGTACTCGTCGGACGCCTGCTTGGCCTCGCTGTACGCCTCACGCTGACGCTCGGCCATCCCCTTGCCCTTCGCGAGCAGGTACACGATGGCGGTGATGTACGGGAAGATGATCAGGAAGACCACCCACGCCGCCTTCGCCCACCCCGAAGCCGCCTTGTCGCGGAACAGGTCGCTGATGATGTGCCACAGGACGATCAGGTAGGCGACGAACGCGAAGATGACGATCGTGTACCAGATGAAGTCCCAGAATGAATCCCACATCGGAGTGTCTCCCTTGTCTAGAAGAATCGGCGCTCGCACGCCGAGCACATGAACCGATATGAAGCATTACACAGCACCGACCTCGACACCGTGACGAACTGGAAAGATGTTCGTGAAATCGTGTGAAGAGACCAATGCGGGCGCAATTCCTCCGATTTCGCCCCACACGATCACAACTTCGCGAAGGGCGACATGGAATCTCACCCGGTAGGTATCGAGAAGGTCGAGCTCGGTCTCGACACGTTCGGGGACATCACCGCCGAACCCGACGGCACATTGCGCTCGGGGTCGCAGACCCTGCGCGATCTGCTCGAGCAGGCCATCCTCGCCGACACGGTCGGCGTCGACTTCCTCGGTGTCGGTGAGCATCACCGCGACGACTACGCGGTGTCGGCACCCGAGGTCGTACTCGGCGCGATCGCGGCGCGCACCACCCGGATGCGTCTCGGTTCGGCCGTCACCGTCCTGAGTTCCGATGATCCGATCCGCGTGTTCCAGCGGTTCTCGACAGTCGATGCGTTGTCGTCGGGTCGTGCCGAGGTGATCCTCGGGCGCGGGTCGTTCACCGAGTCGTTTCCGCTGTTCGGTTTCGACCTCTCCGATTACGAGGAACTGTTCAGCGACAAGCTGGCCCTGTTCGCCGAACTGCGCACCGGCCGACCGGTCTCCTGGTCGGGTTCCACGCGCAGTCCGCTGCAGTCCCAGACGGTCTACCCCGAACTCGAGAACCCTCCCCTGCCGACGTGGATCGCGGTCGGCGGCAGCCCGGAGTCGGTGGTGCGTGCCGCGTCGTACGGCCTGCCACTCATGCTCGCGATCATCGGCGGCGACCCGTTGCGCTTCAAGCCGTACGTCGATCTCTATCACCGCGCCCTGCGCGAGATGGACAAGCCGCTGTTGCCCGTCGGCGTGCACTCACCGGGACATGTCGCCGACACCGACGCGCAGGCACGCGACGCCCTATGGCCGCACTACCGCGAGTACGTCGGACGCATCGGTCGCGAACGCGGTTGGCCGCCGCCGACCCGCATCGAGTTCGAGCGGTCGACGGGACCCGGCGGCTCGCTCTACGTCGGGTCGCCCGACACCGTTGCCCGCAAGATCGCGTCGACCGTCCAAGCACTGGGACTGAGCCGATTCGACCTGAAGTATTCGCACGGGACACTCGGCCACCCCGAGCTCATGCGCAGCATCGAACTTTATGGAACGAAGGTCATCCCGCGGGTGCGCGAACTGCTCAGCGTCGGGTCAGGGTGAGCTGGAAGTCGCCTGCGGGATCGGTCCACGCCGACACGACGGACAGTCCGGCCGACTCGAGTTCTTCCGCGAGCGCCCCGGGCTGGAACTTGGTGCTGATCTCGGTGTGGATCTCGGTTCCCGCGGGCACCCGCCACGATCGGCCCAGCACACCGAAGTACGCGTCGACGTCCCGCCGGGCACGTAGCCACATCTCGACGCGGTGCTCGCCCGGATTCCAGCGGGCGATGTGTTCGAAGTCGTCGGCGTAGAGCCCGCGAGCGTCGAGGCCGGCACGAAGCACCTCGATCATGTTCCGGTTGAAATCGGCGGTCACACCGGCACTGTCGTCGTAGGCGGCGACGAGCCGCCCGGTGTCCTTGACGAGGTCGGTACCGAGGAGGAAGTAGTCACCCGGGGACAACGAGCCGACCATCGAACGATAGAACTCCGCGCGCGCAGCAGGATCGAAGTTGCCGATCGTGCCACCGAGGAACACCGCGAGGCGCGGGCCGTCGGCGGGCGGGAGATCCAGGTCGGGCTCGGTGAAGTCGGCGACCACGGGGACGACGTCGATCCCGGGATAGTCGACGGCGAGCACTTCGGCTGTCGTCGTGAGCACCTCGGTGCTGACGTCGACGGGGACGTAGGTCGGACGCTCACCGTCGGCGGCCGCGTCCACGAAGGCGTCGAGCAGCAGACGCGTCTTGGTCGATGTGCCCGAGCCCAGTTCGACGATGACGTCGGCACGGGTCGTCGAGGCGATCTCGGCCGACCGCGCGCGCAGGATCGCGGTCTCGCGGCGGGTGGGATAGTACTCGGGCAGACGGGTGATCTCGTCGAAGAGCTTGCTGCCGCGCTCGTCGTACAACCACTTCGTCGGGAGGACCGGCGGTTGCTGCCACAATCCCGAGAGTGCGTCTGCGGCAAGGCCCCCGATGGCCGTGTCCCCGGTGGTCGCCGTCACCGGGGTGTCGCTGTCGAGGCTCATCGGGCCAGCCGGAGTCCCGAGAAGACCCAGCGCGACGGCGCCGGGAAGAAGTTCCGGTACGTCAGTCGTTCGTGACCCACAGGCGTCACCGCGCTCGCCCCACGCAGCACATGCTGGTCGGACATGAACTTGCCGTTGTATTCACCCACCGCGCCGTTGGCGGGCACGAAGCCGGGATAGGGCAGGTACGCACTGGCCGTCCACTCCCACACATCCCCGATCATCGCCGCACCGACGCGGCCGGGATGACATCGGTCCGGGTCGAGCAGGGCCCCGCGCTCGGTACCCAGTGAGCCGGCGGCGATCTCCCACTCGAATTCGGTGGGCAACCGGGCCCCCGCCCAGCGGGCGTAGGCGTCGGCCTCGTAGAACGAGACGTGCAGGACGGGCTCGTCGGGCACGATGCGCCGCCGACCGGACAGGGTGTACGTCGTCCAGTCCGACGGGTCGGTGGAGCGCGCACCGGTCTCGTCGCGCCAGTATCCCGGTGCGTCCCATCCGGTCTGGCGGATGGTCGCCCACCCGTCGGACAACCAGAATTCGGCGCGCCGGTAACCGTCGTCGGCCATGAACTCCAGCCAGTCGGCGTTGGTGACCGCGCGGTCGGCGATCTCGAAGTCCTCGAGATACACCCGGTGTCGGGGGCCCTCGTTGTCGTAGGAGAATCCGCTGCCCAACGCGCCGATCTCGTTGACGCCGCCCTCGAACTGCCGCCAGCCCAACGCTTTCGCGATGCCCGGTTCGTCGGGTTCGCGATCGACGTACACCGGCCCGAACGTATTGGTGGAGAAGAGATGCTTGATGTCCATGAGCAGCAGCTCCTGGTGCTGCTGTTCGTGATTGAAGCCGAGTTCGACGAGTTCGAGTGCGGCCTCGTCGAGGTCGCCGCGCTCGAGGAGATCCACCATCGCGGCGTCGACATGCTCGCGATAGCGGGTCACATCGCGGACACCCGGCCGCGTGACGAGACCGCGATCAGGTCGTGGATGCCGTTCTCCCACAGCCTCGTAGTAGCTGTTGAACAGGTACCGGAACGTGTCGTCGTAGACCTTGTACGCGGGGTCACGCCGCAGGATGAACTCCTCGAAGAACCAGGTGACGTGCGCCCGGTGCCATTTCGCCGGGCTCGCCTCGGTCATCGACTGCGGTGTCTGGTCCTCGGGCGAAAGCCGTTCGGACAGCGTGTCGGTCAGGGCGCGGACGTCGAGGTAGCGACGCGCGACATCGGTGACGACCCCGTTCGCCGGCGGGCTCTCGGCGGACCGGGTGTCTGTGGACTGGGGACGAACCGACGGTTCGGTGATGCTCACTGGATAACCTCCCGTGGCAAAGCCTGGAGCGGCCGGCGACGACTTCGCCGATCTCCGCATCCATCGTCATGACGCTTGCCGTTCCTGTCAACGCACACGCGCTTGATCGGCCTCGACGTGTCGTCGTCAACTCGGGGTTGACGCGATCAACTCGTCAACCTACGGTTGACGCATGCCCCAGAATTCAGTCTCCATCCGCCTCGACGACCTGATCCATGCCATCCGCAAGGTCCACGACGACCCGTTGGACCAACTCTCCGACGCGGTGGTCGCCGCGCAGCACCTGGGCGACATCGCCGACAGCCTGATCGGTCACTTCGTCGACCAGGCCCGTCGCTCGGGGGCATCGTGGACCGCGATCGGCACCAGCATGGGCGTGAGCAAACAGGCCGCTCAGAAGCGGTTCGTCGACCGCGTGTCGTCCGCAGGCGAGAACGATGCACCCGGCGCGGACAACCCGTTCTCGCGTTTCACGCCCCGGGCCGCGAACGTACTGATGGCCGCGAACGCGGCAGCGGCCGCAGGCCGCGCCGAGCACGTGACCCCGGCCCACATCGCGCAGGCCCTCACGGCCGAACCGAAGTCCCTCGTGTTCCATGTGTTGCGGGACTCCGGCGTCGACGCCGACGCCTGGCGTGCAGCCATCGCGCCGCTGCTCCCGGCACCGCGGGACATCGCCGACGACGAAGCAACGAGCGTGGTGCCCTACGACGACGCGTCGAAGTCGGTCCTGGAGTCGACCGTCGCTGCCGCCCTCGATCTCGGGCACAACTACATCGGCACGGAGCATCTTCTGCTCGGCTTCTTCGCCGATGCCACGCTCGCCGAGGCGATGAGCGGGCTGGGTCTCACGGCCGACGCCGTCCGCTCGACCATCGTCGCGACGCTGGCGCAGGTGATGGAGCAACCCGGCGCCGGGAGCGAAGCGAGCGGGCCGAATCAAACCGGCGCCGGGAGCGAAGCGAGCGGGCCGAAACAGACCGGCGCCGGGAGCGAAGCGAGCGGGCCGGGTCAGACCGACTAGTCCGAATCGGAGATGTAGTGCACGGCAGCCTCTTCCGCGGAGGCCCCGGCACCGTCGATCCCGGCGTCCTCGGCCACGGCGTCGGACTCGGTGTCGATGCCCGACCCGGCGTCCGGGGCGATGAGTCGTCCGGCGCGGCGGTCGCCGACCTCGTCGTCCTCCTCGAACTCTTCGTCGCGGTCGGAATCGTGTGCGCGCCAGTCGGTCCGCGCACGTTCCTCGGCGGTGATCTCGTCGAGCGGATCGACCGCCCCGACGTCGGGCTCCTCTTCGGCAAGCCGCTCGTCGAGCGTCTCGCCCTCGGCCTGCTCGCGGGGGGTCAGCCCGTGGACGGCACCCTTGGGCTCATAGTCGGGCGGTGAGTACCCCTCGTCGAGGACGTCGTCGACGCCGCGGTCGTCCAGAGTGTCCTCGGGCTGCAGTTGGTCGTCCTCGTCCAGGCTGTACTCGCCGTCCGAACCCTCCGGGGTGCTACCGATGTCGTCCTTCATCCTTGCCACGATGCCAGCCCGCCGGGAGTCCCGCCAGGACGACCCGACGGTGCCACTTGGCCGGCCGGTGTCGGTCGTGCTCACCCGGTTCGGCCGAATCGCCGATGCCGGGGTGCCGGATCGGCGACAATGTCGAGGGTGATCGAGGAAATGCAGGCCGAGGCCCGGGCGCTGCTCTCGGCCGGTGAATACGACCACGCGCTGGCCGAGTTCTCCGTGCTCCGCGAGATCAGATCGCGCCGCGAGGGACCGTATTCGGTGATGTACCTGTCCAATCTGCACGACTGCGTCCGCTGCATGTCCCATCTCATGCTGTGGTCCGACGCCAGCCACCTGTGTCGTGAACTCCACGGCAAGTACGTGCGCACGCACGGGCGCGCCGAAGCCGACACGGTCGACGTCGCGAAGCACTGGGCTTGGGCGCTCGTGCACCTGCACGACTATTCGCCGGCCGTCCGGTTGTACCTGCTGACCGCCGACGCGCTCTGGGAGTCCGATCCCGCCCAGGCGCAACGTCTGCTCGGCGCGGCGGTGGTCCACCGGCACGACACCGATCCCCTCGCACTGATCTCGCCGGGGCTCATCGACGGTGTCGGACTCCGTCATGCCGACGAGGAGCGAGAACTGCTCACGCGCCTGGTCGAGAGGCTGGCCGATGGTGGCGGCGCTCCGGCGAGCGCGGCCACCATCGACGGTCTGGCTCTGGTGTGAGCCGTCAGACGACGTCTCGGCGTCGGCGTCGCATGATGTAGCTGTCGGCGCCCATCCGGCCGGCCGACGTGTAGCCGACGGCCAGCAGGCCCGCGATCAGCGCGAGCGGCCACTCGTAACCGCCGTCCATGTTCCAGAACCCGGCGTCCCAGTGCACGAACACGATCGCGCCGATCATGTCGGCGATCAGCAGGGTCGCGACGATCGGCAGCAGCAGTCCGAGGATCAGCAGGATGCCGCCGATCAGCTCGACCCATGTCGCGTAGTACGCGGCGAGCTCTGGGTAGGGGATGTCCATGCCGGCCGGGCCGAATGCCGCCTTGGTGGCGTCCATACCCTGGGTGACCAGCTTCTGCCACCCGTGGGCGATGAAGATGATGCCGAGTATCAGGCGCGCGAGAAACTGCGCCACACTACCGAATCCGCTCATTCCGCACTCCTCGAATCGATCGGGCGGGCCGGCTGTGCCGCCGCCAGGTACTCTCTCAGTGTCCGGGACAGCATCGCCCCGTCGCGGGTGAACAGCCGAATCGAGACGTCACCACCGAACCGCAACCGCTTCGTGACCGGTCGCAGCGCGTCGCCGACGCGACTCGTCGAGGCGCGCCGCCGCACGTCAGCCCGCCGGGGCAGAACGGAGTAGGAGTCGAGAGTGCCGGGAAAGTCTGGGCTGGGTTCACGTGGCAACTCCGGGCAACCCGTGCTGGGGGCACCCGCCGACGTCCTCGATACATATCTGCCCGACAACGGCAATCTGGGCTATCGCATCTCTCGATACGATCTGGAACTCGAGTACAAGGTGTCGAGCAATCGACTCGAGGGCACCGCGATCCTGACCGCGACGTCGTATGCCGAGCTCAAGCGTTTCACCCTCGACCTGGCGAGCTCGCTGTCGGTGCAACGGGTGTCGGTCAACGACAAGCGCGCCCGCTATTCGCATCGTCGGCACAAGCTGACCATCACCCCCGACACTCCACTCCCCCCGGGCGGGGCGATGACCGTCACCGTCCGATACCACGGCAGTCCGCATCCGATCCGCGGCCCGTGGGGTGAGGTCGGTTGGGAGGAACTGACCGACGGCTCGCTCTGTGCGAACCAGCCCAACGGGGCGGCGTCGTGGTTCCCCTGCGACGACCACCCGAGCGCCAAGGCGCCGTACCGGATCTCGATCACCACCGACAGCCCGTATCACGCGCTCGCCAACGGCGTCCTGGAGTCCAAGCGGGTCCGCGCCGCGCAGACCACCTGGGTCTACGAGCAGGTGGAACCGATGCCCACCTACCTGGCGTCGATCCAGATCGGTCAGTACAAGCAGATCTCGTTGGCGTCCAAACCGATTCCGGTCTCGGGCCTCGTCCCCTCGCGACTCGAGGAGAACTTCGGGGTCGATTTCGGTCAGCAGACCGAGATGATGGCGGCGTTCGTCGAGATGTTCGGGCCGTATCCGTTCCCGCAGTACACCGTCGTGGTCACCGACGACGAACTCGAGATCCCCATCGAGGCACAGAGTTTCTCCACCTTCGGGGCCAATCACTGCGACGGCAGCCGGCACGCGGAGCGGTTGATCGCCCACGAACTCGCGCATCAGTGGTTCGGCAACTCGGTGACCGCGGCCCGCTGGCGCGACATCTGGCTCCACGAGGGTTTCGCCTGTTACGCCGAATGGCTGTGGAGTCAGCACTCGGGCGGCCGCAGCGCCGACGAATGGGCGCGTCACTACTACGCGAAACTCGAATCGTCGCCGGTGCGTGTGCCACTCGCCGATCCCGGTCCGCGCAAGATGTTCGACGACTGGATCTACAAACGCGGCGCACTCACCCTGCACGCCCTGCGGCTGACCGTCGGTGACGGCGATTTCTTCGCCCTGCTGCAGCGGTGGACCGACAAGTACCGCTACGGCTCGGTGACCACCGAGGACTTCATGGCGCTCGCCGCCACCCACTCGTCGAAGCCGCTCAAGGATCTCTGGGACGACTGGCTGTTCACGCCCGAGTTGCCGCCGTTCCCGGGTCCTTCCTGAACCGTTCGATGACGACCGATCCGACGACGCCGGGTCCGGACGCCGGTTCGGCAGGTTCGGCAGGCGACACCGACGCACGTTCACTGGGCCGGGTCACGATGGCGACGATCGTCGCGGCCGCGTCGGGATATGTCGTCCTGCTCTTGGCGGCCAGGCATCTCGGGGCCGTCGGTTACGGCGTGTTCGCCGTGTTCTGGGCTGCCTACGGCCTGGTGACCGGGGCGCAGAACGGGCAACTGCAGGAGACGACGCGGGCGGTCCGGACCGCCGCATCGGAGGGGCTCGCCCGGTCACGCCCGTTGCTGGTCAACGCGGGCATCGGGCTCGGCCTGGCCGTTCTGGTCGTCGCGACGTCACCGTTGTGGAGCTCACGGGTGTTCACCGCGGATCGCGGCCTGTCGGTGCTGCTGCTCGCCGTCGGCGTGGCGAGCTTCGCGGTGTACGCGCACCTGTGCGGAGCGTTGTCGGGGCGGCTGGACTGGTCGTCGTTCGCGGTGCTGCTGTCGGTCGACGCGCTGATCCGGCTCGCTGGTGCGGGGATCGCGGTCGCGGCCGGCTGGGGCGTCACCGCGTTCCTGGTCGTCACCGTCGTCGGGTCGGTGTCGTGGTGCCTGCTGCTCGTGGTGTCGGCCTCGGCCCGCCGTGCCATCGACGTCGCCGGCGACGTCGCGCCCCGACGTCTGACGGGCAACACCCTGACCGCGATGGCCGCCGCCGCCGCGAGCGCCGTCCTCGTCATGGGCTTCCCCGTTCTGATCAACCTGACCACCGACCTGCGTGGCGGCCCCGACGCCGACGACGTCCGGACGATCGGCGCGCTGATCCTCGCCGTCACCCTGACCCGCGCACCGCTACTGGTGCCGCTCAACAGCTTTCAGGGTGTGCTGATCTCGAGGTTCGTCGACCGCCGGGACCATCGCCTTGCCGCGCTGGGTGCTCCCCTCGGGATCGTCACCGCGGTCGGTGGCGTCGGGGTGACGGCCGCGTGGCTGGTGGGCCCGTGGTTGCTGCGATCGGTGTTCGGCGCCGACTTCGATCTCGACGGTGTGGTCGTGGCGATGCTGACGCTCGGCGCGACGTGCCTGGCGCTGCTGACGGTGACCGGCGCCGCCGCGATCGCCGCGGGCGCCCACCGCTGGTACGCGGCCGGATGGTGGGTGTCGACCCTGGTCGCGATCGCGATGTTGTTGCTGCCGCTCGACGTCGCGACCCGGACCTGCGTCGCCCTCGTCGTCGGACCCCTGGTCGGCCTCGGCGTTCATCTCGTCGGGGTGCTGCGGGCCTGACCCTTCGTGACGCTCGCAAGCTCGCTCCTCAGGGAGCATGGGGTCGGCTCGCAAGCTCGCTCCTTAGTACCTGCGGCCTCGCGGCCGTCGTTGACCGAAAGAACCGCATAACCCCTGCTCCCTGAGGTGCGAGGAGCGCAAGCGACGAGCCTCGAAGGGCTGGTGAGGCGCGCTACGAGCCCTTCGAGGCTCGCTTCGCTCGCACCCCAGGGAGCAGGGGCTAAGCTCGCTTCGCTCGCACCTCAGGGAGCAGGGGTTGGGCTCGCCCACCCCCTAGGAGACTGCTGAAATAGTCGGTGTCGTTTCGGTGTGGGGTGAGCGGGTTTGCCTGGTGGGCTGGGATCCTGGTGGGTATGCAGGGTGAGCCGGATCGTCAGGGTGAGTTTCTGGATGTGAACTCGGTC
>NZ_JAFFZF010000025.1:0-80853 GCF_016924115.1 Gordonia sp. BP-119
CAACCCGAACCCCCCACCACGCACCCATCCCGACACGCCAACCGGCCGCCGGGCCGAACACCCACGCCCACACCCACCACAGGACCCTGTTGACACAAACCCTCATAGGCTGCTCAGGGAGCAGATTTGACCGCCCCCTGAGGTGCGAGCAAACCGAGCCGTTACCCCCGCTCCCTGAGGTGCGAGCGAAGCGAGCCACGAAGGGCCAGCACATCATCCACACAGAAAGCAGGACAATGAGTTCCAAGCGTTTCGAGAACAAGACCATCATCGTCACCGGCGCCGCCGGCGGGATCGGCGAGGCCTATGCGCGTGCCCTCGCCGCGGAGGGCGCGAACGTCGTGGTCGCCGACCTCGCCGACGAGAAGGGCAAGCAGGTAGCGGCCGACATCGGCGGACTGTACGTCAGCACCGATGTCGCGGACGAGGATTCGGCGAAGGCGCTCGCCGCCGCCACCGTCGACGCCTACGGTTCGATCGACGGTCTGGTGAACAACGCCGCGATCTACGGCGGGATGAAACTCGACTTCCTCATCACGGTGCCCTGGGACTATTACAAGAAGTTCATGAGCGTGAACCTCGACGGTGCGCTCAACGTGACCCGGGCGGTCTACCCGCACATGACCAACGGCGGCGGCGCCATCGTCAACCAGTCCTCGACCGCCGCATGGCTGTACAGCGGCTTCTACGGGCTGGCCAAGGTCGGCGTCAACGGCCTGACCCAGCAGCTCGCCACCGAACTCGGCGGGCAGAACATCCGCGTCAATGCGATCGCCCCGGGACCCATCGACACCGAGGCGACCCGGAGCACGACGCCCAAGGAGATGGTCGCCGACATCGTGAACCGGCTGCCGCTGAAGCGTTTCGGCACTCCCCAGGATCTCGTCGGAATGTGCCTGTTCCTGCTGTCCGACGAAGCCGGGTGGATCACCGGGCAGATCTTCAACGTCGACGGCGGCCAGGTCATCCGCTCATGAGCGAGTCGTCCCCCATCCGTCTGGGGTATGTCGGACTCGGCAACATCGGTGGGCCGATGGCCGGGAGCCTGGCCGCCTGGGCGGGTGGGCTGACGGTGTTCGACCTGTCGTCCGACGCCGTCGCGAAGGTCGTGGAGAAGGGCGCCACCGCTGCGGAATCGCTCGCCGATCTCGCCGCGTCGGCCGACATCATCGGCATCTGCGTGCTCGACGACGCGCAGGTCCGAACCGTGGTCGCGGGTCCGGACGGCCTGCTGTCGGCAGCTCGCCCGGGCACCGTCATCACCGTCCACTCGACCATCGCGCCGGAGACCGCCGTCGAACTGGCGGATCTGTGCGCGGCGCGCGAGGTGACACTGCTCGACGCACCGATCTCCGGTGGTGCGATGGGCGCGGCGTCGGGCCGCCTCGCCATCATGGTCGGTGGACCGCGGGACGCGTACGAGAAGCTGAAGGAACCGTTCGCGCTCACCGCCGACATGCTGGTCCACGCGGGGCCCGAGGTCGGCGCGGGTACCCGGATGAAGCTGGCGCGCAACCTCCTCCATTTCATCTCGTTCACCGCGACCACCGAGGCCGCGCGACTGGCCGAGGCCGCCGGCATCGACATCACCAAGCTCGGCAAGGTGGTCCGGCACTCCGACGCCGTGACCGGCGGGGCCGGGGCGATCATGTTGCGCGACACCACCGCTCCCGTCGAGCGCGACGATCCCTGGTACGGAATCCTCGCCGGCGTCCGTACCCTGGGCGAGAAGGACCTGACGCTCGCACTCGCACTCGGTGAGGAACTCGGCGTCGACCTGCCCCTCGGGCAGCTCGCGTTGCGGAACCTGGCCACCGGGCTCGGTGTCCCCCACATCGAAGGAGAACCAGCATGACCCGATCCAACATCTCCGACGACGCACCCGACGAGGCACGCAAGCGCGGCCTCGCCAAGATGTCAGAGGTCTACGGCTGGGAGGTGAGCGACGGCCCGGGCGACTACTTCGCACACACCGCCGACCAGGTGTTCGGCAATGTGTGGGCGCGAGACGGTCTGTCCAACCGTGATCGTCGGCTGCTCCTGCTCGGCGCGCTCGCCGCGAGCAACAACATCGACGTCGCCGAGATCCAGGCCGGTGCCGCACTCGGGAACGGAGAGCTCACCCCAGAGCAGCTCGAGGAGATCAGCCTCTTCCTCTGCTACTACGTAGGCTGGCCGCAGGGCACCAAGATGCACTTCATGTTCGGTGAGGTGATCAAGCAGCACCGGAAGAAGAAGTGAGTCGACCCATGCGGTTTCGAGTCCTACAGGGCGGCGACGGGTGTTCGTTGCTCAGCGCCTCTCCCCTCCCCGACCTCGCCGCGGCCGGATACACCGACATCGAGTACGCGGCGTCGGGGGTGGCCGAGAAGATCGTCGGGGACCCGCCCGCGCCCGCCGCCGAGTTCACGACCCGGGTCGTCGTCCGACGCCCAGCGGAGCCCGCGACGTTCAGCGGCTGCGTTGTCGTCGAGTGGCTGAACGTCAGCAGTGGCGCCGACGCCGCCCCCGAATACTCCTATGTGGCTGCTGAACTGGTCCGTTCCGGGCACGCCTGGATCGGGGTCTCGGCCCAGTTCGTCGGAGTGGAGGGCGGCACGGGCTCGGTCGGCGTCGCGACCGGTGCGCCGCAGAGTCTCGCCGCCAAGGACCCGGAACGGTATGCCGGACTCCACCATCCTGGTGATGCGTACTGTTACGACATCTTCAGCTCGATCGGACGGGCCGCCCGGGACACCGCTGGGGCCGACCATCCCCTCGCGGGCCTGACGGTCGCCACCGTGCTCGCGATCGGCGAATCACAGTCGGCGATGGCCCTGACGACCTACGTGAACGCCATCGGCCCGGATGCGGCGCCGTTCGACGGATACCTCATCCACAGCCGCGCGGCCGCCGGGTTGCCCGCAGGCGAGGTCGGTTCGGGCATCGACGTGGCGACCGTCTTCGGGCGCGAGCCCACCACGATCCGCGCCGACCTCGACGCACCGGTGTTCGTGGTGCAGACCGAGACCGACATCCTGACCAACTTCCGTTATCACACTGCGCGGCAACCGGATTCCGACCGGTTACGCGTGTGGGAAATGGCGGGCACGTCCCACGCCGACCTGCACCAGGTCGGCGACTTCGAGGAGTTCCTCGGCTGCCCCGACCCCGTCAACCGGGGTCAGCAGCGTTTCGTCCTGCGGGCTGCGTTGCGGCACCTGCGATCCTGGGCCGACGGTGGCGATCCGCCGCCGGCAGCCGACCCGCTGGCCCTCCGGGACATCGACGGCGCCGACCCCGTGTTCGAGCTGGACGACATCGGCAACGTCCGGGGCGGGGTCCGGACGCCGTGCGTCGACGCACCGACCCAGGTCCTCAGCGGGATCGTCGCCGACCCCGTCTCCCGCATCTGCCTGCTGTTCGGCACGACATTCCCCGTCCCCGCCGAAGCGTTGGCGGCCCGGTACGGAACGCGCGACGAATACGAGAAGCACTACCGGAACGCCGCCGACGCCGCCATCGCGGGCGGATTCGTCCTCGCCGAGGACCGTGACGAGCTGCTCGCCGACGCCAATCCGGACCTGATCCCGAACTGACCGTCCGCCGATTCGTCTCGGCGCGCGGCGGTTTGAAAATCACCATGACTCCAACGGTGCCGGTGGAGTCGAGTTCTCAGTAGCGTCCCAGAAGTCCTGCCAGCCCTCTCCCAGGCGGATTTCGATGACTCTAGAACTCACGACACCGGTCGGTGTCGCCCCCGCCCCGTCCGCGGCCGGGCCCGTCGACGTGCCGTCCGACGGCCCGGCGGCCCGAGTACGTCGGCGACGGCTCTCCCGTCACGCCGCCACACGCACGCTCCGTCAGTCCATCGGCCTGATCCTGGTCGTCGTCATCTGGCAGGTCGGCGCGCGGGGATGGCTCGGCGCGACCACCCCCGCACCCACCGAGGTGGTCGAGGCGGGCTGGGAACTGATCAGCACCGGTGAACTCTGGACCCATCTGGCCGCGTCGGGGCGGCGCGTCGCGATCGGACTGGCGATCGGGATCGCCATCGGCGCGGTGCTCGGCGCGGCCGCCGGCCTCTTCAAGGTCGCCGAAGACCTGGTCAACGCACCGGTCCAGGTGCTGCGGATGATGCCCGCCGTGGCCCTCGTCCCGGTCTTCATCATCTGGTTCGGGATCGGCGACTCGTTCAAGATCGCCCTGATCATCGTCGCCCCGATCTTCCCCATCTATCTCAACTTCCTCGCCGGCATCCGGGGCGTGGACCAGAAGCTCATCGAAGCCGCCGAATCGCTGGAGCTGACGCGTTTCGAACTCGTGCGATACGTGGTCCTGCCGGGCGCACTACCGCAGATCTTCGTCGGGCTACGACAGGCGCTGGGCATCGGTTGGCTCGTCCTGGTCGTCGCGGAGATGCAGACCACCCCGGTCGGTCTGGGCTTCCTGATGAACGACGCCAAGGAGTACCTACGCACCGATCAGATCTTCCTGGTCCTGGTGATCTACGCGGTACTCGGACTGCTCACCGACATCGGCGTGCGAATACTCGAGCGTCGGTTCCTGTCGTGGCGCAACGGATTCGAAGGTAGGTGAGTGGAATGTCCGCAGATCGAGTCGACGGTGTCCGCGTCCTCGGGGCCGGGCGCGAGTTCGACGGCCGGCGGGTTCTCGACCGCGTGGATCTGACCATCGCCCGGGGCGAGTTCGTCGCGCTGCTCGGAGCGAGTGGTTCCGGGAAGAGTACCCTTCTCCGGGGGATCGGCGGGCTCGACCGCGGTTTCACCGGCACGATCGAGGCACCCTCGGCCAAGGCCATCGTGTTCCAGGAGCACCGACTCATGCCCTGGATGTCGGTGTGGCGCAACGTCGCGCTCGGGCTGCGCGGCGGTGACACCGAGGCCCGCGCGCTCCGCGCACTCGACGAGGTGGGGCTGGCGGCCAAGTCCGGCGCCTGGCCGTCCACGCTCTCGGGTGGCGAGGCCCAGCGCACCGCGCTGGCACGCGCACTCGTCCGGGAGCCCGACCTGCTGTTGCTCGACGAACCGTTCGGCGCGCTCGACGCCCTGACCCGGATCAATGCCCAACGCCTGGTGGCCCGGTTGTGGGAAGCGCACCGTCCGGCAACACTGCTGGTGACGCACGACGTCGAGGAAGCCCTTCTGCTCGCGGATCGCGCGCTGATCCTGCGGGCCGGCCGGATCGCACAGGAGATCGTCGTGGATCTACCTCGCCCACGCCAGGTCACCGATCCCGAATTCGTCGCCCTCCGTTCACAACTGCTCGCCGGGCTCGGCGTCGGCGGAACCGACGCCGAATCCACCGGCCCCACAACGACACCGACAACGACACGCCGGGAGTTCACCCATGTCTGACGTACTGACCCTGTCCACGGACGTGCTGGTGATCGGCGGTGGTCCCGCCGCGACCTGGGCCGCCATCCACGCTCGCGACGCCGGAGCCGAGGTGATCATCGTGGACAAGGGTTACTGCGGCTCGTCGGGTACGACGGCCCCGGCCGGGACCGGGGTCTGGTACGTCGTCCCGGACCCGGACAAGCGCTCGGCGGCGAAGGCGAGTCGCGAAGCGCTCGGTGGGTATCTCGCGGACCACGCCTGGATGGACCGGGTTCTCGACAGGACCTACGCGAACATGCACCGGCTGGGCACCGAGGGTCGCTACCCGTTCCCGATCGACGAGCACACCGGGGAGCCCATCCGCACCGGTGTCCAGGGCCCGGAGTACATGCGTCGCATGCGCGCGTGGGTCCGGCGCCGCGGTGTACAGATCCTCGATCACTCCCCTGTCCTGCAACTCCTCACCGACAGCCAGGGCGCCGTGCGGGGCGCCGCCGGACACCAGCGGCAGACAGGCCGGGACTTCCGGATCTCGGCCGGCGCCATCGTCGTGGCGACGGGCGGATGTGCGTTCCTGTCCAAGGCACTGGGCAGCAACGTCGACACCGGCGACGGCGCACTGATGGCGGCGGAGGTGGGTGCCTCGTTCTCCGGGATGGAGTTCGCCAACGCGTACGCGATCGTGCCGAAGGGCTCCACGGTGACCAAGACCGCGTACTACGGCTACGCCACCTTCTTCCACGCCGACGGACGCATCGTCGAGGGTGCGGGATCGACGAAGGGGCGGTCGGTGATCGCACGGACTCTGCTGCAGGAGAAGGTCTACGCACAGCTGGACCGGGCCGATGAGCGAGTGGCGGCACAGATGCGCCAGGGTCAACCCAACTTCTTCCTCCAGTTCGACCGCCGGGGCATCAACCCGTTCACCGACCGGTTCGAGGTCGATCTCCTCGCCGAGGGCACCGTTCGCGGAACCGGTGGCATCGACATCGTCGACGCGGACTGCTGGACCGGCGTCCCGGGTCTCTACGCGGCCGGCGACGCCGCCACCCGCGAGCGGATCTGCGGTGGCTTCACCGGCGGCGGCAGCCACAACTCCGCCTGGGCGATGTCGTCGGGCGGTTTCGCAGGCGCTGCAGCGGCACGAGCGGCCCGCGACGCGGGCGGGGCATCCCCACTCGATCGGCTCTCGGGCGCCGGCACCGTCGGATTGGACTCCGCCCGGAGCGGGATCACACCCGACGAGGTGGTGACCGCCGCACAGGGCGAACTGATCCCCTTCGAGAAGAACTACCTGCGTCACGGCGACCGTATGGGTCCGGCGCTGAACGCCCTGGACTCGCTGTGGGATGAGGTCTCCGGCCCGGCCTACGGCGCCCGCACACCGGCGGGGCGCGTCCGCGCGCGGGAGGCGGCTGCGATCACCGCGGTCGGACGGTGGATCTACCGATCCGCACTCGCCCGCACCGAATCCCGCGGGATGAGCAAGCGCGCCGACCACCCCGAGCTCGACCCGGCACTGGGCGATCACGTCCGCACCGGCGGACTCGGCGATGTCTGGGTCGCCGCACCCGGATCGGCTGTCCGCCGGCCAGACCCGGCCCCTCGGCTCGCCGTCAGGATTCCCGCGTGATCGAGCTCGTCGTCGCGTCGGCGTGTATCGCCTGCGACAAATGCGTGAATGCCTGTCCCACCAACGTCTTCGACACCGGACCCGACGGCGTACCGGTCATCGCACGGCAGTCCGACTGCCAGACCTGCTTCATGTGCGAGGCGTACTGCCCCACCGACGCTCTCTACGTCAGCCCGGAGTCGTCCCCACTCGGCACCCGAGAATCGTTGCCGCTCGAGCTGATCGGCAGCTACCGGGAGCGGCTCGGCTGGGGCAAGGGGCGCGCACCAGGAAGCCTCACCGCGGTCGGGCCCCCGATCCCGCATGGAGACCCGCCACCCCGGCTCGTCGAGCAACACGCCGACTGACCGGCTCACCCCGTTCATCCCTTCAGATCGCCAGAACAGAGAAATCATGCCCACCACATCATCTTTCGGATCACCGCTGCGCCGGATCAGACGCGCCCTCGCCCTCTTGTCGGCGGGCGTGGCAATCGCAGCGGTGGCCGCGTGCGGTTCCGACGACGCGTCGTCGGCGCAGCGCGAGGTCATCGACACACTCCGGATCGGCGTCATCGGCTCGAGCAACGTGATCGCCGGTCCGGTCGGCTTCGCCCACAGTCGCGGGGAACTCCTCGAGGCCTTCGCCCCGCTCGGTGTCAACAACGTCGAGGTCTTCAACTTCCCGAACGGGCCCGATCTCAATCAAGCGCTCATCGGCGGACGCCTCGACGTGGCGAGCTACGGTGACACCCCGGCGCTGGTCGCCCGCGGCTCGGGACTACAAACCCGCCTGCTGTCGATCAACCAGTTCGACAACGATGCCGGCGTGGTGGCCAAAGACCCGTCGATCCGCTCGCTGGCCGACCTGGCGGGCAAGAACATCGGTGTGCCGAAGGGGTCCTACATCGACCGCTATCTGCAAGGCGCACTGGCCGAACAGGGCATCACCGCCAACCTGATCCACCTGTATCCGGCCGATCAGGAGGCACCGTTGAACTCCGGTGAGATCGACGGAGCGGCGCTGCCCGGCGTCATCCCGTCGGTGGCGCTGCAGACCTTCGAAGGCAAGGGATTTCACCTGGTCGACTCGGTCTACCGGGACCATCCCGATCTGGCCGGCACCAGCGTGACGGTCAGCAGTGACCAGTTCCTGGAGAAGAACCCGGACTTCGCCGCGACGTGGCAGCAATTGCACGCGTCGTCGGTCCGCTACGCGAAGGCGAACTGGGAGGAGTACCTCCAGTTCGAGCTCGGCAACTCCAAGGCACCCGAAGCCGCCGTCCGTGCCGCCGCCAACCCCGAGGGCTACTCCGAGGAGCCGTTCCTCGCCCGCGCCGTCGAATTGCTCACCGGCACCAAGGCTTTCCTGGTCGAGCAGGGCAGCATCGAAGAAGACTTCGAACTCGACTCCTGGCTGCAGCGTCCCGCGACGGGAGCGAACTCGTGACCGGGCCCCGGTTCGGGGTGTGGACCAATGTGTACGGCACCTGGGCGTCGGCACACCATCCCGACGACCCGGTCGACGCATCCTGGGAACGCAATCTCGCACTGGTTCGACGCGCGGAGGAACTGGGGTATCACAGCACCCCGTGAGGTGCGAGCGAAACGAACCCACCCCCCTGAGGTGCGAGCCCAACTACTGCTCCCTGAGCAGGGGCAGGGCGTTCTTTCGGATTAGGGAGCAGAAGAGGTCAGCGCTGCCTCACATCAGCGACCGCAGGCCCGGTTCGCTGTCGGACCGCGGGGGCGGGGCGGCGCGGAGGAATTCGTCGGTGGCCTGTCGGATGCTGCCCGAGATGGCATGTCCGACATGGCTACCGGAGTACCAGTGGACTTTCCCACCCCAGTGATTGTGTAGCTGCTGGGCGGCGGTCACGGAGGTCACCCGGTCGTTGAGCGCCGCGACCACCATGCGGCGTTCTGGTGTCGGAACCGGCTCCACGGACAGTGGGTTGATGACCGACGAGACCGCGCGAACCGGCTCGCTGCGCATCAACGACGCGAGATGGCGTCCCTTGGACCCGCCGCGCTCCATGTGATGAGCCAGGGTGGCATGCATCTCCAGCATCGGCACGACGGCGAGCACCGAGCTGATACGGGGGTCCATCGAGGCGACCATCGCGGCGATCGGTCCGCCGAGCGACGTCCCCGCGATAGCGATGTCGGCGGGTTCCTGACTCTCGATCCACGTGATGAGCGAGCGGATCTCGGCAATCGCCCGGATGGTGATGACAGTGTTGACCAATGGGTCGAACCCCGGATAGGCCACCTTCTCGACTCGCCGGGAACCGTGGGCGGGCAGGACGGGGAAGACCACGTCGTAGCCGAGCTTGTTGTACAGGTTGGCCGCGCGGAACGCATACAGGTCGTCGGCCCGCCCCTGGGCCGCCCCGTGGACCCAGATCAACCAGCGGCGACCGGTGCGTCGTCGTGACAGCACCCGCACCGAGGCGATCCCGTCGGCGTAGGGGTCGGCCGCGGCGATCGATTCCGGGAGCGGCACCGCCACCGAGTAGTCGATGTGATCGAACGAGGTGGTCCCGAAGGTCTTCCGGTTGCGGGAGACGATGCCGGGTGGGCCGGGGTCGAGGTGGACTCGCGACGGACCGAGGGCAGCCAGTTCATCTGCGACACCGACACATCGATCGACGCAGTCTTCCACGAAGTCGATCGGCGGGATGTCCCGGATCACCGAGTTGACCGCGATGAACAGCTCGTCGACGGCGGTCTCCCCGACCATCCGCGGACCGCAGTCCGCCGGCGGGACGCCCGTCGCGGGATCCCCGCGGCCGGCCGCACGCGAACTGCCGATCGCACGGGGCAGCACTTTCGCGAACAACCCCAGTCGTGCTGCTCCCGACTCCCAGTCGATCAACTCGCCTCCTGCGCCATCGCGGTACTGTTCTCGTCCTCGTCGGCGGTCGTCCGTCCGAGCGCATCGGCGGCCTCGGCGACCGCGTCGGCCACCCGCCGCAAGAAGCCGGCCGGATCGGGCATCGACTCCGGTGTCGCGATGAGGCCCATGCTGAGCCTGCCGGCGTAGCTGTAGGTGGTGAGGTTGACGTCGGCGGGTGCGATGGCCAGCGCGAACGAGATCCAGTCGATGACCTCGATGTCCCCGACCCACCGCGTGGTGCGCGGACCCGGCATGTTGGCGGTGGTGATGTTGTTCATCACCAGCGGTGCGCGATTCGCGGCCAGACCGCGGAAGGTCGGGCCGAGCCGTCCGGTGTAGGTGGCCAGCGCGTCGGTCAGGTCGAAGCCGACCTCGCGCCGGCATCGCACAGTCGCCGCGCAGCTCTCACCGGTGGCCGCGATCCGCTCGATCGGGTCGGCCAGATCCGACCTGAGATAGGCCATCGCGGTGGCGATCTCGTTGCCGTGCACACGGGTGGAGGCCAGGTCCTTGCATACCCCGAAGATCGAGACCGACACTCCCGGCTCCTCGCCGCGGGCGATGAGTTCCGCCCGGATCGCACCGGCGATGACACCGTGCAGAGCCCCGTTCACGGTGGTTCCGGTGGCCAGCGCGAGTCGCTGGACGGCGGCGAGCGGGATGTCGCCGGACGCACACACGCGTTCGGCGCCGCTGCGGGCGTTGAAACTCGTCCGACGGACCGTCAGGGGTTTCGGGATCAGTTCGGCATCGCCGGCCCGGCGTTTCGCGACAACCGCACGCGCCAGTGCCGACGCTGCCGACGGCAGGCGACGAACCATGTGCCAGGATTCCGAACGGGCTGCGCGCGTGAGCTCCTCGTCGTCGTGCTCGATGCGGGTCGCGCCGATCGGCGTCTGCTCGACCCGCTCATCCGGCCCGGCGGTCGCGGCCATGAACGTGTTGAGTGCGGCGAGACCGTCGGCGACGGCGTGATGGACGCGGACGATGACCGCCTGCCGCCCACCGGCGAGACCGTGCACGAGGGTCAGTCCCCAGAGCGGCCGACTCCGATCGAGTTGCCGGACGGCGAGCTCGGACAGGATCGCGTCCAGCTCAGCACGTCCCCCCGGTGCGGCGGCGGAACACTCGTCCAGGTGCCGGCGTACGTCGAAGTCGTTGTCGTGCACCCAGAAGGGGCGGGCGCCGTGTCCGCGCGCCCACGCGAGCCGCTGAGTCGCGCGCGGGAACATCCCGAGGTAGTCGGGCAGGACGTCGGCGATCTCGGTGAGATCGAGGGTCCGGCCACGACGGGAGGTGTCGAGCACCGCGACCTTCAGTGTGTGCATCGGGGTCGACGCCGATTCCATGTTCAGCATCAGCGCGTCGGGACCGGACATCCGTTCGGCGTCCAGAACTTCGGCGGAGCGGTCGATCTGCTTGACAGCGTTCATGATTCAGCTCACCTTTCGTTCGGTCGACGGGGCGGACGGGAGTTCGCGTTTGAGGATCTTGCCGGTGGCATTGCGCGGCAGTTCGTCGAGGAAGTGGACGTCGCGGGGGACCTTGAACCCGGCGAGCTGTTCTCGCACGTGCCGCTGGATGTCCTCTTCGCCGATCTGGGCCTCCGGTGCTCGCACCACATGGGCGACGAGACGCTGGCCGAACCTGTCGTCGTCGACCCCGGTCACCGCGACCTCGACCACCTCGTCGAGAGCCCCGATGACCAACTCGACCTCGAGGGGATACACGTTCTCCCCGCCGGAGACGATCATCTCGTCGTCGCGGCCGACGACGAACAGCAGCCCGTTCTCGTCGAAGCGGCCGACATCGCCCGACACCATGTGTCCGTCGCTGAATGCCTTGGTGTCCGAGCTGGTGTAACCGTCGAACCCGGAGTTGTTCGCGACCACGATGCGCCCGACCTCGCCGACGGGGACCTCGCGGTCGTCGTCGTCGAGGATGCGAACACTCGTCCCGGCGAGCGGCCGCCCGGCGGTCTCCGGCGCGGTGCGCAGATCGGCTGGGGTGGCGGTGGTGATGAGACCCGCCTCGGTGGCGTTGTAGCTGTTGTAGACCACGTCGCCGTACCGGTCCAGGAATGCGACGAGAGCATCGGAGCGCATCCGCGATCCGCTCGCGGTGGCGAAGCGCAGCGTCGGCATCGGGCGGTCGTCGAGGACGTTGTCGGGGAGGTCCGTGATACGTTCGAGCATCACCGGAACCACGGCGAGGCCGGTGGCCCCGTGGTCGCGGACCATGTCGAGCGTCGCCACGGGATCGAAGCGACGGCGCATGATCATCGTGCACGTCATCGTCGCCGCGATGGCCACCTGCCCGAAACCCCATGCGTGGAAGACCGGGGCCGCGATGACGATGGACTCGCCTGCGCGCCAGGGAATCCGGTCCAGCATCGCGGCGAGGGACGCCACGTCGGTGCTTCCGCCTCGGCGCGCACCCTTCGGCGTTCCGGTGGTTCCCGAGGTCAGCAACACGATCCGGCCGGCACGTTCGGGCCGCGCGGGTCGCGCGCCGCGATTCGCGTCGATCAGTCCGTTGACGGTGACACCCCGCGTTGACTGGTACTCCGTCCATGCCCGGACGCGCCGGAGATCCGGAAGTCGTTGCGTCGCAGCCTCGACGACGGTGTCGAACTCGTCGTCGGCGATGAGCACGTCTGCCTGTTCACGTTCGAGGACGTCGGCGAGCTGGGGTCCGGCGAACCCGGTGTTGAGGAGTACCGCGTCGGCACCGAGCCGGGACGTCGCGGCGAGCGCCTCGATGAGACCGCGGTGGTTGCGGCAGAGGATGGCGACGGTACCGACCGCCGTGCCGGGAAGATCGCGCAGACCGACGGCGAGCGCGTCACAGCGGGCATCGAGCTCGCGCCAGGTGAGTTGTCCTGCCTCGTCGATGAGGGCGAGTCCGTCGGGATCGCGCGCCGCGGCGAGGCCGATCCCGCTCACCGGCGAGGCGCCGCCGTGCCGACGGAGGTTGAGCCCCATGCGGACATAGCGATCGACCCGGAGCGAACCGAGAAAGCCGCTGCGGACGAGGGTGCGAACGAGCCACATCTGCGTGGTGACGCGATCGCGGAGTTGCGAGATCATCGTCGTCTCCTGGTGATCAGCCGATGACCGGGAATCGGCGCTTGCGGGCGAGGTCGTCCAGTGCGTGCTGCATGCGTTTGCGGACCATCTGGTCCACCTCGTCGTGTTCGGGGTTGTTGCCGAACTCGGCGGTGATGTCGATCGGGTCGAGGACCTCGGTGACCAGCTTCGACGGCAACGGGATGTTCGGCGGGAGGTGCGCGGTCAGACCGAACGGGAAGCCGAGCGCGAACGGAGCGGTGTCGGTGCGGATCAGCTTGTCGAGCCGCAGTATCCGGGCCAGCGTGTCACCGCGGTTGAGGAACAGCTGCGTCTCCTGGCCCCCGATGGTGACGATCGGGACGATCGGGACGCCCGCCTCGAGTGCGGTGCGGATGTACCCGGTCCGACCGTGGAAGTCGATCGTCGCGCTCTGGCTGCTCGGCCGCAACGCCTCCCACTCCCCGCCGGGGAACACGATGGTGGCCGCGCCGGACCGCAGGGCGGCGACCGCGTTCTTCGGGTGAGCCGGCAGGAACCCGACCTTCCCGAAGATCTGTTTGCCCGATCCGGTGAAGATGAGGTCGTGGGCCAGGGTGTACAACGGCCGGTCCGCCCCGAACTCGTCGGCGAAGGCCACGCTGATCACCGGGACGTCGAAGGCCATCAGACCGCCCGAGTGGTTGGACACGAGGAGGGCACCGCCGTCGGGCACCTTGTCCATGCCCCGAACCTCGGAGCGGAAGTAGGTCTTGGCCACGAGCTTGAGCACGGGCAGCACCCGCTTCACCCAGGTCTCGTCGCGTGCGGTGAGGTCGAAGGTCTCGGCACTCATCGGTCCATCTCCTGTGGGATCGATTTCGCGGTTCGCGCGGATCACCGCTGGATCGGTCGGAGCCAGATGTCCGACCGGGGTCGATGTCCTCGGAACCGCAAAATGAGAACACGTTCTAGTGTTTAAATTAGAACACGTTCTACTTTGCGTCGCCACACTTCGTTACCTATGCCACAACTGACTGATCGGTAGCCTTATGGACTTCATCCTGGAGGACATCTCCGAAGCGGAGGTCGCGCGTCGCCGCGCGGTCTACACCCCTCTCACCGACACCGTCCGGGACCTCGTCGACGCGGTGATCCGCACCGAGGTCGCCGAGGAGGACCTCGACGAAGCGCGCCGACGGATCGCCGACGTGGTGGCCGATTTGCGGAGAAGCCAGATGGACGGGGCCTTCGGGGTGCGACACACCCGCGAGAACACCGGGATGGCCTGGGGAAATGCGGTCATCGGCGTGCGCAATGCGCTCGCGCCACCGCTCGACGTGGTGCATGTCGCCGACGGGGTCCGCAGTGAGTTCACGCTGGGAGCGGCCTACGAGGGGCCGCCCGGTCAGGTGCACGGCGGGGTGTGCGCGATGGTCCTCGATCACGTCCTCGGCAACGCGGCCAGTGTCGAGGGGCCGTGCTACACCGGCACCCTCACCGTCCGGTACGGGCGACCGACGCCCCTGGGCGCACTGGTCGCGCAGGCGTCGGTGACCGAGCACAACGGACGCAAACGCATCGTCCGCGGCACGATCTCCGACGCCGACGGGGTGACCTGCGAGGCCGAAGGGGTGTTCATCGTGCCCCGCTCCGCGGTCGACGTCCCGTCGGTGCGCTGGTCGGCGGGCTGATGCGAGCCGCGGTGACCGCCCCCGGAGAGTCCGGCCCAGGAGAGTCCGGCGCCGGCGGATTCGTCGTCGAGCACCGTCCGGATCCGACGCCGGGGCCCGGCGAACTCGTTCTGCGGGTCGCGGCGAACGGGATCTGCGGGTCTGACCTGTCGACCGCGCCGCTGCTCCCGGCCGGCACGATCATGGGCCACGAGTTCGCCGGCGAGGTCGTCGGCATCGGGCCCGCGGACCCGGACGTCCCCCACGCCTTCCGGGTCGGCGACGCCGTGGCCGCCATGCCGGTCATCGGGTGCCATCGGTGCCGCGCCTGTCTCACCGGTGACGTCGCCCGCTGCCCGTCTGCGCGCACCCTCGGACTCGGCGTCCTACCCGGCGGACTCGCCGAGTTCGCGGTGGTCGGTGCCGCCGAGAGTGTCCTGCTCGACGACATCGACCCGGTCGACGGCGCGCTGGTCGAGCCGCTGGCGGTGGGTCTGCACGCCGTCACCCGCGCGTCCGTCCGGCCCGGCGACCGGGTGCTGGTCCTCGGCGCCGGTCCCGTCGGCCTCGCGGCGTTGCACTGGGTCTCCAGCGGCGTGGCCACCGAACTAGTGTGTTCGGACCCGTCGCCGGGCAGGCGCTCGGCCGCACTCGATCTCGGCGCGTCCGCGGTGTGCGCTCCGGACGAACTCCCCGCCCAGGTCGAATCGGGCTTCGACGTGGTCGTCGAGTGCGTGGGCAAGCCGGGGATGATCGCGTCCGCCCTCGACGTGGTCGCGACCCACGGCACAGTGGTCATCGCGGGCGTCTGCTTGGGCCCGGACACGTTCATGCCGGTGGCCGGAGTCGTCAAGGAGATCACCATGCACTTCGTCTCCTACTACACCAAGCGCGAGTTCGACACCGCCGCAGCGGAGTTGAACAAGGGCGCGATCGGGTCGTCGACGCTGGTCAGCGGGATCGTGGGGCTCGACGAGACCGATCGCGTCGTCCGCGAGCTCTCGGCGCCCAACGACCACCGCAAGGTGCTGATCGCGCCCGGGGTGTCCACGGTCGGCTGATCGGCACTCGCGGCCGCCCGCGCAACCGGCGTACGGTCACTCGGGTGAACAGTGCCGTCCCCGAAGCCCCCGAGCCGTTCAGCACCGACGAGGCGCGGCAGGTGCGCGCGATCTCTGCCGAGCTGGGCCTGCCGGGCATCGTCGACGTCCACACCCACTTCATGCCGCGACCGGTGATGGACAAGGTGTGGGCCTATTTCGATTCCGTCGGGCCGTTGGTCGGACGGGAGTGGCCGATCACCTACCGCGCCGACGAGGACGTCCGCGTCGCCACCCTGCGCGACTTCGGGGTGCGGGCCTACTCGTCCCTGGTCTATCCACACAAACCGAACATGGCCGAGTGGCTGAACGGCTGGGCGCACGACTTCGCCGCCAACCACGACGACTGCCTGCACACGGCGACGTTCTATCCCGAGGAGTCCGCCCACACCTACGTCTCCCGCGCCATCCAAGCCGGCACGCAGGTCTTCAAATGCCACATCCAGGTCGGCGACTTCGCCCCGACGGATTCGCTGCTCGACGGGGTGTGGTCGCAGATCGCCGACTCCCAGGTTCCGGTCATCATCCACTGCGGTTCCGGGCCCGCCCCGGGGACGTACACCGGACCCGACCCCATCCGCGAACTGCTGCAGCGGTTTCCGTCGTTGCCACTGATCGTCGCGCACATGGGGATGCCCGAGTACACCGCGTTCCTCGACCTCGCGTTGGAGTACCCCAACGTGCGCCTGGACACCACGATGGCGTTCACCGACTTCGCCGAAGAGGACGCCCCGTTCCCGTCGGACTACCTGCCGCGACTGGCCGATGCCGGCGACAAGATCCTGTTCGGCAGCGACTTCCCGAACATCCCCTACGGCTACACCCACGCCCTCGAGGCGATCATCCGCCTCGACCTCGGGGCCGAGTGGCTCCGAGACGTGTTCTACCGCAACGGCTCCAGACTCTTCGGGATCGGCTGACCGGGGCGAGCGCCTACAGCACCTGGGACAGGAAGGCCCGCAGCCGATCCGACGTCGCGTCGTCGAAGACCTGTTCCGGACGCCCGGTCTCCACGACGGCACCGTGATCCATGAACAGCACGTTGTCGGAGACGTTGCGCGCGAAGCCCATCTCGTGGGTGACGACCACCATGGTCATCCCCTCGGTGGCGAGGTCGGCCATGAGCGCGAGGATGCCCTTCACCAGTTCCGGGTCGAGGGCGGAGGTCGCCTCGTCGAAGAACATGACCTCGGGGGTCATGGCGAGCGCACGGGCGATGGCCACCCGCTGCTGCTGGCCGCCGGAGAGGCGTGCCGGGCGCACATCGGCCTTGTTGGTCAGCCCGACGATCTCGAGCTGCCGGAGCGCGACCTCGCGGGCCTCGTCCTTGCTCAGCCCCTTCAGCTTGCGCGGTCCGAGCGCGACGTTGTCGACGACGCTCTTGTGCGGGAACAGGTTGAAGTGCTGGAACACCATGCCGATCCGGCGTCGGAGTTCGTCCGGGTTGTCCTTCAGGACCGACCGGCCGTCGAGCAGGATGTCGCCCTGGTCGGGTTCGTGCAGCCGGTTCAGCACTCGCAGGAGAGTGGACTTGCCCGAGCCCGACGGTCCGATGACCGTCGTCGTGGTGCCGGCGTCGACCTGGATGTCGACGCCCCGCAACACGTGGTGCTTGCCGAATGACAGGTGCAGGTCGGTGCCGGTGAGCGAGACGGCCGTCCGGGTGGCGGTCGCACTCGGCGTCCGGGAGCCCGGCGCCTGGGAGCCCTCGGTGTCGGTCTCGGACTTGTTGAGATCAGGCATGGGCCTATCCCTTCTCGACGACGGTCGGGGGCAGCGGGTCGTCTTGGACGTCGGTGGGACGTCCGGTGCGCAGGCGCCGGTCGATGTGGTTGACCAGGTGCGTCAGCGGGATCGTGAGGATCAGGTACATGATTCCCGCGGCGACGAGGGGCGAGAGGTTGCCCGTCTGCGCGTTCAGGTCGCGGCCGACCGCGAACAGCTCCCGCTGGCTGGCCAACAACCCGAGAAAGTACACCAGCGAGCTGTCCTTGATCAGGCTGATGAACTGGTTCATCAGCGCCGGGAGCACCCGCCGCACGCCCTGCGGCACCACCACCAGACGCATCGACTGCCGATAGCTGAACCCGATGGCCCGCGAGGCCTCGAGTTGCCCGTCGTCGACGCTCTGGATTCCGGACCGGAAGATCTCGCCGATGTAGGCCGCGGCGAGCAGGGCCAGGGCGACCGCCCCGAGCCAGTACGGGTTGTTGCCGGTGATGCCCTTGACCACCGGGCCCACACCGAGTCCGACGATCAGGATGACGACGACGGCGGGCAGTCCGCGGAAGATGTCGGTGTACACACGCGCCGGCCAGCGCAACCACCGCGACCGGGAGATGCCGCAGAGCGCCAGGATCATGCCCAGGATGGTGCCGAGCACCCCGGACACCACGGACAGGATCAAGGTGTTCACGAGCCCGGTCTTGATCAGCTCCGGGAACGACTCCTTGTAGAGATCCCAGTTGAAGAAGGTGTCGCCGAGCTGTTCCAGGGTGCTCTTGGGCGCGGTCTCCTCGGCCGGGCCCGCCTTCTCCGCGTTCTCGGCGGCGATGGCGGCGATGTCGGGGAGTTCGGGCGCGGGCGCGGCCTTGCTGCCCGGCTTCCACCCCTCGGGTAGCTCGCGCGGCACCCAGTCGACGTAGAGGTCGGCATACGTGCCGTCGGCGATGATGGCGTCGAGTCCGGAGTTCAGGGCCTCGGTGAGCCGCGGCTTGTTCTTGCCGACGGCCCACGCGACGAAGTTGTTGACGCTGAAGGTGTTCTCGACGATCGCGGTGCCGTCGCCCTCTCGGACCGCACCCTCCGCCTGCTGCGACGGTGCGACCCAGGCGTCGACCTGACCGCTCCGGAGGTTGGCGTAGGCGGTGGCGTAGTCCGGAAACTTCACCGGGTCGAGGCCCAGGGTGTTGACGACGTAGTCGTCCTGGACGGTGCCCTGGACCACGGCGATGCGCGTCGAGTCGGAGAGGTCGCCGAAGCCCTTGATCGCCCCGTCGGTCGGCGCCACGAGTGAGAAGTAGCCGAAGTCGTAGCCGTTGGTGAAGTCGACGGTCTTGCGCCGGTCGTCGGTGGTGGTGATCGACGACGACCCGACGTCGAAGCGGTTGTTGGCCACCTGGGACAGCAGGCCGGCGAACTCGGTGCCGTTGAACTCGATCTGCAGACCCAGCTTCGCGGCGACGGCCTTGAGGAGTTCGTTGTCGAAGCCGGTGAAGTCGCCCGCGCCGTTGACGCAGATGCTCGGTCCGGCGTCCGACAGCGTGCCGACGGAGATCTTGCCGGGCGACAGCAACTCGAGACGACTCACGTCGATCTGGTCGAGCGGCGTGGTGGACTCGGTGGTGTAGCGGTCCTCACCGCCCTGATCGGCTGCGGCGAGGTTGACCGGCGCGGCCGAGGCCGACGCGAGTCCAGCGGGCGCACAGCTCTCGGCGGGAGCCGCCTGGGCTCGTGGCGCAGGTCCGCCGAGGATGGTCAGCAGGCCGACGATGGCGACCGTCAGTGCCAGCGCGACGACGCGCACGGCGCGCGGCGCGGCCCGTCGGGCGCGATGGGATCGGTGGTTGGACACCATGTCGACACTATCCCCACGCGCAGGAGGTGTCCCAAATTTTTGCTCGCCGGTGGGTTTAACCCGGTTGAGCTGGGGATCGTCGTCGTCACGGGGCGCCTGCGAGGCGCGCTGCGGAGGCCACCGTCGGCCTGGCCATCTCACGCCGATCATCGGGGACACTTGCGTGGGGTCGACGCCGATACTTCTCTATCGGAATTTGCCAATTGCTTGTCGGAAAACGATTCGCGTGCTACCAATGATACAGGGATTCGGGATTTGTAACATCATTTCTTCACCGCGCCAGAAATCAACCCCCTCTTGATCATCTGGCACCCATCCCGCTATCCCACAGGCCGCCGACGTGCGCCTTTGTTGCGGCCTGCGTCCACTGTCGAATTCGAAGTGAAAGCGGGAAATATCATGCTGTCTGCAATCTTCTACGCAATCGAGGCTTTCGACAATCTGTTGTGGGACTTCGCGGAAACGATCTTCACCGGCAGTGACGAAGCCGCCGGCTCGTAGGCTCCACCACCTCAGGACGAGTTCAGCAGTAGGTATCGCCTCGCGGTACCTACTGCTGAACCTGTGTGGGACTCCTCAGCCCCGAGCGGCAATCCGCGCCTGCACCTCGGGGCGCCGGAGCGGGGGCACCGTCTTCGGCGGCTGACGACGCTCGGGCAAGACGTCGAGCAGCGTGCGGGTAGCCGCGGTGACGGCGACCACCGCGGCCTCGAAGGCCTCCGCATTCGCCGGCGACGGATGCCGCACGCCGCTCACCTTGCGCACGTACTGCCGTGCGGCCGCCTCGATCTCGTCCTCGGTGGCCGGCGGTTCGAGCCCGCGGAGTTCGGTGATGTTGCGGCACATGGCAGATCCCTTCGATGACGGATGCGCTGGGCGGAAGGCGATGCGACGTCGCAAACCGGGCCGACCCGCCGAGGGCCTACTCGCCGATCTTGACGACCGCTTTCCCCAGAATCCGCCCTTCGGCGAGATCGGTCAACGCTTCCGGCAGCTGATCGAGCGTGTAGGTGACGTTGACCTGAGGTTCCATCCCGTCGGCGATCATCTGCGTCAGCTCTTCATGCAGCTTCGCGGGCAGATTCAGTTCCGGATGGGTGCGCACGTACTCGCCCCACGCGGCCCCGACGACGGCGATGTTGCGGAACAGGACTCGATTGAGTTTGACGGTCGGGATGCCGCCGGCCGCGAAGCCCACCACGACGTAGCGGCCGTCGGGGGCGACCTGGCGGAGCGCCTCGTCGAACACCTCGCCGCCCGACGGGTCGATCATCACGTCGACGCCCTTGGGGACGATCTCCTTGAGCTTGGTACCCCAGCCCTCCTCGAGCTGGACGATCTCGTCGGCCCCGGCGCTGCGCAGCAGGTCCTCGGCACCCTTCCGGTGGACGATGGCGACGACCTTCGCGCCCATCGCCTTGGCAACCATGATCGACGCGGTTCCGACGCCACCGGCGGCGCCGAGCACGCCGACCACCTCACCGGGCTGGGTGTGCGCGCGGGTCTTCAGCGCGAACAGAGCGGTCTGATAGTTGATGCCCATCGCCGACCCCTGCTCGAAGGTCAGTCCCTCGGGAAGCGGCAGGAGCTGTTCGGGCGCGGCCGCGACCTGTTCGGCGAATCCGCCGACGATCGACGCCACGAGCACCTTGTCCCCGACCTTCACCGACGCCCCGTCGGGAGCCGAGCGCACCACGCCGGCGACCTCGGTGCCCGGCGTGAACGGCGTCGGCACGCGCAGCTGGTACTTGCCCTGACTCATCAGCACGTCGGGGAAGCACACGCCGCACGACTTCACGTCGACGACGACCTGGCCGTCGGCCGGGGTGGGATCGGGAACGTCCTGCAACTCGAGTCCGGACGGGCCTGTCTCTGCGGTGAGTACCTGAGCTTTCATACGGCTCACCCTACGCGGCGACCGTCACACACCCGATAGGATCTGATGCCATGTCACAACCTGCGGCACAGTCGCCGAACGCACCCTCCCCCGACCGCCTCCGCGTCGCGGACGAGGCACCCGGATTCATGCCGCTCGACGAGGCCCAGACGCTCTTCAAGATCGCCGGAGAATATCTGTCCCAACCTGATTCGACGAAGGTCGGCGTGGAGATCGGTACCTACTGCGGGAAATCCACCGTCTTCCTGGGATCGGCCGGCGAAGCGAACGACGCCGTCATCGTGACCGTCGACCATCACCGCGGTTCCGAGGAACACCAGCCCGGTTGGGAGTACCACGACGAATCCCTCGTCGACGCACACACCGGGACGCTCGACACCTCGGCACGCTTCCGCCGCACCATGTTCGACGCCAGGCTCGACAACACCGTCGTCGGGTTGCTCGCCCCGTCGGCCGTCGCCGCTAAGGTCTGGGGCCGACCGGCGGATTTCGTCTTCATCGACGGCGGCCACAGCATGGAGGCGGCGCAGACCGACCTCGACGGCTGGGCGCCGTGGGTGCGCATCGGCGGGGCCCTGCTCATCCACGACGTCTTCCCCGACCCCGCCGACGGCGGCCGCCCGCCGTACGAGATCTATTGCCAGGCACTGGAAACCGGACAGTTCACCGAGGTGCGGGCGGAGGGATCGCTGCGTGTCCTCCGCCGCGACTCGGGCGAGGTGGGCGCACCGCTACCGCGGAAGGCCTGACCGCGTCGGAGGCCGTCAGCGTCAGGCCTCGCCGGCCAGCGCCCGCACCTTGCCGAGCACGTCCGGATAGCGCTTCAGGTGCGCGCCGCCGTTGACGTCGAAGGCGGCACCGGTGATCCAGCGCGCCTTGTCGGAGGCGAGAAAGGCTACGGTGTCGGCGATCTCGGCGGGTTCCCCGCTCCGGCCCAGTGGGGTGTTGTCGAGATAGTCCTCGGTGAGGCCCGGTACGAAGCCGATGCCCTCGGTCAGCGGGGTCATCACAAGCCCCGGCGACACCGCGTTGACCCGCACCCGACGGTCGGCGAGTTCGAGTGCGGCCACCTCGACGAGCATCAGCACACCGGCTTTCGACGCGCAGTACGCCCCCATCCCGGCGCCCGGTTGGCGGCCGTTGAGTGAGGCGATGCAGGTGATCGATCCGCCCTCGGCGATCCGGGCGCCGGCGTGTTTGATCACGAGGAACGTTCCGGTCAGACAGATGTCGACGGTGTTGCGCCAGGCATCGAGTTCGAGTTCGGTCAGCGCACCCGGATTCGACAGTCCGGCACAGTTCACCACCGTGTCGAAGTCGCCGATGCCGGCGAAAGTCGCTGCGACCGAGTCCTCGTCGGTCACGTCCATGTGCACCGCCCGCGCCCCGTCGCGCGTCGCCGCCACCTGCTCGGCACGTTCGACGTCGCGGTCGGCCACCACCACCTGCATCCCCTCGCCGACGAACGCGTCGACGGTGGCCAGTCCGATCCCCGAGGCACCCCCGATCACGACCGCCCGGTTCATCGCGTAGCCGCTTCCACAACGTCGGCGTTCGATGCCAGATGACGGCGCAGGAAACCGATCTCGTGCGTGACGCAGGGCTCGAAGAAGTCGTTGCCCGCGAAGATGTCGAAATGGTCGCACGGGTAGTGGCGCACTTCGGCGTGAGCTTTGAACGCGGTCTTCGACGCCGCGTACGGCGGTGCGGCGGAATCGAAGTCGGCGATCTGGAACAGCACCGGGGCATCGACGCGCGCGGCGTGCTTGTCGACTCGGAACGAGCCGATCTCGAGACCGACCGAGGCGTCGACCTCGTTGCGCCACGACGGCCCCGCGATCGCGCGGTAGCTCTCCAGAAACCCTGGTGCGGTCAGCGCGGCGCCCACGTCGCCGGGTTCGCCGACGACCCGCAACATCTTCGGACCCCGGCCCAGCCGTCGACCCACCGAACTGGCCACTGCCGTGGCGGTCGAGCGGGCGATCGCCGCCCCGCCGACCTGGGCGTAGGCGACGCGACCGGCGGCGAGCCCATTGACCAGTGGCACCACCGCGATCACCGCGGCCACGTCGGTCCGGTCGGCCGCCACGGTCAGCGCATGCCCGCCGGATTGCGACACTCCCCAGAGGATGATCCGTTCCGGGTCCACTCCCGGCTGTTTCTTGGCGGCGCCGATCGCGGCGCGGTAGTCGTCGGCCTGCCGTTCCAGCGAAATCGACTGTCGCGGTTCGCCACCGGACAGCCCGAAGCCGCGGTAGTCGAACGCGAACACGGCCAACCCCGCGTCGGCGAACCGTTGCGCATAGGGCGCCAGACCCGAGTCCTTGGTCCCGGCGAAACCGTGCGCCATCACGACGACGGGGCGCTTGCCGTCGATCTCGAACGGCGAAGACTCCGCGCCCGGAAAGAACCAGGCGTCGCAGTCGGCGTCGGACGATCGGAAGCGTACGGTGGTCGCACCATTTGAAATGGTCATGCGGATGCTCCCTTCGAGACCAGATCGTCGGCCACCCCGGCCCACGTCGGCGGCCCCTGCTGGTGGGCCCGCCGGATCCCCGCCGGAATCTCCTTGGTCCGCATGTTGTGTTCGTAGAGATAGTGATCGAGTTGCTGCGTGTGCCGCGGGCGGTCGAGCATGTGTCCGGTGTAGTACTGCATGTCCGCCTCGATCGTCTGCCGCATCTCCGGTACCGACGGGAGCCGGTAGTGACCCGTGGCGTAGGCCCCGATCAGCCGCGCCTGGCATTCCACGAAGGGAAACAGCGTCGGAACCGCCTGCGCGAAACCGGCGAAGACGAGGTCGTCGATTCCCGGGTAGAACATGCGCTTGTAGAGGTCGATCCGATTGTCGGGCGCACTGATGAAGTTCGGGTCGAAGAACGGGAACGTGATGTTGTAACCCGTTGCGTAGATGATGATGTCGAAGTCGTCGGCGGTCCCGTCGTCGAAGTGGACCGTGGACCCGTCGAACCGGCTGATGTTGGGCTTGGGGGTCACGTCGCCCGAGCCCAGTCGCAGTGGCAGTTCCACCGACTGCGTCGGATGTGCCTCAAAGAACTTGTGATTCGGTGTCGGCAGACCGTAATCCTCCGGCCGGCCGGCGGTCACGGGTTGCATGACCTGGACGAACTTGCGCTGCCACGACGTCGGCAGATACGGCGTCGACCGGTAGTACTTGTCGGCGGGCTTGCCCCCGAAGTATTTCGGCACGATCCACGCTCCCGACCGCGTGGAGAGGGTCAGCTTGTTGTCCAGCGCCTTCGACGACAGTTCGACGGCGATGTCGGCGGCACTGTTACCCAGGCCGACGACGAGGATGCGCTTACCCGTGAAATCGTGCGGGGTACGCGGATCGATGTAGTGGTGGGCGTGCATCTCGATTCCGTCGAACTCGCCCGGGAAATCGGGCCAGCGCGGATCCCAGTGATGGCCGTTCGCCACCACCAGCAGGTCGAACCGCCTGCGCTCACCGCCCTGGGTCTCCAGTTCCCAGCCGCCCCCGTCCAGTCGGGTCGCATGCTCGATTCCGTTGGTGAACTCGATCGAGGAGTAGAGGTCGAAGGCCTCGGCGTAGGAGTCCAGGTAGGCCTTGACCTGGGTGTGGTGCGGGAAGTCGGGATACTCGTCGGGCATCGGGAAGTCGCGGAACGACAACTGGTGTTTCGAGGTGTCGATGTGCAGCGACCGGTAGGCACTGCTGTGACCGTTCGGGTTGCCGAAGGCCCAGTTGCCCCCGACCCGGTCCGAACTCTCGAAGCAGGTGTACGGCACGCCGTAGTCGGTGAGCATCTTGCCGGCGGTCAGCCCGCTGATACCGGCGCCGATGATCGCGGTGGTTGGTAAAGGCACACTGCCCCCTCGGTGGACCCGTTGGATGTAGACACAATCTGATTTGTGTCTACACGATGAGACGTATCGTGTACACAGAATCCGCGAACTGTCTACGCAGCGCCCTCCTGAGCAGACATGTGGATGTGGGGACGCGGCGCGCACCGACCACGACCACAGGAGGAGTCAGTGACCGAGGCCTCGACCACGACGGTCCACGAACGACTACTCGACGCCACGCAGAAGCTGCTCGCCGACAAGGGAATCCGGGCGACCACCATGCAGCAGGTCGCGGAGTCGGCAGGCGTGTCCCGCGCGTGGCTGTATCGGCACTATCCGGACAAACCGTCCATGATCGGCGCGACCATCGTCCGTCTCACCGAGTCGTTCTGGCGCGACGCCCGGGCCGAACTCGACGCCATCCCCGACCTGGTCGGGCAACTCACCGCCGGCGTCCGGATCGGCCGGGGTGCCTACGACGACCCGGGCACGCTGCTGCTCCGACTCCGCACGGAGGAACCCACGGAGTTCGCCGAATGCGCCGGTGTCGGTGTCGTCAAGCTGGTTCCCGACCTGGCAGCGTTCTGGTTTCCGTTCGTCGAACAGGCCGCCGCCCGCGGGGAGATACACCCCGCGCACGATCCGTACGAGGTGTCCGAATGGGTTGCGCGCGTCCTGATCAGCCTCGGCACCTCCCCGGGTGAGGCCCTCGACATCGACGACGCGCGGCAGGTCCGACGCCATCTCGAGCGGTTCGTCATGCCGGGTCTGGCCACCGACCCGCAGGGATGAGTAAATGAGGCCCCCGATGCCCTCTGGCCTGGGTGACGCCGATCACCTAGACTAGTGTCCAGTCAACCGTCCGGAAAACGCGGACGACCGAACGACGCCGTCGGAGGGCCCCATGGATTTCGGGATCGTGCAGTTCACCAGCGACCGCGGGCTCAAGCCCCACGTCCTGGCCCCGCTCATCGAGGACGCAGGTTTCGCGTCGTACTACGTTCCCGAGCACGGCCACATCCCGACTCGACGCGACGCCGCGCATCCCCGCACCGGTGACGAGACCCTGCCCGACGAGCGCTACATGCGCACCCTCGATCCCTGGACGTCACTCGGCGCCGCCGCGGCCGTCACCGAACGCATCCGGCTCGCCACCGCGGTCGCACTGCCGGTGCAGTCCGACCCCATCACGCTCGCCAAGACCATTGCGACGCTCGACCACATCTCGAACGGAAGGGTCACCCTCGGCGTCGGATTCGGTTGGAATCTGGACGAACTCGCCGACCACAACGTCCCGCCGAAGCGCAGGCGGACGATGCTGCGCGAGTACCTCGAGGCGATGACCGCGCTCTGGACTAAGGAAGAGGCCGAGTTCGCGGGCGAGTTCGTGAATTTCGGCCCCAGCTGGGCGTGGCCCAAATCGACGCAGTCGCACATCCCGGTCCAGGTGGGCGCGGCAGGCAACGAGAAGAACTTCAAGTGGATCGCGCGCAGCGCCGACGGCTGGATCACCACACCCGGCGAGGAGGACATCGAGGGGTCGGTGTCGTTGCTCAAGCAGATCTGGTCCGACGCCGGTCGTGCGGGCGACCCCGAGATCGTCGTCCTCGACTTCCGGCCGGTACCCGAGAAGCTCGAGAAGTGGCGCGAGATCGGGGTCACGACAGTGCTGTACGGCCTCCCCGACGACTCGGTCGAGCGCGCGAGCGGCTACCTCGCCAAGCTGGCCGGCAAGCTCGGCATCGCCCCGGCGGTCGTGTAGACCCGTTGGGAGAGGTGTGAGCGAAGCGAGCCACCCCCGCCCCCTGAGGTGCGAGCGAAGCGACCCACGAAGGGTGTAACAACCTGTCTCACCAGGCCCTTCGTGGCTCGTCGACCTCGACGCGCTCCTTCGTCGCTTGCACGGCCCGGCGGCTATCGCTCCTCACACCCCAGGGAGCAAATGGGGGGCGCTCCCCAGGGAGCGGCGATGGGCGCGCCGTCCGCAGTCGGCTCAGGGAGTCGGTGCGACGAGCCGCTGGCGGACGTCCCGGAAGATCCCGTTGGCCACGCTGGTGCGGCTCACCGCATCGGCCGCCAGGATCACAGCCGCTGAGGTCCAGCAACTCTTCTCCACCGGCCAGCGTTTGCCGTCGGCGAAAACCAGTCCGGTCCAATACGATCCGTCCGGGTCGCGCAGATGCTGAATCGACGCGATGAGCTCGATGGCATCGGCGGTGTCACCGAGGGCATCGAGTGCCAGTGCCAGCTCACAGGTCTCGGCGCCGGTGACCCAGGGACGATGGTCGACGCAACGAACGCCCTTGCCGGGGACCACGAACTGTTCCCACCGCCGCGCGATGAGTTCCTGCCCGTCGCGTCCGCGGACGGCGCCGCCGAGGATCGGGTAGTACCAGTCCATGGAGTGTTCGGACGGCGGGGTGAAGGTCTGCCACTCGTCACGCGTGACGTCGGCACGGATCGCGTCGCCGAGCACGCTGTGCGCCGCGATCCAGTCGGCGTCGGGCTGATCCATCTCACCGGCGATCCGGATCGCGCAGTCCAGCGCTTGGAAGATGCTGGCGTTCCCGGTGATCAGCGCTTCACCGAACATCGCTCCGGTCCGGTGGTCGCCGCCCCAGCGGAACGCACCGTCCTCACGCTGGAAGCGCAGCACGCAGTCGATCGCCGACCAGACCACCGGCCACATCTTCTGCAAGAAGGCGTCGTCACCGGTGATCAGATAGTGATGCCAGACCCCGACCGCGATGTAGGCGCAGAAATTGCTGTCTGTGCCGGCGTCCTCCACCTTTCCTACGACGGTGCGGATCGGCCACGACCCGTCGTCGCGCTGTTTACGCCGCGACCACTCGTAAGCCGCCTCTGCCTCGGAGTGAAACCCGGTCACGGACAACGCCATCGCCGATTCGATGTGGTCCCACGGGTCGGTCTGCCCGCCCGGGAACCACGGCAACGCACCGTCGGCCTCCTGCATGCCGACGATCGCGGCACCGGTGGCCCGCATCTGCTCGGCCGTGACCACACCGGGGATCGCCGGGACGGCCGTCATGGGGCTCCCGTCCTGGAGGACCCCGTCATGAAGACGCGGTGGCGGTCTCGGGCTTGCGCAGGTAGAGGGCCACCGACTTGCCGATGAGCGGGTTGAGCACCTGCTCGCCGACCCGGGTCAGCCACGGCTTGCTCATCATGTCCCAGACCAACAGCTGGTGGTAGCCCTTCACCAGGACATTGTCGTTGTTCTCGACTCCCACAGCGCATTTCAGCCACCAGTACGGGGCATGCAGGGCATGGGCGTGGTCGGTGTCGGTGACCTCGAGTCCGGCTCGCTGCAACTTGCCCGCGAGCTCGGATGCCTTGTAGATGCGGACGTGTCCGCCCTCGACCTCGTGGTACTCGTCCGACAGGGCCCAGCACACCTTCTCCGGCCAGTACCGGGGCACGGTGACCGCGGCGACGCCACCCGGCTTCAGCACGCGCACCATCTCACTGATCGCGCCCTCGTCGGTCGGGATGTGCTCGAGGATCTCGCTCATCAGGACGACGTCGAAACTGTTGTCCGCGTACGGGAGTCGAAGCGCATCCCCGACCTCGGCGCGCGCCTTGGCCGACGCGGGCACGTGACCCTCGGCCATCATGGCGTCGAACATCTCACCGACGTCGGACATGTCGCTCTCGGACATGTCGAAGGCGATGACCTCCGCGCCACGACGGAACATCTCGAACGAGTGCCTACCCTGCCCCGCCCCGATGTCGATCGCCTTGGTGCCCGGTCCAACGCCAAGCCGGTCGAAATCAACTGTGAGCACTCGATGTCCCTTCTGTTGCCCGCCGATGTCCGGCGAGCACGGTTTCGTAGTGAGCCGCAGTCTTCGCGGCCACCGCTGCCCAGCTGTAGTTCTCCTCGGCGCGTCGACGACCTCCGTCGCCGAGACGCGTCCGCAGATCGGCATCGTCCAGCAGCCGGCCGATCGCCTGCGCCAGGCGTCCGGAATCCCGCGGCGGCACCAGCAACGCCGCCTCCTCAGCGGTGCCGACGACCTCGGGGATCGCACCGGCCCGGGTTGCCACCAGCGGCGTTCCGCAACTCATGGCCTCGACCGCCGGCAGCGAGAACCCCTCGTACAACGAGGGCACACACGCCACCTCGGCGGAGGCGAGCAGGCCGGCGATCTCGGAGTCCTCGAGGCCGGACACCACCGAGACGCGATCGCCGATCGCCAGATCCTCGATCATCTTGGCGGACGGACCGTTCGGGTCCAACTTGGACACCAGTACCAATTCGACATCCCGCTCGGAGGACAGCTTCGCGACCGCCTCGAGCAGGTACGAGACACCCTTCAGCGGCGCGTCGGCACTGGCGACACACACGATACGTCCGGGAACGCGCGTGGCGGCCGGCGTGAAGATCTCGGTGTCCACCCCCAGCGGGATGGTGGTGATCCGACCCGACGGGATGTCGAAGGCCTTGCGGATGTCGACCTCGCTGCTGCGGGAAACGGTGAGCAGCTCGGGGATACGGCGTGAGACGCGCCCCTGCATGCGCAGGAACGAATGCCACCGCCAGGCACTGATCTTGCGCCACCCCTTGGCCGCCTTCACCGCCAGTGTGCGGTCGCGGGTGATGGGGTGGTGGATCGTCGCGATCAGCGGGAACCCGGCCTTCTGGATGTCGAGCAGTCCGTAACCGAGGCACTGGTTGTCGTGCACGATGTCGAAGTCGTCGCGGCGCTCTTTGAGAAGGCGCGCCACCCGGAGGCTGAACGTGAGCGGTTCGCCGAAGCTCGCCGTCCACATCGAGCCGACCTCGAGCACGTCGATCCAATCGCGGTACTCGCCCGGACGAGGCGTCCGGAACGGGTCCGGCTCGTCGTAGAGACCGAGGCTCGGCACTTTGGTGACGGTGACCCCGGCGTCGATGGCCACCTGGTCCAGTTCGGGGTAGGGCTGCCCCGAGAAGATCTCGACGCTGTGCCCCAGCAGTGCCAGTTCGCGGGAGAGGTGGCGGACGTAGACGCCCTGGCCACCGCAGTGCGGCTTGCTTCGGTACGAGAGCAGTGCGATGCGCACGGTCACTGCGCCCCGGCGGTGGCAGCCGCCTCGAACTCGGAGATTCTGACGAACTTCGTGCGGACCCGGCCGGTGGCCCTGCCCGCGGACTTCTCGGCGGCGTCGATCGCCTTCCAGCCCGTGAGGTCGATGCGGTTGGCGCCGCGGTCGGCCACGAGTGCGGCGACGTCGTCCCGCGAGGTCGAGGGGTCGTCGAACGCGGCGGCGACGAAGTCCGCGATGACCGCCTGCGCGGTCTCCTGACCGCAGATGCGGTTCATGCCGATACCCCCTGTCGCTCCTCGCTTGATCCAACCCGTGACGTACAGGCCGGGCATCACATCGCCGTCGGCCGCGGTCTGGACCCGCCCCTCGGTGTTGGGGACGACGCCGTGCCCCTCGTCGAACGGTAGGTCGGTGACCGGCACGCCCCGGTAACCGATGGCCCGCAGGACCAGTCCGGTCTCGAGGTCGAACCGATCCTCGGTGGGTGTCACCGCGACTGTCCCGGTCGCGTCGGCGTAGGCGTTGCGCACGCACGTAAGCGTAGCCACTTCCCCGTCACCGGCAATTTCGACGGGAGACGTGAGGAACCGGAACACGATGCGCTTGTTGCCCGGCGTCTGCGGACGCTCGGCGAATTCTCGGGCGAGACGCACCTTGGTGGCGATCGTCGAGTCGAGCGTGTCGTCGGACTGCGCCGCCTCCGAGGCCGGGTCGAGGACCAGCTCGTCGGGGTCGATGACGACGTCGACACCGTCGACGTCACCGAGTGCCAGGAACTCGCTGTTGGTGTATGCCGCCTGCGCCACGCCGCGGCGGCCCAGGAGCACCACCTCGGAGATGTTGGATTCACGCAGCTTCGCGAGGGCGTGGTCGGCGATGTCGGTCTTGGCGAGCTCGTCGGGGTCGGTGACGAGGATGCGCGCGACGTCGAGTGCCACGTTGCCGTTGCCGACCACGACGGCCCGCTCGCCCGACAGATCGACGTCGAGGTCGGCGAAGTCCGGGTGACCGTTGTACCAGGCGACGAACTGGGTCGCGGCGACCGAATTGCGCAGATCCTCGCCTTCGATGCCCAGCCGCTTGTCGGTCGCGGCGCCGACCGCGTAGATCACCGCGTGGTAGCGGGCGACCAGCTCGTCGTGGCTGATGTGCTTGCCGACCTCGACATTGAGGTAGTAGCTGAAGTTCTTCTTCGCCGCGACCGAGGCGAAGGTCTTCTCCACGCCCTTGGTGGCGCTGTGGTCCGGTGCGACTCCGGCGCGCACGAGTCCGTAGGGCGTCGGCAGCCGATCGAACATGTCGACCTTGATGGCCGGTTTGCGGACGAGCTCCTCGGCGGCGTAGAAGGCCGCCGGCCCGGCACCCACGATGGCCACGTGCAGTTCCTTCTCGGGCAGCTTGGGTGCCTTGCGCGGTGGCACGAGGCCGCCCTCGACGTCGTGGTCCTTGTAGTAGTCCGCGTTGATCTGGAGGTACGGCTCGTCACGCTCGTCCAGCTGATCGTCGGGGATGATCGCCTCCACCGGGCACTCGTCGATGCAGGCGCCGCAATCGATGCAGGTCTCCGGATCGATGTAGAGGGCCTCCGCCGTGAGGAACTCCGGCTCGTCGGGCGTGGGGTGGATGCAGTTCACCGGACACACGCTGACGCAACTGGCATCGTTGCAACATGGGCGGGTAATCACATGCGCCATCTGCTGTTTCCTCGTGATCCGACACGTAGAACGTGTTCTATTTTTCCGATTGAATGTATCTTAGCCGCAAAGATACCGGCGACCTATCGGAGGGACTCGAGTGAGCCAGGTTACGCCAGCAGTGTCGGTTGCATCACTCCCGGATCGCAAGCCTGGTGCCCAGTTCTACGAGGTGGGCTATCGCGTCCGCACCGGCGACGTCGATCAGGACATGCGTGTGCGCCTCGATGCGGTGGCCCGCTACCTGCAGGACGTCGCCAACGACAACCTCGAGGCAACCGAGTTCAGCGCGACCGACCCGTTCTGGATCGTTCGGCGGACCATCATCGATGTCATCGAGCCCATCACCTGGCCGGGTACGGTGACCGCGCAGCGCTGGTGCGGTGCCCTGTCGACGCGCTGGACCAACATGCGCGTGCGCCTCACCGCCGAGCACGAGACAAACCGGTTCAACCCCCGACCGCGTCCCGCGGGCCTGATCGAGACCGAGGCGTTCTGGATCAACGTCAACGAGCAGGGCGTGCCGTCACGCCTGTCCGACGACGCCTTCGCGATGCTGTCGGCGATGACCGACGAGCACCGCCTTCGCTGGCGGTCGATGAACCCCGAGAAGGCCCCCGACGCCGCCGACATCGACTTCCCCGACCGTGAACACGTTCTCCGGATCACCGACTTCGACCCGTTCAAGCACCTCAACAATGCCGCCTACCTCGAGGCGATCGAGGACGAACTCGTCGAGCATCCCGACCTGGTCGACGCTCCGCACCGGGTGGTCATCGAGTACCTGCGGCCCATCGTGCCGGGCACGCGGCTGGTCCTGCGCCGGGTGCGCGAGGACGACCGGCTCACCGTGTGGTTGATGATGCCGGGCACCGGCGACGAACTCGTGGTCGCGGCCAGCGTCGTCGTCGGGCCGCTCCCGGGGTGAACGACTTCTACTGACCGCCCTGGAGCAGCAACTCCATCAGCTTGATCGGCGCCGCGCACGGATCGCCCTGGGGCGCGCCGCGAGGTTCGACGAACCAGGTGAAGATGCCGCGGCTCGGCGCGCGGGCGGTCACACCGCAGACGCCCGGCCGGTCGGGACTGCGCTGGGTGAACGCCGACTGGCTGGCGACCTTGATGTTCTCGGTCTGGAAACCGAGCTTCTTGGCCGTCTCCTTCTCCACGTTGACGTTGCCCCACTCGAACCAGTTGAACGTCACACTCACCACGTCGGTGGTGCCGGAGACCAGCCATCGGCAGATGGCCCCGCTGAACGACCGTTCGGCGAACCCGCCGCCGGCGACGACATCGGCGATCATCGCGTCGGGTAGCACATCGCATTCGAGCAAGAGCCGGTCGAACTGGTCGGTGTCGATGTCGCTGCTGCCGGACTGGTCCGCGGCCCCCAACGGCACCGCCTCACCGTCGACGGTGCGCGCACACCCGGCCAGGGCGGTCAGTCCCAGCAGCACCGCGGCGATCACGATGAGGGCGCGCTTCACGACGCACGCTCTATCGACAGCGTCGCCAGCTCGCGTGCGGCGTCACAGATCTCTTCGATCGGCCGTGGTGTCGCCGCGTCGCCGCGGATCGACCATTCGAAGAAGTCCGCGCCGAAACCGATGCCGACCTCACAGATCTGACCTGATTGCGTGTAACCGATGAATCCCTCGTGGCCGTCGATCTCGAGTCTGTTGGTGACGTCGCGCGACAACTTCACGTTCGCCTCCTCACGACCGATCGGCGATCCGCGATACCAGTTGAACGAGGCGACGGCACCCGTCCTCGAACCGGTCGTGTCCCATTCGCACACCGAGGTGTTGTTCACGGTCTCGGTGAGTCCACCGAACCCGGTGATGCGGACCACCTCCTCGAGGGACACACCGCCGCATTCGCCGAAGAACGGTCCGGAACCGGCCTGGGCGGGCGCCTCGGGCGTGTTCGGAGTGTTTGGATCCGACGTCGGCTCGTCGTCCGAGCAGGCGCCGACGAGAAGCGTGATCGCTGCCAGTACCGCGATGAGCAAGGTGCCGTCGCGCAGCCGATCCAGTTGACGCCGTTCACGTTTCGTCGGCCGACCGGCACCGCGGTCGCGGCGCGGCTGACTCGCGAGGATCTCCTTCGGCGGCGGCGGCGGAGACCGGTCGATGAAGCACTCGGCGGCCATCGGCGCCGACACCCGCTTACTGATCGTCCGGGTGACCTCGACGATGCGCTCGCGTCCGGCGAGCCGTACGCGGACCTCGTCACCCGGCACCACCGGCTGGGCCGGTTTGGCGGTCACCCCGTTCACGCGGACGTGCCCGCCCCGACATGCGGCGCCCGCCGCCGATCGGGTCTTGGTCAGACGGATGGCCCAGATGTAGGCATCGACGCGGGTGGACATGGTCAGCCGCCCAGCCGACTCGTCCGCAACCCGGGAGTCCATCCGGCGCAGGCGCCCCGACCCGGTTCAGTGCCCACGACGCCGACTCCCTTCACCGCTCTCCTCGACCCTGCCGGGTGCTCGTTGGGCACCACTGTAGCGGGGTCGCCCAGCCCGCCGCGGGTGCTGAACAGGCGACACCGTCAGCGCTTGCGCGTCAGCAGGTATGCGCCCCCGCCGACGGCCAGGACGAGGAACAGGATCGCCAGGAAGGTCTGGTCGAGCAGCAGCAACGTCACGAACACCGCGATGCCCGGTGACACCGCGACCAGGCTCATCGCCGGGTGCTGACGCACGACCTCCGACACCGCTCTGCTCTTGTCCCAATCGATGGCCATGATGCCCTCCCTGGTCGGTTGCACCCGGATCGGTCCGTGAACGGCCCGGGGTCGTGTGCCCAGGGTAGTCGCGTATCGCGACAGGCCCGGACAATCGCCCCCGTTCCGGTCAGGGACTCTGCGGCCTGACCCCTGCTCTCAGCTCATCGAACTGCCCGCGAAGCGAATAGCCATATCGTCAGCCACACGCTCCGATGTCGGCAGATGTTTCTGCCCGAGGAGTCGGCCGGGACGTCCAACGCGAACGTGTGAGGGCTGGCGAGGATGCCGGTGACCGCGGCGGAGCCGGCACCGATGTCGGGTCCACCCGATCATGTCTACTCCGTCTGACATGTCTATGCCGTTCAGCGGCTTCAATTCTGGTGGAATGTGGAGGGCCGCGGTTTCTACTTCTTGCTTCGCTCCGAAGTCTGGTCTGACCTGGTTCACCTGGGAAGTGATCGACTGCATACTGCATCAGATGAGACGCCTCGGCGTTCTCACAAAGGATGGCCGCGGCAACCCCGTCCGGCGCATAGTCGTGGCATGCTGCGTTTCTGTGCTGACGTCTCAGCCGCGGACTGGATCACACGAAGTCGCGACGCGACCGACGACGTCGCGTCGGGCCAGGCTTGGAAAGCTCTAGCGCTGTTCGGCCCTCCTGAGTTCGAGGCCTACGCGCGGGTCCGTTTCATACCGGATCCAGACCGTCCTCACCAGAGCGTTCCGAGCCAGGACTTCACACAGCCCGCCTATGAGGGCTACGAGCACGCCATCGTCGCCAGGACGTGTAGAGCCCTGGCTGCGGCGACGCGCAGCTCCGACGAGTGCTACTTCGCGATCTGGGCCCGCTATTCAGGTGTCGCGTCCCCTCTACCGGGTGGCCCTCGGATGTACATCCCCAACCGCGGCTACCACCTCTACGTCGGCACACTGTCCGACCTCAAGGCGTGGGAGGAGCCCTTGACACACGAAACGCCTGCGCTATTTCACGACCCGCCGGCCTTTGTATGGCCCGCTGACCATGCCTGGTGCCTGGCAAGCGACACCGATCCTCACTGGGCCGGGATCGGGGCGAACACAGCCACCATCCGCGACCTCACATTGCGAGACGACATCGATGTCGTGACCGCAGACCGCTACGGTCGCCAGCCGTTCTACGACTAACGCACAGAACCGAGGATGGATGAAACAAACGTCGCGGATTCCGACTACTGACCGTAGGTGTATCGCAGGTTGGCGTTGATCAGGTGGCCGATCCGTTGGCACAGATGACGGAGCTGGCGGTCTTCCGAGTCGCGACCCGCTTTCGTCTGCCAACGCGTCAACATGATGAAACACCCGATTGATGCGGTGCGACTCGGCTGGGCTCAGGGGACATGCGCGGGCAGTCGGCTGCTCCGTAGCGCATCCTCGGCGTTGGACCCCTCCTGTTGTCAGCTGCGTAGTGATGATCGACAAACCCTGTTCGATCAACGGGCTGTGACTGGTGGGGTTTCTGTTCACCACGGTTCACTGCGGTTCACCGCTGATGTGCGTGTGACATAGAGTGCCGCACAGTGTGATTCGACGCCAGATAGGTTGTGGATAAATCTCGTCGTCGAACGTTTTGGCGAGTACCTTGGTGTCATGACCTCGATCACCGAGCTCCGCGACACCCTCATTGCTCTGCAACCCCCGCCCGACGACGGGAGTGGTCGCGCGGTGTACGAGCAACTCGACGAATTACGAGTGCTGCGCAACGTTCTCGATCACCAGATCGCCGTCCACATCGCCCTGTTGGAAGATTCGGGGGCACCGGCGCGTGCAGGGTCGACGACCCGATCCTGGCTGATCGAGATGGGCATGCCCCCGACGGCCGCGCACCGCGGTGCACGCATCGCCACCGGACTGAAGTCGTTGCCCAAAGTCGCCGACTGCGCCGCCGACGGCTACCTGTCTGCCGAGTGCGTTGACGCCGTGGTTCGCGGCATCGCAGTCATCGCAGTCATCGCAGCGACTGCGTTGTCCGACGACGACCTGGCGGCGTTCGAGAGCGAACTGCTCGCGCAGGCGTTCTCCGGTGCCACCCCCGCCGAGATCATCACTCACGCCCGGAGTATCGCCATGCGGGTCGCCGATGACGATCCGAACGCCGTCGCGGCAGCGGATGATGCGTCGCTGAACACTGTGCACACCAGGGTGACCGACGAGGGCCGGGTCGCGATCAGCGCAGACGTCACCGCAGTGATCGGGGAGAAGTTCTTGTCGATGATCGACGAGCGCTCCTGCCCGCGCCCCGAACCCGACGGCGCCGCCGACCGCCGCGATGCCGGACAACGCCGCGCGGACGGTCTGGAACTCCTTCTGGACCAGGCTGCGATCGGTGCAGCGATGACCACTGCGGGCGCACCGCGAGCGCAGTTGCTCATCACCATTCCTGCTGATGGCGTTGGTCAGGCAAGGTTGCCGTGGGTCGGAGCCGTGTCAGGCTCGACAGCACAACGACTGTCGTGCGACGGCGCGGTGGCCGAGATCGTCCTCGACGGTGAGGGTGTGCCGTTGCGGATGGGAACCACGAAACGACTGTTCCCGCATCACCTGCGGCAAGCAATCACCATCCGCGATATGTGTTGCGTGAAATGTGGTGCGCCAGCGGCACATACGCAAGTTCACCATCTGATCCCCTGGGCTGATGGTGGCGCTACTGATCTGGACAACGGGTGCCTGCTGTGCCAGCGCTGTCACACCCAGGTCCATCACCACGGCTGGCAGGTCGTAATGGGTCCCGACCGTCATCCGTGGCTCATCCCGCCCGCCGACATCGACCCGAAACGCCTACCCCGGCCGGCCTACAACCGGCGCACCATGCGACTCGACGACGCACTCGTGTAGCCGCCCGGCGACCAGATCCTCCGGCGTCGATCCCGACGCCACACGACCTTTGACAAGTCCACAGTGTGAGAACAAACCCCTGCCCACCGGGACCCTGTCGCGGAAGATGATCAGTAGCAATCACTTCGCGAAAGATCCCGGTGGGACGGGGGTCGGATCCTGTACTGCGATCGATCGATATCGCTCTCGACAGCAACAGTCGGCCACGCGGTGAATGAGCCCAGCCCGGTTCCCCTCACCTCAGAGCGCAGCGAGCCTGGAACACTTCGGATCAGGCCGCGGCATCTCCGGAATCACTGCCGGAATCGGAATCGGCGCTCGAGTCCGAGCCGCTACCGGAGTCGTTGCCATCGGAATCAGAGGTGTCGGGATCCGAGGCGGCGGAGTCCGCGGCATCGGAACCGGCTCCGTCGGAATCCGGGCTGTCAGGATCCGGGGTGTCGGAATCCGGGCCGCCGGACTCGGGCGCGTCGGAGTCTCCGGCATCCGAATACTCGACGCCGCTGTCGTCGGAAGCCTCAGGCGCCCGGTGCTTGCCGACGTAGGAATCCTCCGCCGAGCGGTGCTTGCCGACGTAGCTCCCGGCCTCGTCGGCCTCGTCGTCGGTGGCGACCGGCTCCGCAGACGCATCGACGATCGACATGCTCGTGCGCGCCACGGTGTTCGACGCGCCGGTGTCGATCGGTTCGGTCGCGGGCAGACCGAACGGGAACTCGTAACTCGGGATGCGGATCACGGGGACGAGCTCGCCGGTGTCGAGTTGCCCGAACTCGATGACCGGCAGGCCCAGCCGATTCGGCCGGAGCTCGCCGTTGACCTCGACCAGCGGCCGGAAGGTGACGGTTGAACCCAGCCAGTCGACGGTGATCGGAGCCGTGAATCCGTAATCGCTTGTCAGCCGGAGGAAGTTCCCGCTGAACAGGTCGTAATCGCCACCGATGCTCAGGCGGGCGAAATCCTTGGAGAGGGCGAACCACTCGCTGTCGAAGTCGATGTCTTCGCCACCGAGCAGAGCGGACACGAGACCGCTCAGCACTTCACCGCCCACGCCGCCGAGCACACCCCCCGGGTCGGCGAGCAGCGCAGTCGGATCCGTCAGTCCGAATTGGATCTCACCGTTGGTTTCCTTCCATCGGAAGTCAAAGGTACCTGCGACGTTCGCGCACGCGCCGACTCCTTCGGCGTGGGCGGCAGTCAGACCGCCATAGCAACCGACGCCCTTGACCCCGGGGATCTGTCCGACTTCGTTGCCGAGAACCGTCACGTCCAGTGGGTCAGTGTTCCACGCGTGAGCAGTTCCGATGAGAGCGAACGAAAACGCGGCTCGGCGTCACTCGCACCTGCGGTGGCAAGACTGATGGGCAGATAGGAGATCGCCGTGGCGTCTCCGCCGCGATACGCCATGGCGAACTGGAAGCCGTTGCCGCGTACGGTCGACGAGTTTTCCGTCGTGGGCTCATCGGCGATCGAGTCAGGCAGTCCGGACCCGAACAGCGGCACCAGGATAAGGTTCGCACCGTCTTTCACCCAGGAGGGGATAACCGCGTAGGCGTCTTTCACCGTGCCGTAGACGCCGACCGGGACGAGCTCAAGACTCCCCGGCATCACGATGGTGACACCGAAGCCGCCCATGTCCGTGCTCGATTCCGAACAGTCCGCACCTCCGTTGCTCGCACCGGAAGCACACAACTCGATACGCCAAGCTCTGACGATCTCGGCCAGGTCATCATTGCTGAGGTCTGCGAGCACCGTCCCCAGGGGATTGTTGCCGTACATGTTCTGAAGGTTGGTGAAGCTGTTGATGGCGTCAGTTATCGGCGAAGCCTCAGCCACCGCCGGCTCCGCGACCTGCCCCGTTCCGATCGCGGCGACTGTCGCCAGGGCGGCCGCCCCGGCGATCGCGCGGTGCTGCCGCCGCTGCTTCCGGTTCTCACGTCGAGCGACCTTCTCCGATCGCTGAATTCCGCTGCGCCCCAACCTGGTCATCCGTCCCACCCTCTTCTCCCCGACCGCCCGAGCTGAGCAAGTGAATCACCACGCTCGGTGAACAGATGGTCGATCGGAGGAAATGGCACGAATCGGCGGTTCTGGTCAGACGTCCCACTCCTACCAGCGGTCGCGATCGAGACCCTGACCGGTGGCACCGGCGTCGGCGGCGCACCCGAATCCCACGACCCAGCGGGCGGGACCGCTCTCTCCCGCGGCGATCTCGACCTTGCCCAGCATCATCGGCTCGGGCAGGGCGGCCAGGAACTCCCCCAGCGCCGACGGGGCGAGCGTCCACACCTCGCCGCGAATCGCACGGCCGGCCTCGGGATCGCGGATCAGTCCCGGTTTGGGCGGGGTCGTGTCAAGTGCGACCAGACGGTACGACGGGGTCGTGGTGACCTCGCCGGCCCACCGGGCACCCCGTTCGCTCAGCTCGTGCGTCAGAGGCCCACCCCGCATGTGCGCCCCGAAGACCGCGAGTTCGATCGCATCGTCGGGCTCCGCCCAGGAGGACGCCACCGAGTCGTCACCGACGAAGCGACGTGCCACGTCGACGAGCACGGCGTCGGCATGCGCGACGCCCAGGAACGTGACGCCGAACTGTGCTGTGCTGCCGTCGTCTTCGACGACCGTCCCGGCCGGCACCGCGAGTCCGCAGAGGTCGAAGAGGTTGCAGAAGTTGGTGTACGTGCCCATCCGCGAGTTCACGCCCACCGGATCGGCGGCCACCTCGGCGAGCGTCGGGTGCGCCGGCGCGGTCGGGACCATCAGGACCGTCGCATCGCCCCACTGGTCCATCGCCGCCGCACGAAGGTCCGCAAGCCGACGACGGGCGCGCAACAGGTCGACCGCCGAGAAACGGTCCGCCGCACCGATGATGGCCGACACCGTCGGATCGAGGCCGGCGGCGCCGGGATCGGCAACGGAATCGAGGTACTCCCCCACCGCCTCGTATCGCTCGGCGACGAGCGCGTCGTCGTAGAGGAGCCGGGCGGCCTCGAGGAACGGCGACAGGTCGACGGTCTTGATCATGAGCCCCGCCGCCTCGGCACGATGCACCGCGTCGTCGAACGCGGCGCGCCACCTGTCGTCCAGACCGGGCAGCTCGGTGGGCACGGCGACGACCGGGCGTTCGGGCGCGGCGTAGGGCACGGACTTCGGGAAGGGGCGTGTCCCAGCGGCTTTCGCCATCACCGCAACCGATCGGTCCGCCAGCGCGAGGTCGGCGGCGAAGATCGTGAGGACATCGTAGCTCCGACAGGCGGGTACGACTCCGTCGGTGGAGACGACACCGAGGGTCGGCTTGACACCGACGATGCCCTGCAGGCCCGCCGGCACCCGACCCGACCCGGCGGTGTCGGTCCCGATGGCGATGTCGGCGAATCCGAGGGCGACCGCCACCGCCGACCCCGAGCTCGATCCACCCGAGATGCGGTCGGGGCGTCGGGAATCCCGCACCGCACCATAGGGGCTTCGCGTTCCCACCAGTCCGGTCGCGAACTGGTCGAGGTTGGTCTTGCCCAGCACCACCGCGCCGGCCGCACGCAGGGCGGCGACCGCGGGCGCATCGGCCTCGGGGGTGAAAGCGAAACCGGGACACCCGGCGGTGGTCGGCAGACCGCCGACGTCGACGTTGTCCTTGACCGCGAGGAGAATGCCCGCCAGCGGGCCGCCGGTCGCGACGGACCGCTCGTATTCGGCACGCACCTCGGCCTCAGGCCGGAGCGTGATGAACACCTCCGGACGATCCGCCTCGGCGATCCGCGCGTACACCTCGTCGATCCTGCTCACGCCACCCGCTCCTCGTCGTCCGCACTCTTCGACGCTCCGCCGTCGGCCACGCTCACACCGGCCGCTCGCGCAGCGAATTCACCTTGTAACGACCATCTCTCGCGCTCCTCGGCGCGGGCGATCTCCATCGTCTCCCGGCGAGCCGCGATGTCGCCGGCGTGCTCGTCGAGGAAGCGCTGGTGCGCGGCCAGCGAGAACTCACCGTCGACGATCTTCGTGCTGTCGCCGCGCCCGGCGGCGACGTCGGCCCGCATGTCCAGGAGCTCTTCGGCGCTGACCGGATACCAGTGGATTCGATCGAAGAACCGCAGGAGCCACGGGTGTTCGGGATCGAAACCCGGGGCCGGCAACGGATGCCGGTGATTCCACACCTGGGTTGTCCGTCCGACGAACTGATAACCGCCCGGGCCCTCCATGCCGTAGATGCACAGGTAAGCGCCGCCGATACCCACCGCGTTCTCCGGGGTCCAGGTGCGGGCGGGGTTGTACTTGGTCGTGACCAGGCGGTGGCGTGGATCCAGCGGAACGGCCACCGGCGCACCAAGATAGACGTCGCCGAGGCCGAGGACGAGGTAACTGGCGTCGAAGACGGTTCGGTACACGTCGTCGACGGAGTCCAGGCCGTTCATCCGGCGGATGAACTCGATGTTCCACGGACACCACGGGGCGTCGGACCGCACGCCGAGCATGTACCGTTCGATTGCCTCGCGAGTGGCCGGGTCGTCCCATGAGAGCGGCAGGTGCACCGTGCGGCTCGGCACCACGAGGTCTTCGGCGGCCGGCAGTTGGCTCTCGCATTCGGTCAGCCACTCCAGCATCTGCGCCTGCGACCACACGTCCGGGTCCGCCTTCACCTGCAGGGAGCGGATTCCCGGCGTGAGATCGACCAGCCCGCGCGGCTTCTCGGCGGCAATCCGCTCGGCCAGCGCATGCACCCGGGCCCGCAGGGCCAGGTCGAGGTGCATCTCGCCGTACTCGACGAGCACGTTGTCGTCGCCGGACCGGCGATAGGTGACGGTGGTCGACCCGTCGGCGGTCGTCGTGGTGCCCAGGATTCCGTTGTCGGCGTCGCCGCCCGACGACAGGACGTCGACGAAGCACGCCCGCCGGCCCAGCCCGACCTCGGCGGGCGAGGCCGCACGGTCACCGCGCACCGCGACGAACCGGATCGTGTCACCCGGCTTCAGCTGGCCGAGTTTCCAGCGCTGCGCGGTCGTGACCGTCACCGGGCACACGAATCCACCGAGACTCGGGCCGTCCGGGCCGAGCAGGATCGGCGTGTCCCCGGTGAAGTCGAGGGCGCCGACCGAGTACGCGGTGTCGTGGATGTTCGACGGGTGCAGACCGGCCTCGCCACCGTCGTCGCGCGCCCACCGGGGTTTGGGGCCGATCAGCCGGATACCGGTCCGGTCGGAGTTGAAGTGCACCTCGTAGTCGGTCGCGAACAGATCGGCGATGTCGTCCTCGGTGAAGAACTCCGGGGCGCCGTGGGGCCCGACGGTCACCGCCAGTTGCCAGCTGTTGGTGAACGCCGGCTGCTCGTCGGACAGGATGCGCCGGGGCGCGCCGACCGGCGCACCCAGCAACGTGAGATCGTCGCCGGCCACCAGTGCCCGCCCGTCGAGCCCGCCGAACTTGCCCATGGTGAAGGTGGAGCGGCTCCCGAGGTGATCGGCGGCGTCGAACCCGCCCCCCACCGCCAGATACGCCCGCATGCCGAGGGTGCCGATCGATCCGATGTCGAGCACGTCACCTGGTTCGAGTGTCAGCGGAACCCATTGCGGTGCAACCGTTCCGTTGATCGTCACCGGGACCGGCGCCCCGGTGACGGCCACGACCGCGGACCGGTCGAACCGCAGGGCCGGCCCCATCAGCGTGATCTCGAGACCGGCTGCCGTCCCCGGATTGCCGACAGCGATGTTGGCGAGCCGGAAGGACAGGTCGTCCATGGGACCGGAGGGGGGTACGCCGACCTTCCAGTACCCGACCCGGCCGGGCCAGTCCTGGATGGTGGTGAGCGGACCGGACCGCAACACGGTCACCGCGCCCGTGGTGGTGGCAGACATGATGATGGGATCCTCGTCGGAGTCAGGTGACGCCCGGGGGCGTGGAGGTGAACGGATGTCAGGACGGCCGGGTGACGATGACGCGCACCGCCGTCGGATCGAATCCGTTGCAGGGGTTGTTGATCTGCGGGCAATTCGAGATGAGCACCAGGGTGTCGACCTCGGCGCGCAGCGCCAGTCGCTTGCCGGGGGCGGACAACCCGTCGACGATCCCCAGCGAGCCGTCGGGATCGACGGGGACGTTCATGAAGAAGTTGACGTTGCCGACGAGGTCGGCCTTGCCGAGGCCGTGCCGGCTGCCCTCGATGAGGAAGTTCTCGACGCATGCGTGCTGGTGCTTGGTGTGGTGGCCGTAGCGCAGCGTGTTGGACTCCTGCGAGCAGGCGCCGCCGAGGGTGTCGTGGTTGCCGACCTCGTCGGCCACGATCGTCATCAGCGGAGTGGAGTCGTGGTCACGGATCACGCTGCCGGTGGTGAGGAAGATGTTGCCCTGCGCGGCGATCGTCGCCTGGGCCGAATACCGCTGGGCAGTGTCGGCGGCGGCGTAGAACAAAGTGTCGACGGCCTGGTTGCCGTGCAGGTCGACGATGGTCAGCACGTCGCCGGCGGCGACGACGCCCGACCACGGAGCCCGGTCGCCCACATGCGCGTCGTCGACGACGGTGCCGGGGACGAGAGCGAGTTCGGCGGCCGGCGCCGAGGCGAAATCGGTGATGAGTGCGGTGTTTGTCTCGGTCACGATGGGTGGTCCTCTCTGCGGGTCGGCTCAGTGATGAGCCGCGGCCCAGACGTCTTCGGAGTTGGCGACCGCGCGCTGGTACTCGGGGTCGGTGCCGGCGACCTCGGCCAGCAGCGTGTCGAGATCGCTCTTCGCCTGCCACGCCAGCACTTCCAGCGAGGTGGTGTCGAAATGCGGCGACGGGTCGAGCGGATGCGCGGTGTTGGCGATCGCGACCGTGCACGGCAGATGCAGGATCAGATCGACCGAACGCCCGGGGCCCGCGCTGCCCGTCGAGCGCAGTGTCCCGTCGGCGTCGACGGTGACGCCGTGGAAGAACGACAGCGACGGCGCCACATCCGTAGGTGTCAGACCGTGCTTCGCGGCCGCGAGCGTGAACAGCTCACGTCCGGCCGGACTACCCGAATGCACCTCCCCGGCTCCATATCTCGCGGTGTTGCCCGCGAGGGTCGAGGTACCGCACAGGGCGTCGTGGTGACCGGAATCGTCGGCGACCACGGTTGCCAGCACGCGGCCCTGATCGCTGAGGAGCGGATGACCCGCACCCAGGTACGCCTGCCACGGGACCTTCACGGTGTCGGCGACGTTGAGACGCTCCCACGGCGCGTCGGCGCGCCAGAGCAGCAGATGTGCGCAGGCCGCGCCGGCCACATCGGTGAGCCGCAACCGGGTCCCCCGTGCCAGGACCTTGCTGGTGTAGCGGCCACCGGGCACCGCCTCCGCCCAGGTCAGCGAGGTGGCCGGGACGTCGGCGGGCGGGTTGGGCCAGGCCGATGCCGGCACCACCGGCATGCTGTCGGTGATGGCGCCGGCCTGCGCGCGGGCGTGTTCGCGGGCGCCGGTGGTGGTGCCGGTACCCGCCGCGGTGATCGTGCTCATTCGGAACTCCTTGTTGTAGAGGGTCGCAGCGGACTCAGGCGGACGGGGAGGTCGTCACCGGTCGCGGGTGTTCTTTTCCGCGGGGGTAGCAGGCGATGCCGACCAGGACGGTCGCCACGATGCAGATGGGGCCGGCCCAGCGGAGGATCGGCATCTCACCGGACGGGTCGAAGACCTCGGCCCGCGGCCACGCCAGATTGATCACCATCAGGACGCCGTAGAGCACCGCGAGGGCGTTCACCACGATCCCGAATCGGCCTAGGCTGAACAGCTTTCGGCCACCGGCGTCGACGGCCGGCGTGTCCCGGCCGCCGCGATGCGGCCAGCCCTGGAACCGCCGGTAGAGCATCGGGCCGGTGACGGCCAGGTAGGCGAGGTAGATCAGGATGATGCACACGCTGGCGAGGGTCGCGAAGATCGCCGAGTTGCCGACGTTGACGAGCAGGATGCCGATGCAGAGCACACCGATCAGGATCGACGGCAGGATCGGGGTCCCGGTGCGGCTGTTGACATGTGCCAGTTGCGCCGAGAACGGGAGCCGGCCGTCGCGAGCCATGGAGAACATCAGACGCGAGCAGGCGGTCTGGATGGCGAGGGTGCAGATGAAGATGGCCACCGCCACGTCGGCGAGGAGGACCTTGCCCCAGAAGCTGCCGAGCACGGAATCGAGGACGTACGGCAGACCGCCGGTCGCGAGTTGCTCATCGAGGGTGGGTGCCGCCATCAGGGTGCCGAGCAGCATCAATCCGCCGCCGATGGCCGAGACGGTCAGCGCCATCCGGATAGTGCGCGGTGCGACGCGGCGCGGGTCCCTCGTCTCCTCGGCCAACTCACCCGCCGACCCGAAACCGACCATGACGTACGCGGCCATCAGACCGGAGACGATGAACGCCCAGATGTACCCGGGCTGCTGACCGGGAACGCCGGTGTCGAAGACGACATCGGGACCGCGCTGGGCGTGGGTGAACAGTGCCAGGATCACCGCGACGACACCGACGAGTTCGCAGACGACGCCGATGCTGTTGACCCGGCTCATCCACCGGACGCCGACACAGTTGATGGCGGTCACGACCACGAGCAGAACCGAGCCGAGCAGCACCGCGTTGGCCGCACCGCTCGTGGTGGTGAGGGTCGGGTCGTCGCCGATGATCTGAAAGCCGATCCAGATCGACGGCAGGACGACCTGCAGCGCGATCGCGGCCGCGGCGGCGGTGACGACCTGCGCGATCATCATGAACCAGCCGCCGAACCAGCCGACGACCTCGCCGCCCATCCGGCGGGACCACTGGTAGATCGCGCCCGAGATCGGGTATAGCGCCGCGATTTCGGCGAAGCACAGCGCCACCAGGAACTGGCCGGCGTAGACGATCGGCCAGGTCCAGAAGAAGGCCGGGCCGCCGAAACCGAAACCCAGGCCGAACAACTGAAAGATGGTGGTCAGGATCGAGACGAACGAGAACCCGGCGGCGAAGGACGCGAACTTGCCGAGCGAACGATGGAGTTGCTGGTCGTAGCCGAGTGCCGAGAGGTCGTGAGCGTCGGCATCTCCGGCGCCCGGGCCGGACGATGATCCAGCGGCCGAGGAGGGCGATGCCGCGGGAGCCACTTCGGGGGTGGAGGTCATGCGCGGTCTTCCTTTCCGAGAAGAAGCTCCACGTTGAGCACGGTTGAGGCAGGCACTGTTTCCTGTCACCTGATAGGTAAGCCCTCGCTGATTTCTATCGATTGACAGAATTGTTCCGGTCGTGAAAACTCCCGTTACGTCCGCGTAACGCGCCTGGGATTTCCCCGGTCGGCGGGTCCGCGAACGGCCGAAGCACGCGGCCTGTCGGCTAGGGTCGAGAAATCCGGGTCACAAGATGCCCGGGTTGCGAGATCTGTTGACGCAATTGAGGAGACGACATGCCGTCCGGCTCGAGTACGGCCCCGACGCCGACCGGCCGCGGCCGCCCGCGCCTGGTACAGGCCCGACGCCGCGGGCAGACCGCGCGCGAGGAGATCCTCGACGCCGCTGCCGAATTGTTCACCCGCCACGGGTACACCGGGACGTCGACACGCATGATCGCCGAGGCGGTCGGCATCAGACAGGCGTCGATGTACCACTACTTCGGCACCAAAGACGACATTCTCGCGACCCTGCTGGAGACGACAGTCGTCGCCTCACTCGACCGCGCGCGGGTACTCCTCGACGGGGATGGACCCGCGCTGGCGCGGCTGCTGGAGCTCGCACGCTTCGACGTCGATCAGCTGGCGCAGTCGCGCTGGAACCTCGGTGCCCTGTACCTGCTGCCCGAGGTCGCTGACCAGCGGTTCGTCGAATTCCGTTCGGCGCGCCAGGAATTGGCCGACTCGTATGCCGCCCTGGCGGCCGCGGCACTCGGCGACGCCACCGACAAGCGGACGCTGCTCCCCTTCCGGCTGGTGGAGTCGGTCATCATGATGCGCGCCGACGAACAGCGCGGCGAGCTCGGCGAGCACACGGCTGCCGGTCTCGCCGCCACCGTCGTCGACGCGATCTCGCGAATCCTGTAGCAACAGAGCGCACATGGCCCACGTCGCTACGGGATTCCCGCGAGCGTGACGGCTAGCAGGTTCCGATCACGCCACCCTGCAGCGCCACCTCCATCTTGCGCACGATGGAGCAGTCCGCCGGACCACTCCCGACACTCCGCATGGGTTCGACCTGCTTCACCGCGGGGGTCGGGGCGAGCTGCCGGCCGACCGGCCCGGTGACCTGCGGTACGACCGGCTCCGGGGCGGCATGCCGCGGCTGATGCGGGACGACGACCCGCTCGGCCGACACCTCGGTGGCGTCCGCGCGCAGGTGTCGCGGCTTGTCGACCGGCACCTTCCAGCCCTTGTCATAGCCGTGCGCGGCGCCGATCGCGACACCGGCGGCGACCGCGGGCAGCGCGACGAGGGTGGCGACCACAGCCGTCCCGACCACGGGTCCGACGACGAGTCCCGTGGGCCACAACGGCAACGTGAGTATCAGACCCAAGGGGGCACCCACCACACCGCCGACCGCGAGGGCGAGGGGTGCTGCCACCCCGGCTCCGATGACGCCACCGACCGCGGCATCACCGACCATCTGCTCGGCCACCCGGTCGGCCCGCGCGACCGGTACCCCGTTGCTCTGCAACACATCCGAGATTCCTTGGACGATCTCACCGGCTCCCGCCGAGATCTGCGCGGCCAGTTGCGGAGACACCGCTCGCGGACGGGTCAGGTCCAGGTTTCCGACCCGAACCCGGTCCCCTGCATCGGCGACCGGCACCGCCACCGAACCGAGTGGCCGTAGGTGCCGCGACCCCGGTGTCGGGACGACCGACGTCACGTCCGGCCATGACCCGACCACCACCGGCGCCGCATCCGAGACCAGCGCGGCGTCGATCTGCGCGATGCGGAAAGCGTTGCCGGGCAGCGTTTGTGCTCCCGGCGTCGATGAGGAGGGAACCACCGGGACGGGCAGGGCCACCCCGGGTGAGGCCGCCTGGGCCACGGCCGGGGCCGTCACCGTGAGCGACGCGGCCAACGCGCAGCCGAGCAGGGCACCCGCCGGGCGGCGACCGCGCGGACGTGGGCAACGGTGTGCGCCGGATTTGCCGTTCTTGTCCATGGACGACCTCATCTCTTGTTGGTGAACCGATCATCGTGAGAAAACGCTAACCCCGAAGCGGCTTTCCGCGAGGCACTTTCGCGCGTCAGATGATCGTCGAGGACGGCCGCGATCTGTCTGATCGCCTCGTCCTCGGTCATCCCGAGGTGGTGGGTGTCGATGTCGACATTCGTGATGCTCCCCCGGACGTACCGCCCCCATCCGTTGGCGCCCAACGCATCCGGCCGTCGATCGCGCACGGCGGTGAAGTAGAGCACGTCGGTGTCGACGACCGGCGGGTCCCAGTCGCCGGTGGCCCGGATCAGCAGGTTGTAGGCGTCGGTCAGCCGCTCGATCGTCGCGGCGTCGATGCCGAACCCGGCGCCGAGGCGCTCGGCGATCTGCTCGGCGGCTTGTTCGGCGGTCGCGTCCGCACTGACGTAGTCGATGCCGAGGACCGGACCGAGGTTGCTGATCAGCTCGCCGGGGGTGACGGTGGTGATCGCCGACGAGTCGACACCGTCGGCCTCGGTGTCGAGCATGGCGAGCAGCGCGACCTCGGAACCGGCGGCCCGCATCTCGGCGGCGATCGCGTGCGCGATCACCCCGCCCAGCGACCATCCGAGCAGGTGATACGGGCCCTCGGGCTGGACCGTCCGGATCTCGTCGGCGTACCTGCGTGCGATCTCGTCGATCGTGGTGGGGCCGGGTGTCTCGCCCCCGATCTGTGGCGCCTGCAGGCCGTACACCGGACGGCCGGGCGGCACCTGCCGGCTCAGGGTCTGGTAGCTCCAGGCCAGGCCGGAGGCCGGGTGGATGCAGAACAGCGGCGGCAGTTCGCCTTCCGGCCGGATCGGGAGCAGGACGTCGAAGCCCACCCCGCCCGGCGCCTCGTCTCCCGGTCCGCGCGCGGCGTCGAACCCGTTGCGCATCCCGTCCTCGATCCGCCTTGCCAGGTCGGCCGGGCTCGAATCGGACAGCATCCACCGGACCGGGATCTCGACGTGCAACTCGGTCTCGAGGTCGTTGACGACCTGTACCGACCGCAGCGAATTGCCGCCGAGCGCGTAGAAGTCGTCGTCGGCGCCGACGCGCGGGACACCGAGCACGTGCTCGAAGGTCCGCGCGATCTCGGTCTCCAGCCACGACGACGGTGCGCGGAACGCCGAGGCGTCACGTGTCGGCTGCGGCAGCCTCGCCCGGTCGAGTTTGCCTGACGCGGTGATCGGCAGCGAGTCGATCACCATCACCGCCGTCGGCATCATGTATCCCGGGAGCGCCGCCGACGCGAACGCGGTGACCTCGGCGGTGTTCACCGACCTGCCCCCGCCGTCCCCCACGCCGGCCCCCGCCGGCACCAGGTAGACGGTGAGATAGTCGACCGCGTCGGTCGAGGTGACCGCGGCCGCCGCGCGGGCGATGTCCGGGTGCGCGGCGAAGACCGCCTCGATCTCACCGAGTTCGATGCGCAGCCCGCGGAGCTTGACCTGGAAGTCGCTGCGTCCCAGATACTCGAGCGCACCGCTTCGGCGACGCCGCACCAGATCACCGGTGCGGTACATCCGGGCGCCGGCCGCGAAGGGATCGGCCACGAAGCGATCGGCGGTCAGACCCGGTCGTCCGTGATAGCCCCGCGCCACCTGAGTCCCGGACAGGTAGAGGTCGCCGGTCACCCCCGCGGGCACCGGACGCAGCCGCGAGTCCAGCACGTACGCACGGGCGTTCCACACCGGCACCCCCATCGGCACCGCGCCGTCGGCGGCCGTCCCCACCGTGGAGGAGGTCGCGTGCACCGTGAACTCCGTCGGCCCGTACAGGTTGTACAACTCCACGTCCGGCAACGCACGGCGGGCGGCGTCCACCACGTCGGGCCCGAAGGCCTCACCCGCGACGAGCAGGGCCCGCAACGACAGCGCCGCGCCGGTGGGCAAGGCGTCGGCGAACACCGCCAGCATCGACGGCACGAACGAGGTGATGGTGACCCGATGTGTGGACATGACCTCGGTCAGGTAGCGCGGATCGGTGTGGCCGTCCGGTCGCGCGATCACCAGTCGGGCACCGACGGCCAGTGTCGCGAACAGTTCCCACACCGACACGTCGAAGGTCGCGGGAGTCTTCTGCAGCACCACGTCCGATCGGCTCAGCCCGTACTCGGCGCTGATCCAGCGAAGCTGGTTGACCACCGAACGATGCGACACGGCAACGCCTTTGGGTCGACCCGTGGAGCCGGAGGTGAACAGCACGTACGCGAGGGCGTCCGGGTTCAGCGGCGTGATCCGGTCATCGTCGGTCAGCGGCGAGTCGTCGAACCCGGAGAGATCGACGGAGTCGAGCGCGGACAGCACCAGCACCGGCTCGGCGCACTCGACCATGTAGTCGATCCGCTCGGCCGGATGGTCCGGGTCGATCGGCACGTAACCACCGCCGGCGGCGTGCACCGCGTACATCGCCGTGAGCTGGTCGAGCGAGCGTCGTATACGGAGCGCGACCAGCGAGTCCGGCCCCACCCCCTGTGCGACCATCCAGCGGGCCAGCCGGTTCACCCGACCGGAGAACTCGGCGTAGGTCTGCGAGACCGCCCCGGAGATCACCGCGGTGTCCTCGGCGTACGCGACCGCGGCCGCGGCGAACATCGAGGCGAGGGTCTCGGCGGAGTCCACCTCGTGCGACGTCGCGTTCGGACCCTGGAGGGCGGCAGACCGTTCGGCGTCGTCGAGCAGGTCCACGTCGTGGACAGGGCGGTCGGCGTCGATCGTCATCGCCTCGAGCATCGCCACCAACCGTTCGACGAACCGCTCCACGGTCGACGCGTCGAAGAGGTCGGACGCGAACGTGACACCACCGGTGATGCCGGCCGGCGCCCCGTGCGCGTCGTAGGAGTCGGCGACCGTCACCTGCAGATCGAACAGGGCGAGTCCGGTGTCCGGTTCGACGGCCCGCACCGACAGATCAGGCAGTTCGATGTCGGTGCTCGAGATGTTCTGGAACGCCAGCATCACCTGGAACAGCGGGTTGTGGGCGTCGGAGCGGACCGGGTTGAGTTCGGAGACGAGCCGTTCGAACGGGACGTCGGCGTGACCGAACGCCGCGAGGTCGGTGGCGCGCACGTCATCGATCAACTCGGCGAACGACATCCCGCTCCGCACCCGGGTGCGCAGGACCAGCGTGTTGACGAACATCCCGACCAGATCGTCGAGGGCACGTTCCCCGCGTCCGGCGTACGGGGTCCCGACGGCGACGTCGTCGGTCGCGGCGAGCCGCGCGAGCAGGGCGGCCAGCGCGGCATGGAAGACCATGAACAGGGTCGTGTTGTGGGCGCGGGCGACCCGTTGCAACCCGGCGTGCAGATCGGCGTCGACGGTCAGGCCGACGGACTCCCCGGCGTAGGACTGGGTGGCCGGGCGCGGCCGATCGGTGGGCAGTTCGAGCAGCGGCGGTGTGTCGGCCAGTTGCTCGGCCCAGTAGTCGATCTGCGCTCGCAGCAACGAGTTCGGGTCCGATTCGGAGCCCAGGACCGCCCGCTGCCAGATCGCGTAGTCGGCGTACTGCACCGGCAACGGCACCCATCCGGGCGCCTCGCCCTGCAGACGCGCGACGTAGGCCGTCATGATGTCCCGCGCGAGGGGCCCCAACGAGGAGCCGTCACCGCCGATGTGATGCAGGATCACGGCGAGCACCCACTCGTCGCCGCTGAGCTCGAAGAGCACGATCCGGGTCGACGCCCCGGCGGTGAGGTCGAACGGTGCCGCGATCAGTTCCGTGATCGCCTGATCGACATCGGATTCCGCGACCTGGACGACCTCCATCGGGACGGAGTCCGCGGGCAGGATCACCTGAGCCGGTTCGCCTTCGACGAAGGGGTAGACGGTGCGCAGGATCTCGTGGCGCGCGACGACATCACCGATCGCACGGTGGAGGGCGTCGACATCGAGACTTCCGGACAACCGCACCACGACCGGGATGCTGTACGCCGGCGACTCGGGTTCGATCCGGTTGAGGAACCACATGCGTTGCTGCGCATAGGACAGCGGGATCCGCTCCGGGCGTTCGTGTGCCACCAGGTCGACACGCCCGGTGTCCGTGTGCGACTCGGCGCGGGCGGCCAGCCGCGTCACCGTGGACGCCTCGAAGATCACCGACACCGGGATCGTGGTGTCAAGCGCCGCACCGATTCTCGCCACCACCCGCGTTGCGGCGAGACTGTTGCCGCCGAGGTCGAAGAAGTCGTCGTCGGCACCGACCGCGGCATCGACGGACAGGATGTCGGCGAACACCCCCGCGACGATCTCCTCGACCGGCGTGGCCGGGGCTCGGAAACTCCGGGTGGTGACGACCGGCGCGGGAAGGGCACGCCGGTCGAGCTTCCCACTGGGTGTCAGGGGGATCTCGTCAAGGACCACGACCGCCGCCGGGACCATGTACGTCGGCAACACCTCGCCGAGTTCGGCACGAAGTTTCTCACCGACGAGGGCGACGCCCGGCGCGGGCACCACGTAGGACACCAGGCGCACACCGATGCCGGAGTCGTGCCGCGGGACGGTGACGGCGTAGGCCACCCGAGCGAGTTCTGCCAGCGCGGCGTCGATCTCCCCGAGCTCGACCCGGAAGCCGTGGACCTTCACCTGGAAGTCGTTGCGTCCGATGAACTCCAGGTCGCCCGAGTGGTTGCGGCGCACGATGTCCCCCGTGCGGTACGCGCGTTCTCCGGCATCGCCGAAGGGGTGGGCGACGAACCGGGCCGCGGACACCCCGGACCTGTTCAGGTAGCCGCGCGCGAGCGCGGGTCCGGACAGATACAGCTCCCCCGCGACCCCGTCCGGCACGGGCTGCAGACGGGTGTCGAGCACGAGCGTCTGCATCCCGGCGAGCGCCGTGCCGATCGTCGACCGTTCTCCCACCCGCAGCGGAGTAGTGGCGGTGGCGACGATGGTGGTCTCGGTGGGGCCGTACAGCACCCGGAATTCCCGGCCAGTAGCCGGATCGGCACCCACCCACCGGCTCACCAGGTCGGTCGGTACCTCGTCACCGCCCGACATGACGACCCGCAGGTCGTCGAGCCCGTCCGGGTCCACCGAGGCCAGCGCGGCCGGGGTGACGAACGCATGGGAGATGCGGTGATCGCGGAGGAAGTCGGCCAGCTCGCGACCACCCCGCATCCCGGTGGGCGCCACGACGAGGGTGGCCGCGGCGCTCACGGCGAGCAGGATCTCCAGCAGCGACGCGTCGAACGAGGGAGAGGCGAAATGCAGTACCCGCGGGCTGGTTCCGGGCTCACGGTCGACGTGCAGCGTGGCGAGGTAATCGGCGACGCCGGCATGCGTGACGGCGACGCCCTTCGGCACGCCGGTGGAGCCAGAGGTGAAGACCACCCAGGCGGTGTTCGCGGGCCGGACCGGGCACACCCGATCGGTCTGTCGGATCGGCGACGGCGACAGTTCGGCGACCTCGGCGACGGTGGCGGGGTCGTCGAGCACGATCCACTCAAGCGCCCCGGACAGTGCCGGCCGCGAGCCAATAGTCGTGATCCCGAGTGGCGCAGCCGAATCGGACACCATCTGGTCGATGCGCGCGGCCGGGTAGTGCGGGTCCACCGGGACATAGGGGGCACCCGATTTCACGACGGCCCACCACGCGACCAGCGATTGCGCCGACCGCTCCACGGCCACCGCCACCGGCCGCTCCGGTGCCGCCCCGTTGTCGATGAGATACCGCGCCAGCCGATTCGCTCGGCGATCGAGCTCGCCGTAGGACAGCTCGACGTCGCCGCTGATCACCGCCGCACCGTCCGGGTCGGCCACGACGGCCGCCGCGAAGATCTCCGGCAGCAGCACGGGCTCCGCGACCGCACCCGGTCCCACCACCGACACCAGTTCGGCGCGCTCGGCTCCGCCGAGCCAGTCGATGTCACCGACGGGGGTTGTCGCGTCGTCGACGATCGCATCGAGCACACGGTGCAACCGACTGGCGATGCCGGCCACCGTCTCCGGATCGAACAGGTCGCGGGCGAACATCATGGTTCCCGAAAGACCCTGCGGCGTGCCCTCTTCGGTGTAGGACTCGGCGAAGACCACCTGGAGGTCGAACTGGCAGATGCCGGTGTCGGCCTGCGCGCGGGAGACGCGCAGGTCCGGCAGGTCGAGATGGACGTCGGACAGATTCTGAAAAGCCAGCGCGACCTGGAACAGCGGATGATGCGCGGTGGACCGTTCCGGGTTGAGTTCGGAGACGATCCGCTCGAACGGGACGTCGGAGTGCCCGAAGGCGTCCAGGTCGACCTCGCGCACGCGGTCGAGCAATCCGGCGAACGACTCCGCGGCGTCGAGGTCGGTCCGGAGCGCGAGGGTGTTGACGAACATGCCCACGAGCGGTTCCAGGCCCGGTTCGCCGCGCCCGGCGACCGGGGTGCCGATCACGACGTCGTCGGCGCCGCTCAACCGGCCGAGCACCGCGGCGAGCGCGGCGTGCACGACCATGAACAACGACGCTCCGTGTGCGCGCGCGAGGGCCAGGAGTTGCCCGTGCAGGCGGGCGTCGATCGCCACCGGCACCTGCCCGCCCGCCAGGGTCGCCACCGGCGGTCGCGGGCGGTCGGTGGGCAGATCGAGGACGTCCGGGGCACCCGACATGGTCGACCGCCAGAAATCAAGCTGGGCGTGCATCAGCGAGGTCTGATCGTCCGCGCTCCCCAACATGGTTCGCTGCCACAGCGCGTAATCGGCGTACTGGACCGCGAGCGGTTCCCAGGTCGGTTCCGCGCCGGCGATGCGGGCGGCGTACGACGTCATCACATCGCGGGCGAGCGGCGCCATGGACTGGCCGTCACCGGCGATGTGATGGACCACGAGGACGAGCAGGAAACGCCCGTCGGTCCCCTCCCGGTCGTCGTGTGCGTCGCGGTTGTCCGGGCCATGGGGATCGTCCACGCCGTCCGGGTCGATCGCGACCACGGCCACACGCATCGGCACCGACGCGGTCACGTCGAAGCCGAGGCGCACGAACCCGGCGACGACGTCGCCGACCTCGGTGGCCGATGCCCGCATCGACTCCAGGAGCACCGGGGCGTGGTCGAGGACGAGTTGCCAGGGCTCGCCGTCGGTGTCGGGGTAGATCGTCCGCAGCACCTCGTGCCGCCCGACCACGTCGTCGAGGGCCCGCCCGAGTGCCGCGAGGTCCAGGTGCCCCGTGAGTTCGAGGACCACCGGGATGTTGTAGGCCGGTGACTCCGGCTCCATCCGATTGAGGAACCACATCCGCTGCTGCGCCAGCGACAACGGGATGCGCTCCGGGCGAACGGTTGCCGTCAGCGCGGTGCGCCGGTCGTCGCCCAGCGACCCGACCAGCTCCGCCAGTGCCGCGACGCCGGGCGCGTCGAACACCGACCGCAGCGGAACCCGTACCCCCAGCTCCGCACCCAGCCGCGCCGTCACCACCGAGGCGGTCAGCGAGTCGCCACCCAGGGCGAAGAAGTCATCGTCGGCGCCCACGCGCGGCACGCCGAGGACGTCCTGGAAGACATACGCCACGGCGGACTCGGCCGGGCCGGACGGTGCACGGAACCCACGCGGGGCGATCACCGGTTCGGGCAGGCGACTCCGATCCAGCTTGCCGGTCGGCGTGAGGGGTATCTCGTCCAGCACGACCACCGCGGCCGGGACCATGTACGCGGGCAGCGATCGCTCCAGCGACGCACGTAGTTCGTCACCGGAGAGCGACGCCCCCGCGGTGGCGGTCACGTAGGAGACCAGACAGTGCGGCGTTCCGTTCCCGCCACGCGGGACGGTCACGGCGTAGGCGACGTCGGCGCGCGATCCGAGGCGCGCGTCGATCTCGCCCACCTCTACCCGGGTGCCGCGCACCTTCACCTGGAAATCGTTGCGTCCCATATACTCCAGTGCACCGGACCGGGAGACCCGGACGAGGTCGCCCGTCCGGTACATCCGGGTTCCGGGCGCATCGGCGGGGCAGGCCACGAACCGCGCCGCCGTCGTCGCGGGCCGGCCGACATAACCGTCGGCCAGGCCGGGGCCGACGAGGTACAACTCGCCGACGACGCCCTGCGGAACCGGACGCATCCACGTGTCGAGCACCATCGTGCCCACCGGTCCCACCGCCGTCCCGATCGTGATCGGATCACCCGCCCGCAGCGGCGTGCCGGCGGTGGCCCAGATGGTCGATTCGGTCGGCCCGTACAGGTTGATCATGTTCCGGCCGTCGGCCCACCGTGAGACCAACTCGGGCCCGACCGGTTCACCTGCGGTCGCCAGTACGCGCAGCGTGTCGAGACCGTCGGCCGGCACGGTGGCCAGTGCCGACGGCGTCAGGACGGCATGCGAGACCTGCTCGCGCCGAATCAGATTCGCGAGCTCGGGGCCGCCGTAGACATCGGGTGGCGCCACCACGAGACGTCCCCCGGAGCCGTGAGCCATCAGGAGTTCGAACACGAAGGCGTCGAAGCTCGGTGAGGCCACCTGCAACACAGTCGACGACTGGTCGACGCCGAGTACCGCGCGCTGCGCCGCGACCACCGGCGCGAGTCCGCGGTGGGAGACGACGACGCCCTTGGGCGTGCCGGTGGAACCGGATGTGTAGATCACGTAGGCGGTGTCCCCGAGCCGGATCGGGCCGCCGGCTTCGTTCGACTGGGGGCCGTCCGTCCGCGGTTCGTCGACGACGAGCCAATCGATGCTGTCGGGCAGTGCGGCCCGGCGCGTCCCGACGGTGATCCCCAACCCGGCGCCGGCGTCGGCCAGCACGAACTCGATGCGTTCGGCGGGCAGGTTCGGATCCAGCGGCAGGAACGGCACTCCCGCCTTGGCCGCCGCCCAGATCGCGATCGCCGCCTCGACGGACCGCGGCAGTGCGCACGCCACGACGCCGGACCGCGCCCGCCGCGAGATCTGCCGCGCCAGGCGATCGGACTCGGCGTCCAGCTGCCGGTACGACAGCGACCGCTCGCCGCAGGTCACCGCGATCGCATCGGGCGCCTGACCGGCTGCGGCGGTGAGGATGTCGAGCAGGGTGGCCGGTTCCGGCATGTCGTCGATCCGACCGGCATCTGCCTCGAGCCCGATGTGACGAAGTGCGCCGAGGCGCGAACCCGGCTCGTCGGCGATGCGGGCGAGACATTCCACGAAGTGGTCGACGATCTCCCGTGCGCGACTCTCGTCGAACTCGTCCCGATGGAACCGCACGGTGATGCCGAGTCCCGGTTCCCCCTCACCGCCGTCGATCTTCGGCGCCACGACGACGCTCAACGGGTAGGGCGTGGCGTCGAGCCCGGTGACGCTGTCGACGTGCAAGCCCGCCGCGGTGACCAGTTGTTGCAGTGCGTCCTCGCGCAGCGGGAACGACTGGAAGGCCAGTGCGGTGTCGAACAGGTCCGACCGGCCCACCGCGCGGTGGATGGCCGGGAGTCCGACGTAGTGGTGGTCGAGGACCAGCGCGTTCGCGTCCTGCACATGGATCAACAGATCGCGCAACGACATCGACGGTTCGAGACGAACCCGGATCGGTACCGTGCTGAGGAACATCCCCAGCGCCCGGTCGGCGCCCGGCAGCTCCGGTGGCCGTCCGGCGACCGCGGAGCCCAGGACCACATCGGTGTCGCCGGTGAGGGTTCGCAGGACGAGGGCCCACGCCGCGGACAGGGCGGTCCCGACCGTCACGGCGGACTCCGCGGCGGCCGACCGCAGACGCGCATACTCCTGCCCGGGCAGCTCGACGATGACCTCACCGGCGTCGAACACGGTGGTCGCGGCGCCGAGTCGGGTCACGCGGGTGGGTCCGTCGACGTCGGCGTAGGCCTGCGCCCATGCGGCCGTCGAGGCGTCCTGATCCTGTTCGCCGAGCCACGCGAGGTAGTCCCGGTACGAGGCTGCCGGCCGGCATGCGCCGATCTGCCCCGGGTCGCCGTAATAGTGGAGCAGTTCGCCGAGCAGCAGGGGCATCGACCAGCCGTCGAGGATCACGTGATGGTTGGTGACGTGCAGGGCGAAGTGGTCGCTGTCGAGCCGCACGAGGGTGAATCGGATCAGCGAGGGTTCGGTCAGATCGAAACCGGCGGCGGCGTCGTCGGCGGCGACCCGCCGGGCGGCCCCGCGGTCCGCGGCAACGGTGAGATCGACTGTCCGGAAGCGCACCTCGACGCCGTCGACGACGACCTGCCGCGGGCCACGCGACGTCTCGACGAAGGCCGTCCGCAAGACGTCGTGGCGGTCCACGAGCGCCTGCGCGGCGCGGCGCAGCAGACCGGCGTCGACCGGACCGGAGAGGGCGATCGTCGACTGCACGGTGTAGGTGTCCACCGCATCGGGATCGAGGGTCGAGTGGAAGTGGATACCCGACTGCGTCGGCGACAACGGCCAGACGTCCGACAGCCTGGGGTAGTCGTTGCGCAGCCGGTCGAGATCGGCATCGGGAAGATCGACGAGTGGCGAATTCTGCTCGGTGACAGCCTGTTCGACGGCCGAACCGGTGGCAGGGTCGCCGGTCGCGGATGCGGTGGTGGCGATGGCGGCGAGCGCGGCGACGGTCTTCGCCTCGAAGATCGCCCGCGGAGTGAGGGACAGTCCGGCGGCCTTCGCCGCCGCGACCAGTTGCATCGAGACGATGCTGTCACCCCCGAGGGTGAAGAAGTTGTCGTCGGCGGTGACGTCGTCGAGTTCCAGCACCTCGGCGAACAGCGCGGCGATGATGCGCTCGGCCGGTGTCTCCGGCGGGCGGCCGCCCCCGCTCTCGGCACGGAACTCGCACTGCCGCAGCGCCTTCGTGTCGACCTTCCCCGACCGGGTGACCGGCATCGACTCCAGCTCGACGATCGCTGCGGGAACCATGTAATGCGGCAGGGTGTTCGCGAGGTCGTCGTGCAACGCATGCACGTCCATCGGCTCGTCCGGCGTCCCCACGACGTAGGACACGATGACCGGGCGACCCGCCGGTCCGCGCTGGAGCACGGTCGCCGCCTGCGCGACGCCGGCGATCCGCGCGAGATGGGCGTCGATGTCCCCGGTCTCGATGCGCAGGCCGTGGACCTTCACCTGCTGGTCGTTGCGCCCCAGATAGTCCAGCCGCAGGGCGCCGTCCGTGCGAATCCAGCGCACGGCATCGCCGGTGCGGTAGAGGCGTTCGCCGGCGGAGCGTATGGGATGGGCCACGAACCTCGTCGCGGTGACGCCTGCGCGGTCGAAGTAGCCACGCGCCAGGCCGGGACCACCGAGGTAGAGTTCGCCGACCACTCCGACCGGCACCGGCCGCAACCAGGTGTCGAGCACGAACGCCGAGACTCCCCGGATCGGTTCCCCGATCGTCACCGGCTCCCCGGGCCGGAGATCGTCGGCGCCGGTCGCCCAGATCGTGGTCTCGGTGGGTCCGTAGTGGTTCATCAGTCGACGACCCGGCGACCACCGGGTGACGATGTCCGCGCCCGTCGCCTCGCCGACCACCGCGACGATCCGCAGCTCCGGCAGACGCGACGGGTCCATCGTGTTGAGCACCGTCGGCGTGATGATGGCGTGGGACACCCGCTCGGTCCGCAGCAGGTCCTCGAGGTCGGACCCGCCGTAGATCTCCGGCGGCGCGACGGCCAGGCAGGCGCCGGCGCTGTGCGCGACCAACACCTCCGACACGCAGGCGTCGAAGCCGGGGGACGCGACCTGCAGGACCGTCGAATCCGGTTCGACCGCAAAGGATTCCGCGTACTCGACCACCAGGTCGGCGAGGCCGCGATGGGTGACGTGGACGGCCTTCGGCCGGCCGGTGGAGCCGGACGTGAAGATCAGGTAGGCCGCGTTGTCCGGCCGGAGCGGGAGCGGGTCCCCGGTACCGAGCGGGAGCGAGTCGTCGGTACCGAGCGGTGGCGAGTCGTCGGTACCGAGCGGGAGCGAGCCGGGTCCGGTGAGGGTCAGCCACTCGACGCTGTCCGGGAGATTCGGGACGACGGCGTCGACTGTCACCCCGATCGTGGACCGCGCGTCGGCGAGCAGTTCGGCGATGCGGTAGGCCGGATTGCCCGGGTCGACGGCGACGAAGGCCGCTCCGGTCCGGGCGACCGCCCAGATCGCCACGATGAGCGCGGCCGACCGCGGGATCGCCAGGGCCACCGAGGTCTCCGGTCCGGCGCCGCGGGCGGCGAGCTCGTCGGCGAGCCGGTTGCTGCGGCGCACGAGTTCGCGATATGTCATCGTGACGCCGTCGGCGCGCACCGCCGGTGCCTCGGGGTGTCGTCGCGCGGTGTCGGCGAGGATGTCCCGGAGTAGGCGGGGCGACACGGCGGGCGGACCCTCGATCGGACAGAGGGCGGATCGTTCGGTGTCCCAACAGGATGCCAGCGTGGCGACCTTGCGGCCCGGTTCGGCGGCGATCTGGCGCAGCAGCAGCACGAACCGCTCCAGCAGTACCTCGGCGGACTCCCGGTCGAGGCGGTCGACGGCGTACTTCACCACCAGTTCGTAGGTGCCGGGCCGATCGGCGGCCGGTTGGTCGGCCCGTCCGGGCCGGGGCGGGGTGACCTGGAGGCTGACCGGGTACGGGGTCGCGTCGTGGGCGGCCAGGCCGTTCCACCGCAGTCCCGCGTCGCCGAGCATGCGGTTGATCTCGTCCGGGTCGACCGGGTACGACTCCAGCACCGTGGCGGTGTCGAACATGTCGGCCACCCCGGTCACCCGCTGGAGTTCGGCGAGGCCGATGTCGCGGTGGCCGAGCATCGCCGCCTGCTCTGACTGCGCCCTCGTGAGCAGGTCGATCACCCGCTCGTCCGGGTCGAGCCGGATGCGCACCGGGAGGGTGTTGATGAACAGCCCGATCATCTGCTCGATGCCCGGGATGGAGGCGGGACGGTCGGACACCGTGTTGCCGAAGACCACGTCGGATCGGCCCGTCATGATCGAGAGCAGCATCGCCCACGCCACCTGGATCGAGGTGTTCGCGGTCACCCCGTGGGCGCGCCCGAGACCCGCGATCGCCTCCGTCGTCGCGATGTCGAGATCGAGCGCGGTCTCGTCGACCTCGGCCGTCGCGTCGCGCTCCGCGGCGCCGGTGAGTCGCGTGGGACTCTCGATGCCGGCCAGGGTCTCCTGCCACGCGCGTGCCGTGGCGTCGTGGTCGCGGGTGTGCAGCCACTGCAGGTAGTCCCGGAACGTCCGGGGTGCGGGAAGTCCGGCAGCGCCGTCGGCGTCATCGTCGGCCAGGTACAACTGCAGCAGTTCGGAGATGACGACGGGCATCGACCACCCGTCGAGGACGATGTGGTGGTTGGTGATCGACAGCAGGAACTCGTCGCCACCCGGGTTCTCGGTGTCGCGCGTCAACCGGATGAGGTGGAAACGGACCAGCGGCGGCCGAGCCAGGTCGAAGGGGGCCGCCGACCCGGCGATGAGACGACGCAGTGCACGGTCCCGGTCGTCGGCGTCGGCGATCCCGGTGAGGTCGGAGTCCGACCAGTCGACGGTCACGTCGTCGAGCAGGATCTGCCGCGGCCCGGCGCCGGTCTCGACGAATGCAACGCGGAGACTGTCGTGCCGGGCGATCAGCGCCTGCGCCGCCCGACGCATCCGGTCCGGTTCGAGCCGCCCGCCGAGTCGCAGTTCGGCCTGCACCGTGTACCCGTCGACGGCGGCGGCGTCGTAGGTCGCGTGGAACAGCAGTCCGGACTGCAGCGCGGTCAGCGGCCACACGTCGACCATCGACGGATGGGCGGCGGTCCAGTGATCGATGTCGGCCTGGGTGGTCGAGACCAGCGGGAAGTCCGACGGCGTGTGGCCGCCGGCCGTCCCGGACCGGACGTGCTGGGCGAGACCCTTCAGGGCCTGCACCCACAGGCCGGCCAGCTCCTCGACGTCGACCCGGTCGAGCACCAGCGCGGCGTACTCCCAGCCGACGTCGAGTTCGACACCGGCCGAACCCGGTTCGGCGATCGCATTGATGTCGATGACGGCGGGCAACGCCATCCACGGGTGCCCGGTCCCGACCAACGCGTCGAAATCGCGCGCCGGCATCCACGGACCGGTGTGCTCGCCGGTCCCCATCCGGCCCAGGTAGTTGAGGCTGATCTGGGGTTCGGGCCGGTCGCCCAGTTCGTCGCGGCCGGCCGGGTCGAGATATCGGATCATGCCGTAGCCGATCCCGTGGTCGGGGGCCGCCCGCAGCTGTTCCTTGATCTGCTTGATCGCCAGTCCGGCCGACGGACCACCGGTGAGGGCGTCCTCGACGTCGACGCCGTGCAATTCGAGCCGGACCGGGAAGCGAGAGGTGAACCACCCCACCGTCGAGGTGAGGTCCGCGCCGGGTACCGCGGCCTCCTCGCGACCGTGGCCTTCGAGGGCGATCAACTCGCTGCCGTCGGCCTGCCCGCGCCGACGTCGCCAGTGCGCGAGCGCCAGGGCCAGCGCGGCCAGCAACGAATCGTTGGCACCGCCGTGGAACCGCGCGGGGATGGTGGTGAGCGCCGCCTCGGTCACATCCGCCGGAATCCGCATCCGGATGCGTCCGGCGGTGGCGACGATGTCTCGATCCGGGTCGAGCGCGCGGCGTCCGAGCAACCGGTCGCCCGGCTCGAAGATCTCCGTCCATCGGTCGAGTTCGGCCGCGGCGCGCACGGGCGCCTGCTCGACGAGGCCGTGGACCCAGCGCCGGACCGACGTCGTCGGCGGGCCGAAGTCCGGCACCGCGCCCCCGCGGATCTGGTGCCAGGCGGTGACGAGGTCGGCGAGGAGGATGCGCCAGGAGACCCCGTCGACGGCCAGATGGTGGATGACCAGCCACATCAGGTCGGGCGCGGTGCGGTCGGGGTGCTGCATCCACACGAACCGCACCAGGACGCCGGCGCGTGGGTCGAGGCGATCGGCCGCGGCCTGTAGGTGACGGTCGATCTCGTCGGCGTCCCGTCGGTCGAGCCACACGTGCTCGAGCGCGTCGTCGGCGTCGACCGCACCGGGTGGGCGGACCACCACGTGGGGTTGGTCGGCGAGATCGTCGACCAGCGTGGCCCGGAGGATGTCGTGCCGGTCGAGCACCGCGCTCAGTGTGCGCACCAGTTCGTCGCGCCCGGCGGCATCCGGGAGTTCGACCAGCGCGGCCTGTCCGAACCGGTCGACGGGACCGCGTTCGAGCATCGCGTGCATGATCGGTGACAGCGGGATGGAGCCGACGGCGCCGCCGGGCAACTCGCGCAGTCCGGCGTCGTCGGAGACGTCGGAAGCCATCGCGGCCAGCGCGGCGACGGTCTTGTGCTCGAACACATCCTGGGTCGTGAACGCGAGCCCGCTCGCCTTCGCCCGCGCCACGAGCTGGATGGACAGGATGCTGTCGCCGCCGAGGACGAAGAAACTGTCGTCGGCACCCACCTCGGCCACCCCGAGTACCTCGGAGAAGAGTTGCGCCAGTCGGTATTCCCGGGGAGTCGACGGCGGCCGCCCCGATCGCGCGGATGCGAACACGGGCGCGGGCAGGGCTCGTCGGTCGACCTTGCCGAACGCATTCAGCGGCAGGGCGTCGAGGATCGTGATGACGGACGGGACCAGATGCGGCGGCAGGCACTCGCGTGCGAATCGCTCCAGCTCCGCCGGTTCGACCCGCTGTCCCGTCGCCGGCACCACGTACGACGCCAGGACGGTCGCGCCGGCGAGGTTGAGCGCGGGCACGGTGACGGACTGGTCCACCTGGGCGTGCCCGGTGAGAGCGGCGTCGATCTCACCGGGCTCGATCCGGTACCCACGGATCTTCAGCTGGAAGTCGGTGCGGCCCAACAGCTCCAGCGACGGCGCGGTCCCCGCCCCGACCCAGCGGGCGAGATCGCCGGTCCGGTACATCCGTTCGCCCGGCGCGCCGTGCGGGTGGGCCACGAAACGTGCCGCGGTCTGACCGGGCAGGCGCGCGTAGCCGCGAGCCAGCCCCGGGCCGGCGAGGTACAGCTCGCCTGCGGTTCCCATCGGCACCGGTTGCAGTGCGTGGTCGAGGACCATCACCGACGTACCGCGGATGGGGCCGCCCACCGTGACGTCTGCATCGGGCTCGACCACCGCACTCGCCGCCGTGATCGTCGACTCGGTCGGCCCGTACTCGTTGATCATCGTCGCCGACCGGGTCCACCGTTCGACCACGTGCGGTGCGCATCGGTCGCCGCCGACGACGACGGTCTGCATCCGGGTCAGCGATTCCGGCTCGATGGTCGCCAGCATCGCGGGCGTGAGGGTCAGGTGGGTGACCTCCTCCTCGGCGAGCAACTGGGTGAGCCGCTCGCCGCCGATCACCTCCGGAGGCACAATCACCAGGGCGGATCCGGTCTCGCCGACGTGGCGGCTCCGGTCGTCTCCGTGGGATGGTCATCGGCCGGCATCCGGGTCGACGAGGAGTGCGCGGACGGGGTGACGAGATCCTTGTCTGAGATGGTCACGTGGCCTCCATGCGTTCGTATCGATCGCACTCGTCCGGGTATCAGGACCACCCGGGCGCCCCCCGCAGACCACGGGATGGACAATTCACAACCCGCGCGAGATCAAGCCAGATAAGCCCCCCTGGAGAGCTGTCGCCCCGTCGACAAATCGGACCATACTCCCGATTAACATTCGCCGACATCCCTTTTCGGCAAAGGTAAAACGTAAGTAAAGGCGAAGTAAAGACCAGCGAAAAAACGTCTCAGAATGGTCACGGAAAATTCGATGGTTCATTCGGATGAGTTTTCCGAAAGGCGTGGATTTTCGCCCGTGTCTCTGATTCTCAGATCAACTCATTCGGAAAGCGAATGTGGATTCATTACTCACACGGAGGCTGTCAAACCACAAGCAGCAGTTGTTCTTTGGGGCGACCGATCAATCGGTCCATCACGCCCTTCTCACGCAAATCGCCCAGAATGGACGGATCATCTTTAAGTGTCATTGCTAACGAATCGTTTATCCATGTTCAGCGTTTGGCGCCGAACTGGACTCATCAAAAAATCGACGCCGATGTCGACGACTCGGGACCAGATGATCGTCGACGTCATTCGCTGAGACGACACGACTGATGAATGAGAAAGAGCGAACGCAACTGCCCTGGGTCAGCCACGTTGCGGGGCCGGCCGGTTGCGCGTCAACCGAGCCGAGGCGGTTGCGGTTCCCGGCCCCACGGGGTGCCACCCGACCGCCCGGGCCAGGCCCTGCGGGGGCATCCCGCTCGAGATGGTCTCGTGTTCGCCGATGACGTAGGTCTCGTGCCAGATCCCGACCGAGTCGGTGTCGGCGAGCTCGCGATTGAACCACCGCCACATGGACAGATGCGGGGCGTCGGGGTCGGACGCGAACCGTCGGAGATCCTCGGCGCTGCGCCAGTACGACAACACCATCGGCGAACCGCCCAGATAGAGGCGCGCGTCGAGCATGCCCGCATCCGGTCGGCGCCGGAGGTGGATCAGCATCCGGGACATCGACGTAAGCACCGGTAACCAGGCGCGTACCCGCCAGGGTCGCGTCACCCGCATCCCGATCAAGAACACCGTCGTGCCCGGCGGCGGGGCGTCGTTGGTCATGCGGGCGGCTCGGCGAGCGGACATGAGACCTCCAGGACATTTTGTAACGTTGTTACGAAACGATGTTATGAAACGATTGCGGACATGGCAAGACCCCGATCCCACACCGAAGACGTCCGTGTCCGGCTCCTCGACGAGGCGGTTCGCATGGTGGCCGCCGACGGCATCGGTGCGCTGTCGGTGCGGGAGGTCGCTCGCGCCGCCGACACTTCCACCACCGCCGTCTACTCGCTGTTCGGCAACAAGGAGGGCCTGTCCCGCGCGATCCTGGTGCGGGCCTTCGATTCGTTCGCGCGGGCCCAGCGCTCCGCGAGCGTCGCCGCAACCGACCCGGCGACGCTCGCCGGCCTGGGGGTCGCCTACGTCGGGTGGGCGCTCGAGAATCCGCGCCTCTACGAGCTGATGTTCGGGGACGTGCTCGCCGGGGTCGAGCGCACCGAGGAGACCCGCTCGGCCGCGACCCGTGCGATCACGCCGTTGCGCGAGGGAGTCGAGCGAGCCATCTCCTCGGGCGCACTCCGCACCGCGGACATCGACACCGTCGTCGCATCGTTGTGGGCACAGGTGCACGGGACCGCGACGCTGCTCCTGTCCGGCAACTACCCGGCCGGCGCCGACCCGATGGCCGCGGCGACGGCCATCATCGACGGATGGCGAACTCCTGGTGCCTGACCGGCCGGACGAGGGCACGCGCACCGTCGGTACGTCTCGCCTCCTTCGGAGACACCCCACTAGGGTGTCGGTATGGCAGGGCGCAGCATGGATTTCGACCCCATCGCCGAAGCACGGGAGAACTGGACCCAGGCGGGGTGGGGCGAGGTGGCCGACGGCATGGTCGCGGTGACGTCGGTGATGCGCGCCCATCAGATCCTGCTCGCCCGTGTCGAGGCCGCCCTGCGTCCGTTCGATCTCAGCTTCTCCCGCTTCGAACTGCTCCGCCTGCTGGCGTTCTCGCGTCAGGGGTCCCTGCCGATCACCAAGGCCAGTGATCGGCTCCAGGTCCACGTGACCAGCGTGACCCACGCGATCCGTCGCCTCGAGGAGGGCGGGCTCGTCCGCCGCGTCCCGCACCCCACCGATGGACGTACCACGCTCGTCGAGATCACCGACCTCGGCCGCAAGACGGTGGGCGACGCCACGGAGACCCTCAACCGCGAGGTGTTCGGCAACGTCGGCATGTCCGACGACGAGATGACCGGCCTCGTCGGCGCCATCCAGTCACTTCGCAAGCACAACGGGGACTTCTGAAACGGCGCGCGGAATCCGTATGACGTCGTGCCCGGAATCCGGGTTCGACGTCATACGGATTCGCTCAGCTGCTCGGCGTTGGAACCGCGCGGTGATCGTCTGCGTCGAAACCCCATGGACCTCGCCGAACTGACCGCCCGCCGAGACGGCGTGTTCTCCACCCGCGAAGCGCGTGATTGCGGTGCGAGCTCGTCGACGATCCAACGCAAAGTCGCTGCCGGCGAGTGGAAAGCGGTAGCACGCGGGGTGTACCTCGTCGCCGGGCACCACCGCACAGCCCGGGCTCAAGCCCGCATCGCGGTCCTGTCGGTGCACAACATGGCGGTACTCGGCGGACCAGCGGCCGCCTGGTGGCTCGGCCTGCACGACACCGAACCCCGAAAACACCTCGTCTACACCCCGACCCGCGGCAGCGCCCGACGCTCGTCCGCGACCGCGGTGGTCAGGTTCCGGCGACTACACGACGACGACATCACCGAGCATCAAGGTCTCCGAACAACGAGCGCCGCGCTGACCGTCCTCGACGCCTCCCTCGACCTCGGGATCAGCATCCTCGATTCAGCACTACTCAGCACCCGCGTCACCCTCGACGCTCTCCGCGCCGCCAACGACCGCTACCCCAACCGGCACGGAGCACCGCGCGTCGCTGCCTATCTGAAACTCCTCGGCGACGGAGCACGATCGGAAGCCGAACGACTCACCACCGAACTGCTGACCGCCGCTGGGATCTCCGGCTGGATGCCGAACATGCCCGCCTACGGCTACGTCATCGATTTCGCCTTTCCCGACAGGAAGGTCGCAGTCGAAATCGACGGCTTCTCCTTCCACCGCGACGCCGCGGCCTTCCAGCGCGACCGCACCAAGCGCAACCTGCTCACCGCCAACGGATGGACTGTCCTCAACTTCACGTGGACCGACCTCGTCGACCGGCCCGCCCAGGTCGCCGCGGACGTCAGGGCCGTGCTCCGACGAGCGGCCGCCTGAAACGCGTATGACGTTGTGCCCGGAAACCGGGCACAACGTCATACGGATCTCGTGAGGTCGGCGAACGACCTAGTGCAGCGACGTGATGATCGCGCTGAAGTCGAGGTCAGCGTGCTGTTCGGCGAAGCCGCGGTAGAGCTGTGCGGCGTGGGTGCCCAACGGCGCACGGGCGCCGGTGCTGACGACGGCGTCCATCGCAAGACCGAGGTCCTTGTTCATCAGGGCGGTCGCGAAGCCCGGCTTGAAGTCGTTGTTCGCCGGCGAGGTCGGGACCGGCCCGGGAACGGGGCAGTTGGTCTCGACAGCCCAGCAGTTGCCGGTGGCGCCGGTGATCACGTCGTAGAGCGCCTGGTCGTCGAGGCCCAGCTTCTGGGCGAGCACGAAGGCCTCCCCCACCGCGATCTGCTGGACGGCGAGCACCATGTTGTTGCACACCTTGGCGGCCTGGCCGGCACCCGCGGCACCGCAGTGGATGATCTTGCCCGCCATCGGATCCAGGGTCGTGCGCGCTGCGGCGAAGGCCTCGTCCTCGCCGCCGACCATGAACGCCAGGGTGCCGGCGACGGCACCCTTCACCCCACCCGAGACCGGGGCGTCGACCTGTGCGAAGCCGTGTTCGGTGGCGCGCTGGTGGATGTCCCGCGCGTCGTCGACCGAGATCGTCGACGAGTCGATGAACAGGGCTCCGGTCGGAGTTGCCGGCAGGATCTCGTCATACAGCTTCTTCACGATGCCGCCGTTCGGCAGCATCGTGATCACGACCTCGGCGGCGGACACGGCCTCGATCGCGGCCGGGAAGGTCTCGATCCCGTTGTCCTGTGCGGTCTTCACCGCCTCGGGTACCGGATCGAACCCGCGAACGGTGTGCCCGGCCTTCACCAGGTTGGCGGCCATCGGGCCACCCATGTTGCCGAGGCCGAGGAAGGCGATCGTCGTCATTGTCTCTGCTTCCTACGAAAGTGGTTGTGAGCGAATTCAGCTGTCCCGGTAGCGGGTCGCGATCGAACGGCCGAGCACGACCCGCATGATCTCGTTGGTCCCCTCCAGGATGCGGTGCACACGGAGGTCGCGGACGATTTTCTCGATTCCGTACTCGGTGAGATACCCGTATCCGCCGTGCAGCTGCAGCGCCTGGTCGGCGACCTCGTAGCAGGTGTCGGTGACGAAACGCTTCGCCATTGCGCACTGTTCGACCTTGTCGGGCGCGCCGTCGTCGAGCGCCGTCGCCGCCTGCCACAACATGAGCCGGGACGCCTGCAGCGAGGTGGCCATGTCGGCGAGGGTGAACCGGATCGTCGGCTCGTCGATGAGCGCCTTCCCGAAGGCGCGGCGACTCGCGACATAGGCCGCCGCCTTGTCGAAGGCGGCTTGCGCCCCACCGAGCGACGACGCCGCGATGTTGATGCGGCCGCCGTTCAGACCGTTCATCGCGATGCCGAACCCGATGCCCTCGGTGCCACCGAGGAGGTTGCCCGCGGGCACCCGCACCTCGTCGAGGATGACCTGGGCGGTGGGCTGCGCATGCCAGCCCATCTTGTGCTCCTGGGCCCCGAAACTCAGTCCGGGCGAGTCCTTCTCGACCAAGAACGTGGAGATGCCCTTGGGTCCGGCGTCACCGGTGCGCGCCATGATGACGTAGAGGTCCGACGACCCGGCCCCGGAGATGAACTGTTTGACCCCGGTGAGCACGTACTCGTCGCCGGACCGCTCGGCACGCGTGGCGAGCGCCGCCGCGTCGGAGCCGGCACCCGGCTCGGTCAGGCAGTAGCTCGCCACCGTCTCCATCGTGGCCAGGCGCGGCACCCAGGTCGAACGCTGTTCGTCGGTGCCGTACTCGTCGACCATCCACGTGCACATGTTGTGGATGGACAGGAACGACGCGACGGCCGGATCGGCGTACGCCAGTTGCTCGAAGATGCGCACCCCGTCGAGGCGCCGCAGGCCACTGCCGCCGGCGTCCTCCGAACAGTAGATGGCACCCATCCCGAGTTCCGACGCCTCACGCAACTCGTCGACCGGGAAGTGGTTCGTGGCATCCCATTCGAGCGCGAACGGCGCCAGTTTCTTGGCCGCGAAACCCGCCGCGGTCTCGACGATGACACGTTCGTCACCGTCGAGCCGGGCGAGTGCGGCGTCGGCGAAAGTCGTCAACGCCGATCAGTCCATCGTCGGGATGACGAATTCGGCGCCGTCCTTGATGCCCGACGGCCACCGCGTCGTGACCGTCTTGGTCTTGGTGTAGAACTGGATCGACGCCGGGCCGTGCTGGTTGAGGTCGCCGAAGCCCGAGCGCTTCCATCCGCCGAAGGTGTAGTACGCCACCGGAACCGGGATCGGCACGTTCACGCCGACCATGCCGACGTCGACGCGGGCCGTGAAGTCGCGGGCGGCGTCGCCGTCCTGGGTGAAGATCGCGACACCGTTGCCGTACTGGTGGTCCGACGCCAGCGCGAGGGCCTCCTCGTAGTCGCCGGCACGCACGATCGACAGGACCGGTCCGAAGATCTCCTCGGTGTAGATGGTCATGTCCTTGGTGACGTGGTCGAACAGGGTCGGGCCGATGAAGAAGCCCTTCGAGATGTCCTCGTCGCCGAAGGTCTGCTCGTTGTTGGCGCGCTCACGTCCGTCGATGACGACCTCGGCACCTTCCTCGGCACCCTTGTCGATGAACCCGCGGACCCGCTCGAGGGCGGCGGCGGTGACCAGGGGGCCGTAGTCGGCCTTGGGGTCCAGGCTGTGACCGACGCGCAGTGCGTTGACCCGGTCGATCAGCTTGGCGCGCAACCGGTCTGCGGTCTGCTCGCCGACCGGGACCGCGACGCTGATCGCCATGCAGCGCTCACCGGCGCTGCCGTAGCCCGCACCGATCAGCGCGTCGACGACCTGGTCGAGGTTGGCGTCGGGCATGATGATCGCGTGGTTCTTGGCGCCACCGAAGCACTGTGAGCGCTTCCCGTGGGCGGCCGCGGTCGAGTAGATGTACTGCGCGATGTCGGAGCTGCCGACGAAGCCGAGCGCCTTGACGTCCGGGTGGGTCAGCAGCGCGTCGACCGCTTCCTTGTCGCCGTGGACGACCTGGAACACGCCGTCGGGCAGGCCGGCTTCGGTGAACAGCTCGGCGAGACGCACCGGCACGGACGGATCGCGCTCGCTGGGCTTGAGGATGAAGGCGTTGCCGCACGCGAGCGCGGGCCCGGCCTTCCAGAGCGGGATCATCGCCGGGAAGTTGAACGGGGTGATGCCCGCGACGACCCCGAGCGGCTGACGGATGGAGTGCACGTCGATGCCGCCGCCGGCACCCGCGGTGAACTCACCCTTGATGAGGTGCGGGATGCCGATCGCGAACTCGATTACCTCGACGCCGCGCTGGATGTCGCCGAGCGCGTCGGCGTGGGTCTTGCCGTGCTCGAGCGACAGCGTGGTCGCGAGCTCGTCGGCGTTCTTGTTCACCAGGTCGACGAACCGCATGAGGACACGGGCGCGGCGCTGCGGGTTCCAGGCGGCCCACTCCTTCTGCGCGGCCGATGCGGTCGCGATCGCGGCGGCGACCTCGTCGGTGGACGCCAGCGGAACCTGGGACTGCACGGCGCCGGTGCTCGGATTGAAGACGTCGGCGAAGCGACCGCCCTCGGCGGTGACGCGCTTGCCGTTCAGGTAGTGCGGGATCGAGGAGACAGCAGGAGCGGACACGGAGATCACCTTCGACTTCGTTGGGGGTATGGCCGGTATCACCATATAGTAGGACATCCAAGTATTTCTTCCAACCCCTCGCCACCAGCGATTTCGCGCCGACGAGCCGGTTAGGCTACCCTCGCTTAGCGAAAACGCCGACGTCGAGAGGAGTTCACATGTCGGTCGTCATCCTCTACGGAACCGAAACCGGGAACGGTGAGCTCGTCGCCGACGCCATCGCCGACACGCTGGCCGCCGACCACGATCCGTCGATCTACGACATGAGCGAGTACGCGGTCGAGGATCTCGACCCCGAGGACTTCCTCGTCATCGTGTGCTCGACCTACGGCGAAGGCGAGCTGCCGACCGGTGCCGAGCCCTTCGCCGACGAACTCGAGAGCGTGAACCCCGACCTCACCGGTCTCCGCTTCGCGGTCTTCGGCCTCGGGGACTCGATCTACGACACGTTCAACCGCGGCGGCGAGATCGTCGCCGAGATGCTCACCAAACGCGGCGCGGTCCAGGTCGGCGAGCACGCCCGCCACGACAACTCCTCGCCCATCAAGCCGGCGAAGCAGGCCGCCGAGTGGGCCGAGGGCATCTCCCAGGAGATCTGAGCACGTCTGACGTCGACGCGGCCGGTCAACCCGCCGGGCGCGACGTCGCGCCCGCCGCCGGGCCCGCGTCGGCTGCGGCGTCGGCTGCGGCGGACTCCTCCGCCGCCACGGCCTGCTCGTATCCGCGCACGGCCGACAGCTTCGCGAGTTCGCACACAGCGCGCACCATGATCGCGAGCACGATGCCGAGGAACAGCGCGGTCGGCACCGACACCTTCAGGTTCTCACCGAGCAGCAGGACACCGAGCACCATCGCGACGGCCGGCTCGGCGACGGTCATCGACGGGAACGACGTCTGCAGATCACCGGCCCCGAACCCCATCTGCTGGGCGAGGATCGCACAGACCACCACCAGCACGAACAGGTAGATCTCGGGGTGGACGAAGGTACGCCAGAAGTGGTGCGTGATCTGGTAGATCACGGTCTTGACCAGCAACGCCGACACGCCGAACAGGATGCCGGCGACGAGCCCGTAGAACAGCGCCTTGTAGTGCGGACTCGAACGGTGGGCGAGGATCACCAGCGCGACCACGACGCCGATGACCGCCCCGACAGTGCCCCACAGTAGGAGAGCATCGGGGCGGCGCATCGACGGTTCGGGACGCGCCACGATCAGGAACGTCACCACGCACGCGACCAGAACCCCGCCCCACGCCCACTCGACACGGGCCGGATGTCGATGATCGGCCCACGCCTCCAGCGGAAGTGCGAACAGGACGGCGAGCACGACGAGCGGTTGCACGAGCAGGATGGAGCCGAGACCGAGTGCCGAGGCCTGCAAACCGAAGCCGCACAGCGCGATCGCCGCACCGGCCCACCATCCCGGGGTGATCGCACCGTTGACCCGGGAGGCGCGCTGACGCAACACGGTACCGGCGGCGATCATCAACGCGGCCAGCACCGCGAGGAGCGCGGGTACCCAGGTGTGCACGATCCCCAGGGTAACGGCGGTGAGCCGCGGTCGCGGTCCCGGCCGGGGTCGTCCCGGGCGACATCGACGGTGTCGTAACACCTACTGCCTGCCCGGACAACGTAGATTCGAACCCATGCGTTATCGGTCAGATCTGGAACGACTGGCCACCCTCGACGCCGCCGCGATCGAGGTGGCCTGCACCGACTGCACCTCGGTGGGTGAGCTCATCGACTGTGCCGTGGACGAGTACCTGGAGTTCGACGTCGCCGCCGACGAGGCCGAGGCCCGCGGTCACGACGAACACGCGGCCTACCTCCGCCAGGAGGCCGCCGCCTGGCGCGCGACCGTGCGGGTCCTGCGGATGATCGGCGCCGAGTCGGGGTCCGAATCCGACGCCCGGGACCGCGGCCGGCACGGCGCCGCATGAGCCGGACCCGCACGCTGGTCCTGATGCGGCACGGCAAGTCGGGTTATCCGCCCGCGACGCCCGACCACGACCGTCCGCTGGCCGAGCGCGGCGATCGGCAGGCCGCCCTCGCCGGGCGCTGGATGGCCGATGAGGGCCTGCGGATCGACGCGGTGCTGTGCTCGACATCGACGCGAACGCGCCAGACGCTCGCCCGAACCGGCATCGATGCGCCCGTGACCTTCGTCGAGGACATCTACGGCGGCGCGCCCGAGGAGATCCTGGAGGCCCTCCGCGTCCACGCGCCCGCCGACGCGCGGACGGTCCTCGTCGTCGGCCATGAGCCCGGGATGCCGTCGACCGCACTGACGCTCGATCCGCACGGGTACATCGAACGCTTCCCCACCTCGGCTTATGCGGTCGTCGGCATCTCCCACGAGTGGGACCGGATCGGGATGGCCCCGGACCCCGAAGCCCACCTCGTCGGCGTGCGGATCCCACGCGAGGAGTGACCGATGGCGCACACTGGGACCATGCGTGAGATCCAGCGAACCATCATCGACGCCCTCGCCGTGAAGCCCTCGATCGACCCCGGCGAGGAGGTGGAGCGGCGGGTCGGATTCCTCGTCGACTACCTCCGCGCCACCGGCGCCAAGGGTTACGTACTCGGCATCTCCGGCGGCGTCGACTCCAGCCTGGCCGGGAAGCTCGCCCAGCTCGCCGCCGAACGCATCCGGTCCGACGGCGGTGACGCGACCTTCATGGGCATGCGGCTGCCCTACCGCGTGCAGCACGACGAGGACGACGCGGCCGCGGCCCTCGAGTTCATCGGCGCCGACGAGGTCGTGACCGTCAACGTGGCACCCGGCGTGGATGCCCTCGACGACGAGATCGAACAGGCCACCGGCACCCGGCTCACCGACTTCACCAAGGGCAACGCCAAGGCGCGGCACCGCATGGTCGCGCAGTACGCCCTCGCCGGTGACCGCGGATTGCTGGTGATCGGCTCCGATCATGCGTCCGAGAACGTCACCGGCTTCTTCACCAAACACGGCGACGGTGCGGCCGACGTGCTGCCGCTTTCCGGCCTGAACAAGCGGCAGGGGCGTGCCCTCCTGCGCCACCTGGATGCGCCGCAGCAGCTGTGGGAGAAGGTACCGACCGCCGACCTGCTGGACGAGAAGGCCGGACAGACCGACGAGGACGAACTCGGCCTGCGCTACGACGACATCGACGACTACCTCGAGGGGCGCGAGATCCCCGAGGACGCGGCGGAGAAGATCGAGGCGGCCTGGCACCGCAACCGGCACAAGCGCACCACCCCCGTCGAGGTCGACGACACGTGGTGGCGGTCCTAGCGCTGCACCCGGCCGGCGCGTTCGGCGGACCCCGCACGACGGCCTGTCCGCGATTAGGGTGTCGGAGTGTCTGTCTACGCAAACGGATTCGCCCGCGTCGCCGGAGCCGTACCTGTCCTGACGCTCGCCGAACCCGCGGTCAACGCCGCGCGCACCGTCGAACTCGCGACGCAGGCCGCTGACGACGGCGCCTGCCTGGTCGTCTTCCCCGAACTCGGGCTGTGCGGGTACAGCGTCGACGACCTCTTCCACCAGGACGCCCTCCTCGACGGTTGCCGCACCGCGCTCGACGACATCGTGACGGCCAGTGCCGGGCTCAAGCCGGTTCTCTGCGTCGGACTACCGATGCGCGTGGGTGACGGCCTGTACAACTGCGCCGCCGTGATCCACGACGGCGCGGTCCTGGGGGTGGTCCCGAAGTCGTACCTGCCGAACTACCGCGAGTTCTACGAGCAGCGCTTCTTCGCCGCGGCGCGCGACGCGGTCCCCACGACCGTGCGGTTCGGCGACGTCGAGGTCCCGTTCGGTGCCGATCTCGTCTTCGAGGCCCGCGATCTGCCGGGTTTCGCACTGTTCGTCGAGATCTGCGAAGACGGCTGGGTGGCGATCCCACCGAGTACGTGGGCGGCTCTCGGCGGCGCGACCGTGCTGGCCAACCTGTCGGGCAGCCCGGTCACCATCGGCAAGGAGAGCTACCGCACCAACCTGTGCACCGGGCATTCCGCGCGGACCATCTCGGCCCACGTGTACGTCGCTGCCGGTTACGGCGAGTCGACCACCGACCTCGCCTGGGACGGCGATGCCCTCATCACCGAGAACGGTTCGCTCCTCGCCCGCAGTGAACAGTTCGCGACGATCGACCAGATCATCACCGCCGACATCGATCTCGACCGCCTGCGGCAGGAACGCATGCGGATGATCAGCCTCCGGGACCAGGTCGGCGATCACTCCGAACGCTTGAAGTCTCTGCGTCGCATCGGTTTCGACTTCGGAGACCTGTCCGACGACGATGTCGTCCGGCGGGTGGTCCCCCGGTTCCCTTATGTCCCAGCGGATTCCGCCGACCGCGACGAACGCTGCGCAGAGGTCCGATCCATCCAGGTCCAGGGCCTGGCCCAACGACTGCGCTCGACGGGTCTGGAGAAGATCGTCATCGGGGTGTCCGGTGGCCTGGACTCGACGCTCGCACTCCTCGTCGCGGTCGACACCTTCGACCGGCTCGGCCTGCCGCGCACCAACATCCTCGGTTACACGATGCCCGGCTTCGCGACCGGCGGCCCGACGCTGCGACGCGCCCACGCGCTGATGAACTCACTCGGGGTGAGCGGCGCGGAGATCGACATTCGGCCGTCCTGCGAGCAGATGCTCGCCGACCTCGACCATCCGTACGCGCGCGGCGAGAAGGTCTACGACGTCACCTTCGAGAACGTGCAGGCCGGTGAGCGGACCTCACACCTGTTCCGGCTCGCGAACGCCAACGGTGCCATCGTGCTCGGGACCGGCGACCTCTCCGAACTCGCGCTCGGATGGTGCACCTACGGCGTCGGCGACCAGATGTCGCACTACAACGTGAACGGGTCGGTGCCGAAAACGCTGATCCAGCATCTGATCCGGTGGATGATCACCAGCGGACACCACACCGCCGAGACCACCGAGACGCTCGTCGAGATCCTCGACGACGTCATCTCCCCCGAACTCGTCCCCGCCGGCGACGACGGCCGGATCCAGAGCACCGAGGACACGGTCGGCCCCTACGAACTGCACGACTTCTTCCTCTATCACCTGACGCGCTTCGGTTATCGCCCGAGCAAGATCGCCTATCTCGCGCGCCAGGCGTGGGGTGACCGCAGCCGTGGCCCGTGGTCGGATCTGCTGACCGAGGACAAGCGCAACGAGTACGACACCGCGACCATCGAGCACTGGCTCGAGGTGTTCCTGAAGCGGTTCATGGGCAACCAGTTCAAGCGCTCGGCGATGCCCAACGGCCCCAAGATCGGATCGGGCGGGTCGCTGTCCCCGCGCGGCGACTGGCGTTCACCCTCGGATGCGTCGGCGCGGGTCTGGCTCGACGAACTCGCCGGGGGCTAGTGCGGCGGGTGGTCGCGCCCTGCGCAAGCTCCGGCCCGCTCCTCAGTACCTGCGGCCGGGCGGCCGTCGTGGACTACGAAGAACCCCCTTGAGGGTCCACATCTCAGCTCCCTGAGGTGCGAGCGAAGCGAGCCACGAAGGGCTCCGCAGCCTGTGTCACTGGGCCCTTCGTGGCTCGTCGCTGGCGCTCCTCGCACCTCAGGGAGCAATGGTTATGTCGTTCTCTCGGGTTAGCGAGCAGGGGGTGGTCGCACCCTCCGCAAGCTCCGGCCGCTCCTCGGAGAACAGAACGTGGCCAGGGGTCATGCGGTTCTCTCGGATCAGTCGCAGGCGGCCAGCAGCTGCTTGATCTCGTCGTCGAAGGCGTTCGCGATGGCCCACGGGTCCGGGGTCTGATCGGTACAGCCGACGATGCCGATGTTGAGGTTGCCGTCGGCGGAGAAGACCGTGATGTTGAGTCCCAGGCCATGCATGATCGGGCCCAGCGGGTAGACGCCGGTCACGCGCGCGCCGAGGAAGTACAGCGGGAAATCCGGGCCGGCGACGTTGGACACCAGGACGTTGAACACCGGCGGATGCGCCGACGCCCAGTTGCGGTCGCCGTAGATCTTCATCGCGGTGGACAGTGTCGTACCGGGAGCGAACTGCGCCCAGGACCGCAGGATGTTCGCGTCGATCTCGGCGTGGTGCTCCTTCGAGGTCCGGCTCAGCTCTGCCTGCTTCCGCAGCCGCGCGACCGGGTCGGGCTCGTCGGAGGATAGCAGGGTGAACATGCCGGTCACCTTGTTGGTGCCCTCGACGACGAGGTCCTTCTCGTCGGCGCCGTGCACCGAGACCGGGACCATCCCCACCAGCGGACGATCGGGGAGCTCGTCGTGGCCGAGCAGGTAGGTGCGCAGCGCCCCGCCGACCATCGCGAGCACGACGTCGTTGAGCTTCACCTCGAAGTGGTCTTTCACCCGCTTCACATCGTCGAGCGAGAGCTGGGTGACGGCGATGCTGCGGTGCGGCGTGATGGGTGCGTTGAACCGAGTCCGCGGGGCACGGAACGGTGCGGGCATCGCCGAATCCTGTTGTGCCCGACGGAACCAGCCGACAGGCACGCTCAACGTGCGGGGGAGCAGCTTGGCCATGGCGAGGGGCCGCTGCACGAAGTAGTTGACCGCGCCGCCGGCGGCCATCGCGACGCGCGACGACGGGCCGGCCGACTCCCCCACTTTCTCGGCGTCGAGATCCGGCGGTTCGGGCGTGAGCGTGCACATCTGGGCGAGCATCTCGGCGCCCGTCACACCGTCGGTCCCGGCGTGGTGCATGCGCAGCATCGCGCAGACCCGGCCGTCGGCGAGACCCTCGATGATCCACAGCTCCCACAACGGCTTGCCGCGGTCGAGCGTCTGCCCGGCCAGATGACCGCACAATTCGGCGACCTCGCCGGCGCCGCCGGGGGCCGGCACGCCGACCCGGTGCACGTGCCGCTCGATGTCGAAGTCGTCGTCCTCGATCCACACCGGGTGGTCGATGTTGAACAACGAGTTGTCGAGTTTCCGCCGGAACGCGGGTATGGCAGCGATGCGTCGTTCCATCTCGGCGCGGAGTTTGTCGAAGCGGTAGCCGCCCGGCATGGTGCTCGGATCGATCTCGAACAGACCGATGACATGCATCAGTTGCGAGCGTGTCTCGAGGTAGAGAAACGATGCGTCCAGTCCGCTCAAGCGCTGCATGGGATTCGCCTTCCCTCGACGTCGGGCACCCGACCCCGTGGGCACCCCACGCCATCATGCCGCACGTGACGACCCCGGCGGGGTCGGTTCCGGCACAGCCGTGACGGCGTCGAGATGCCAGATGATCCCGGCTCAGAGCGGCAGCGAGTCGATCATGTCCAGAATGTCCTGTCCATCCGTTTCGAGGACGACGATCATGGCCAGCTCGCGCGACGCGTCGTCGGTGATCTTGAAGACCCCGCGTCCGTTCTCGTCGATCAATCCCGTCCCGTGCCGCCACCGCACCGGCCGCGACGTCGCCGAGGAGCGCGAGTACTCCGCGTTCAGCGCATCTCGGGATGCGAACCAGAACACCCCGAAGGGGCGGTCGACCGAGCCCGCGGCACATCGGACGACGAACACGGTGCGCACCTGACCCGCTCCGGTCTCCGACGGCCCGACCTCGTCGCGACCGCCGGAGTATCGGCGGATGCACTCGGTGTTCATCCACTGCGCCGCGGTGTCGGGGGCCTGCGGGAGCAGCTCCGGGAACTGCGCCACCAGCGGCGCGAACTCCCCCCAGCTCGCGCCCGTCCGGACCTGCTGCACGGGCCCGGGCTCGGAGTACACACCCCCGCGGATCGCGACGACCCGGTAATCGTGTTCTCCGGCAGGCACACTCACGTCCTCAGCCGAGGTCTCGGGTCCCTGGTGGACGACGTAGCCGCCGCCGCGGAGCAGCTGATAGGCCGACGCCCCGGCGACCGGGTCCCACGACGCGACCACCCGTCCCGGTCGCGCCTGCAGGGTCAGGCCGCCGGGGGTGTCCGGCGCGTCGGGCGCGGTCACCGACCGGACCACGACGAAGCCGCCGACCGCGACCACGGCGGCGACGAGCACGATCAGCCCGATCAGCCACGGGCCCGACTCGAAACGGCGCCGCGAGCTCGGTGTCGTGGTGGGGGACGTCGAGGGTGTCGGTGAAGTCATCAGATCGGCAGCCTTCTCAGGACGTCGCCGGCTGCGGCGGCGGGCTCACCCGGGACGACCACCCACACCACCGACCGGGCGTGGTCGCCGTCGTCGAAGGTGAGGATCGCCTGCCCCTGATCCCGCTGCTTGTCCGACAGGTACAGCGTGCCGGTGTGCCCCTGCGCGGTGGTGTAGTCGACGCCGCGGAGGTCGTGGGCGGTCACCTTCGCCGCCGCGACCGCTTCCTCCGGGGTCTCGTAGGTGTCGACGATCACCTGATACGCCGCCACACCCGGGTCCGACGGCCGCCCGCTGTCGTCGCCGGTCGCGGCGTCGGCGTCGCGGGTACACGACACGGTGCGTTTGCTCGACGAGAACGCGAGATCGCCGTCCTCGCCCCAGCAGCGCATCGCGTCGAAGCCGTTGGTGCTCAACGGCGTGGCCGGGATCAGGTCGTGGTACAGGTCGGCGATGGGCTGCAACTCGCCCCATGTCAGGAAGACATCGACCTGTTCGGAGTTCCGGGAGAAGTCCGACACCCGGCCGCCGTCATGCGCGGCGACCTGATACGTGTACATGCCGGGCACCGGCCGGGGCGCAGTGAACTCGGTGGCGGGCCCGGAATAGATCACGTCCTCGTTCTGGGTGACCACGTAGTCGGTGGCCCCGGCCACGCCGTTCCAGGTCAGTTCGACAGCGGTGGTCGTGACCTCCACGTCCGGGGGATCGGGGGTGTCCAGGGAGGTGGCCGACATGCGTGCGAAACCGATTCCGGCGCCGAGGATCCCGGCGACGAGCACCGCCACGATGGCGATCGCGGCGAGGTGGCGAGGCCGGCGGACGGAAGTGGGTTGCGTCGCATCGTCATCGGATGGCCAAATCTGCGACGGACCCGGTTGCACAGGCGGTGGCGTGTATCCCGTGCTCCCCGCGATGCCGGCGCCGACGTGCCGGAACCCCGGGCTCGGTTCCGGACCGGCCGGCGCGGGCCGGGCGGGGGTCCCGGCCGGCCCGCGCC
>NZ_JAFFZF010000026.1:0-79661 GCF_016924115.1 Gordonia sp. BP-119
GGGGTCGGCTCAGCGGGGTGGGTCACCGGATGGCTTCGACACGACGCCTCGCTTCGCTCGGAGTCGGCTCAACCAGCGGGGGGTCGGGTTTCGGTTCACAGCGAAGGTCGGGTTTCGGTTCAACCAGCGGGGGTCGGGTGTCGGGTCAACCGGCGGGGCCGGGGCACCTGGTGGCTTCGACACGACGCCTCGCTTCGCTCGGGGTCGGCTCAACCAGCAGTGGAACATCCGAGCCCTTCGAGGCTCGTCGCTATCGCTCCTCGCACCTCAGGGAGCAAAGGATAAGGAGTACCCATGACGGTATCCACACGAGTTGACCTGGCGTTGCTCGGTATTCGCGGGGAGCCGCCGGTGCAACGCACCGGCGGGGCGGGGCCCAGCGACGACGGGCACCTCATGGTCGACGGGTTGCATGCCGCGATCCCGCGTAACCCGCAGAGTCCGTTCGTCTTCGACGGTGATCGTGTGCTGTACGACGGGGTCGACATCGGTGTCGAGGTCAGTGCGATCGGACGTCCCCGGTTCTACGATCTGCAGACCGCGGACGGGGTGAGCTACGAGAAGATCGCCCGCCTGCACGGTCGCAACGTATTGGCGACGACCGTCCTGCAGACCTGTATCCGCTACGCCGAGGACCAGCGGTGCCGGTTCTGTTCGATCGAGGAGTCGCTGAAGTCCGGCTCGACGATCGCGGTGAAGAAGCCTGAGCAACTCGCCGAAGTCGCCCGTGCGGCCGTCGATCTCGACGGCGTGACCAACATGGTCATGACCACCGGCACGAGCGGTGGACGCGATCGAGGGGCTCGTCATCTCGCTCGGTGCGTCCGAGCGATCAAGGCTGCTGTGCCGGAACTGCCGATCCAGGTGCAGTGCGAGCCGCCGGCCGACCTCGCCGTGCTGACCGAACTGCGCGAGGCCGGTGCGGACGCCATCGGCATCCACGTCGAATCCCTCGACGACGAGGTGCGGCGTCGCTGGATGCCTGGCAAGTCGACGGTACCGATGTCGGAGTACCGGGCGGCGTGGGCCGAGGCGGTCCGGGTGTTCGGGCGTAACCAGGTGTCGACCTACCTGCTGGTCGGACTCGGCGAGGACACCGACGAGATGATCGCCGGCGCCAAGGAACTGGCCGACATGGGCGTGTACCCGTTCATCGTGCCGTTCCGACGTCACGCGGGAACCCTCGCCGTCGACGTCGACAACGCTCCGGCACCCGACCCCACGATCGTCGAAAAGATCACCCGCGAGGTGGCCGGTCATCTGAGCTTCATCGGGATGTCCGGATCGGAGCAGCGTGCGGGATGCGCGGCCTGCGGTGCCTGTAGTGTCCTGCCGACGGTCGGAGGCTGACGTGCTGTCACGGGGCGAGCTGTCGATCCTGTCGGGGCTGCCGCGCACGACGCCGCGGTCGGAGTTTCTGATCACCGTCGCGGACAGCCCGCGGGAACATGCGGCGTATCGCGTGCTGCGGCACCGCGAATTCGTCGATCGGCAGGCGCTTTTCGACCGCACCGACGTTGATGACATCGACGACGACCCGCGCACCACCGTCCTGATCGCGACACTGCCCGACGGGACGATCGCGGGTGGCGTGCGGATCGCCGCCACGCCGTGGGCGGGGTCCGAGCGCACCGACATCGGATGGTGGTTCGGCTCCCGACTCGTCGTCGCCGACCCTGGCCTGGCAGCCGGGATCGGGCCGGCACTTGTGCGGGCGGCGTGCGCGCACGTCGAACAACTGGGCGCCCTGCGGTTCGACGCCACCGTCCAGGATCGGTACGCACCGATGTTCTCGAGGCTCGGCTGGCAGGACCGCGGGCCAGGCCTGGTGATCAATGAGCGGTCGCATCGGGAGATGGGCTACCCACTCAACCGAATTCAACGCACAGTCGACGGGACGAAAGCAGTTCTCGCCGAGGCCCTCGCGCCGTTCGCAGACCAACCGGGCGGTCTCGGTGCTGCCGGATTCCGTGGCGACGACGGCGTACCGCTGCCCGGCACCGACGTGATCGCGGCCTGTGACGCGATCATCCCGTCGATGATCGAACGCGATCCCGAGTGGGCCGGTTGGTGTTCGGTGCTCGTCAACCTCAACGACCTCAGCGCGATGGGTGCCCGACCGCTCGGCCTGCTCGACGCCGTCGGCGCGCCCACGACATCGCATCTCACCCGCATCATCCGCGGGATCAGCTCGGCCGCAGCGGCGTGGCGGACACCCGTGCTCGGCGGTCACACCCAGGTGGGTGTGCCGTCGGCGCTGTCGGTGACCGCGCTGGGCACGACGCCCAGTCCCCTGCCCGCCGGCGGTGGCCGGGTCGGCGACACCGTCACCCTCCACGCCGACCTCGGCGGCTCCTGGCGACCCGGATATCACGACCGGCAGTGGGACTCGACGAGTTCGCGCAGCAGCGACGAACTGTGCGCCATGACATCCCATCTCGCGACCGTGCGCCCGGCGTCGGCCAAAGACGTCAGCATGGCCGGGATCGTCGGCACGCTCGGCATGCTCGCCGAAGCGTCGGGAACCGGCGCCGAGCTGGATGTGACGGCAGTACCGCGACCCGGCGACGCGTCGATGGGTGCGTGGCTCACCTGCTTCCCGGGCTACGCGATGCTCAGCACCGACCGTGCCGGTGCTCGACGCGACGTCCCTGCACCCGAGCCGGTGACAACCGCCGACTGCGGCCGGCTGACCGCCCAACCGGGCGTGCGGCTGCGGTGGCCCGACGGCGAGACGACTGTCGCCGTCGCGTCGACGGTCACCGGACTGGGCGTCGCATGATTCCCCGGCGACCCGGCCCGCCGACGGATTCGACCGGTACCCTTCGCCCATGAGGACGGTCACCCTCGGCGCCCTCGCCGCGCACTTCGGACGCGACGTGGAACGCGGTGTCGCCAAAGCGGTCGGCATCGTCGAATCCGCGGCGCGCGACGGCGTCGACCTCCTCGTCTTCCCCGATGCCTCGCTCGGTGGATACCTGGGTGACCTCCGGCAACCCGACCCGGCCGAACTGCCGCCGGCGCTGCAACCGGACGGTCCGGAGCTCGCGGCGATCGCGGCCGCCGCCGGTGACATGACCGTGTGCATCGGGTACACCGAAGCAGTCGATGACCAGCGGTTCAACACCGCCGTCTGTGTCACGGGAGACGGTGTCCTGGGCACGCACCGCAAGGTCCATCAACCCGCCGGCGAGGCGCTCGCCTACGCGGCGGGCGATCAGTTCGGCTCCTTCGACACCCCGGTAGGCCGTCTGGGCATGCTGATCGACTACGACAAGACGTTCCCGGAGTCGGCGCGCACGCTCGCCCTCGACGGCGCGCGAATCATCGCGGCACTGTCGGCGTGGCCCGCCAGCGTCACCGACCGCGCCGCTCGCCTGCCCGCCGATCGGCAGTCACGGTTGTTCGACCTCTACGACTGCGCCCGCGCCGCGGAGAACCAGGTGTTCGTCGTGTCGTCGAACCAGACCGGGGTCATGGGGTCGCTGCGCTTCCTCGGCCAGGCGAAGGTCGTCGGCCCGGGCGGTGACATTCTGGCGACCACTCGATCGAAAGGCGGAATGGCCACGGTGACAGTCGATGTCGACGCCGAGGTCGACCGGGCCCGTCGCGTCCTGAGTCATCTCGCGGAACTCCGGCCGGACACCTACCGGTCGACGACGTCGGCGGACCAGCGATGAGCGGCACGCCGAGTCCGCCGCTGCGTGTCGCTCTGCTCACCTATTCGACGAAACCCCGTGGCGGCGTGGTCCATACGTTGAATCTGGCCGAGGCGATGTCCCGGCTCGGCGCCGAGGTGACGGTGTGGTCGCTCGCCCGCGGTGGCGACGAGGGCTTCTTCCGCGCGGTGGATCCGGCTGTGCGGGTGCGGCTCGTCCCGTTCCCCGACCGGGAGAACGAGACGATCACCGAACGCATCGTGCGGTCCATCGACACCCTGCGGGCCGCCTTCGACCCGGCCGACTTCGACATCGTGCACGCCCAGGACTGCATCAGTGCCAACGCCGTCGGGACGTGCATCCGCACGATCCACCATCTCGACCAGTTCACGACGCCGATCCTCGTCGACTGTCACGAGAAGGCGGTGGTCAACCCGTACGCGCGGATCTGTGTGTCACGAGCGGTCGCGGATGAGGTCGAGCAGGGCTGGGACTTGCATCCGACGGTGATCCCGAATGGCGTTTCCTACGAACGCTTCGCCGGCGCGGCATCGGACTCCCCCGAGTCCCTCGAGGCACGACGACACTGGTCGGATCAGCTGGGCGACTACGTACTCGCGGTCGGCGGAATCGAACCGCGCAAGGGCAGCATCGACCTTCTGGAGGCGTATGCCGTACTGCGCGAACGTCACCCGGGTCTGAAGCTCGTCTTCGCGGGCGGCGAAACCCTGTTCGACTACCGCGACTACCGTGCCGACTTCGACCGTCGGCGAGCCGAACTCGACGTCGAACCGATCGTGCTCGGGAATGTGCCCGACGACGAGCTGCCGTCACTGGTCGCCGCCTGCCGGGTGTTCGCGTTCCCATCGGTGAAGGAGGGCTTTGGCCTGGCCGCGATGGAAGCCCTCGCCGCGGGGCGTCCCGTCGTCGCGCGAGACCTCCCCATCCTGCGTGAGGTGTTCGGCGAGACGGTCGCCTACGCCTCGACCGTCGCCGAACTGGCCGACGCCCTCGACGCCTCCCTCGTCCCGGACCCCGACCGAATCGTGTCGGGCCGTAGCCTGGCCGCATCTCTCACGTGGGACGACGCGGCACGTCGGCACCTCGAGTTCTATGCGCGGCACCCCCATCCGGCGTCGCCGGTCGGCACCCACGGATGAGCCAGGCCCGTCGGACCGAACGCATCGGGATGCTGGCGGTCGCCCTGACCGCCATCCTGTGGGGCACGTCGGGTACCGCCGCCGCGATGGCGCCCGAACTCAGTGCCGTGACTGTCGGCGCCGTGGCCATGTGTGGCGGCGGCTTGTTGCAGGCGGCGGTCAACGCCCGCGGGATTCAGGCCGCGTGGTCGTCGGTGACGGCACAGTGGCGGGTCGCTCTTCTCGGTGGGATCTGCGTGCTGATCTACCCCCTCTGCTTCTTCGGGTCCATGCGGGTCGGCGGCGTCGCGCTCGGAACCGTCGTGTCGTTGGCGTCGGCACCGCTGGTGTCGGCGGTCATCGAGCGCGTGGCCGACGGGCGGAGGCTGACCCTGCGGTGGACCATCGCGTGCGCGCTCGGCATCGTCGGCAGTGCGGCGTTGGCCCTGTCGCGCAGCGAGTCGTCGCACGCGGACGCACTCGGCGGGAGCTCGTCGTCGGCGCTCGGTGTCGGCCTCGGCCTGCTCGCGGGTATCACCTACGCCGGGTTGTCGTGGGCGATGCGTCGGCTCATGAACAGGTCGGTGCCGCGCGGCGCCGCGGCCGGGACGGTGATGGGACTGGGCGGATTGTTTCTGTTGCCGGTCGTCGCGGTCGGGGTACCGGCCGTGGTCGCACACCCCGAGACCCTCGGCGTTCTCGCCTACCTCGTCCTTGTCCCGCAGTTCCTCGGGTACGTGCTGTTCAGTCGAGGACTCGGTCGGATCGACAGTTCGACCGCCACCACCATCACCCTGATCGAGCCCGCTGTCGCGACCGCACTGGCCGTCGGAGTGCTGTCGGAATCCATCACCGCAATCGGTTGGGTGGGTATCGCGATGCTGGCGACGGCGCTGGTCGTCCTACTGGCTCCTCGCCTTCCGTCCGCAACCGGTCCGGCATCCACTAGCGTCGACGCAGGATCATCGACAGGGAGGTCGACGCATGAAGCAGTTCCGAGAGGCCGTCGAGGCGCGTGACGAGCAGGCGATGAGGGCGCTGCTCGCCGACGATGTGGTCTTCACCAGTCCGGTCGCATTCAAGCCGTATCCGGGCAAGGCCATCACGTCGGCCATCCTGCGGGGCGTGCTGCGGGTCTTCGAGGACTTCCGCTACATCCGCGAGATCAACGACGCCGGCGGACACGACTCGGCGCTCGTCTTCGAGGCGGTGGTCGGCGGCAAGAAGATCACCGGCTGCGACTTCATCCACGTCAACGACGACGGCAAGATCGATGACCTCATGGTCATGGTCCGTCCGCTGTCGGGTGCGCAGGCCGTCGCCGCGGCGATGGGGGCGCAGTTCGATCAGATCGCCGCCGAGGCCGCCGCGGAGTCAGAGAACACTGCCGAATCAGAGGGGGTCAGCCAGTGAAACTCGGTCTGCAACTGGGTTACTGGGGCGCGCAACCGCCGACCCACCACGCCGAGATCGTCGCGGCGGCCGAGGCGTCCGGCTTCGACAGCATCTTCACCGCCGAGGCCTGGGGATCCGACGCCTACACCCCGCTGGCCTGGCTCGGGTCGTCGACCGAACGCGTCCGTCTCGGGACCTCGGTGCTGCAGCTCTCGGCCCGCACCCCCACCGCCTGCGCGATGGCCGCGCTGACTCTCGACCACCTGTCCGGCGGTCGGCACATCGTCGGGCTCGGCGTCTCGGGACCGCAGGTCGTCGAAGGCTGGTACGGGCAGAAGTTCGCCAAGCCGCTGGCCCGGACCCGCGAGTACATCGACATCATGCGGCAGGTGTGGGCGCGCGAGGCGCCGGTCAACAGCGCCGGACCGCACTATCCCCTGCCGTTCGACGGGGAGGGCGCATCGGGACTGGGCAAGACGCTCAAGCCGATCACACACCCGTTGCGCACCGACATCCCCGTCATGCTCGGTGCCGAGGGGCCGAAGAACGTCGCGCTCGCCGCGGAGATCGCCGACGGCTGGCTGCCACTGTTCTACACGCCGCGAATGGCCGACACCTACAACGAGTGGCTTGACGAAGGATTCGCGCGGCCCGGTGCACGACGCAGCCGCGAGGACTTCGAGGTGTGCGCAACCGCCCAGATCGTCGTCACCGACGACCGCGAAGGTACCTACGCCGCGATCAAACCGTTCCTGGCGCTGTACATGGGCGGGATGGGCAGCGAGGACACCAACTTCCATGCCGAGGTGTACCGCCGGATGGGGTACTCCGACGTCGTCGACGAGGTGACCGCACTCTTCCGAAGCAACCGCAAAGACGAAGCGGCGCAGATCATCCCCGACGCCGTTGTGGACGACTCGGCGATCGTCGGCGATCTGGACCACGTGCGTGAACAGATCAAGGTCTGGGAGTCGTGCGGAGTGACGATGATGCTCGTGTCGCCGGGCAGCGTCGCCGAGGTCGAGCAGCTCGCGGAGCTCATCCGCTGATGCTCTCCCCCGCCCGCGTCACCGTCATCGACACGGTGGTCTCGTTCGACGCCCCGATCGAGGTCACCTTCGACTACCTCGCCGACCCGGCGAATCGACCGGAATGGCAGTCGAGCCTGCGCCGCATCGACGACCTGCGGCCGATCGGTGACCGGGCGGGTGACGTCGGCACCAGCTGGACCGACGTCACCGTCGTACCCGGGGTGTCACCGCGGATGGAGGTGACGGCCTATGAGCCTCGTCGACGGTGGCAGGAGATCGGACGGTGGCGGTCCGTTGACGCGGTCCTGACGTTGACGTTCGCCGATCGCGAGGGAGGCGAGCGGGATGGGGGCACCGACGTGCATGCCGAGGCGGTGCTGACGGTGCCCGCGATCGGCGGGCTGGTGCTGACCGCGACGCGGTGGCCGGCGGCGCAAGCGGTGCGGGCCGATCTCGAACGGGCTGCTCGACTGTTGGCCGGTCGAGGCTCTCGGTGAGGGGCCGCGCCTCGGGTAGCGTTCCGAGGGTGAACATCAAGAACGTGACCCTCGCCCTCGGCACCGCTCTCGTCCTGGCTGTCGCCGGTTGCAGCTCCGACTCCGATTCCGGTTCGGGCACAACCGAACCCACCGCAACCGCGGCGACCGGCGGCGCCGAGACCCCGGCGGCGGGAGCGGAGAGCTGCCCGACCGCACCCCCGAACGCGGACGCCACCCCGCAGTGGACCGAGCAGGGCACCACCGGTGGATTGCAGATGGTCGCGTCCACCGCGACCGAGGCCCCGGACATCACCGTCGAGAACCCGTTCAGCGTCGATGAGACCCAGGTCAAGGTCCTCGTCGAGGGGGACGGCGCCGTCGTGCCGGACACCGCGTCGGTGTCGGTCTGCTACGTCGGCGTGAACGGCCGCACCGGCGAGACCTTCGACAGCGCCTACGCCAACGGCTCCCCCGTGACGTTCCCGCTCGACGGCGTGATCCCCGGGTTCAGCAAGGCCATCGCCGGACAGAAGGTCGGGTCAAAGGTGGGCGTCGCGATGACATCTGCTGACGGTTACGCGCAGGGTAATCCGCAGGCGAACATCGAGGTCGGCGACACCCTCGTCTTCGAGATCAGCATTCTCGGGGCGTCGTAGGAGGTTGTAGCGCGGAATCACCTGGTGACTTCGGGTCACCAGGTGGCTTCGACACGGCGCCTCGCTTCGCTCGGTGCCGGCTCAACCAGCGGGGGTGGGCGCCTCGCTTCGCTCGGTGCCGGCTCAACCAGCGGGGAGGGGCTCTGCTGAGGTCGTCCCCGTCGCTCTTCACCCGTTGGGGTCTGAGGTTGCGCACAGTTGGACCACTGGCGTGCCAAAACCCGTCCCTCTCAGCGTGATCGAAGGGCATATTTCCCTGCGATCGTGCTCAGGGGGACGAGAATCTTTCCCCTGTCTCCCCTGACCTTGAGTTGCACGAGCAGCGAACCACGAAGGCCCCAGCCGTGAGATCGACTGGGACCCTTCGTGGCTCGTCGACCTCGACGCGCTCCTTCGTCGCTTGCTCGGCCCGGCGGCTATCGCTCCTCGCACCTCAGGGAGCAGTGGGTTGGTGCTCGCGCTGCTCGCACCCCGGGGAGCGGTGGGATGGTGCCTGCGCTGCTCGCACCCCGGGGAGCGGTGGAGCGGCTCGCTCCTCGGGTGTGAGGAACCGTCAGATCTTGCGGTGCCGCAGGTTGATCGGGAGGCCGTCGGCCGGGGTCGGGCCGGTACCGTAGGTCAGCTCCGGCCGGTAACCGGCCGGGACGTCCCACTCGAAACGCAGCAGCATCTGGTGCAGGATCGACTTCACTTCCATGCCACCGAAATACAGGCCGATGCACTTGTGTGCGCCGCCGCCGAAGGGTGCCCACGCGAAGCGGTGGACCTTGTCCTCGCGGCGTTCGGCGGAGAAGCGCTCGGGATCGAAGTGGGTCGGGTTGGGCCACCATTCCTTGCGGAGCATCGTCGCCCACGGATGGATGGCGAGCAGCGTGCCCTTCGGGATGTAGTGACCGCAGATCTCGGTGTCCTCGATCGCCATCCGGAAGAGCATGCCGACCGGCGCATTGAGGCGCAGCGTCTCCTTGAAGGCCAGCTCCATGCTGGGCAGCTTGTCGACGTCGTCGTAGTCGATCGTCGGCTTGTCGAGGGCCAGGGACTCCTCGCGCAGGCGCTGCTGCCACTCGGGGTGCTTGCCGAGGAAGTAGGTCATCATCGACAGCGCGATGGTGCTGGTGTCGTGTGCAGCCATCATCACGAAGATCATGTGGTTGACGATGTCCTCGTCGGAGAACGTCTCGCCCTCGTCGCTCTCGGCGTTGCAGAGCACGCTGAACAGGTCGTCGGCGTCGTTGCCGCGACGCAGCGGGATCTCGGAGCGGAAGTACTCCTGCAGCGCCTCGCGGCCGCGGAGTCCCTGCGCCCAGGTCCAGTTGCCGACGTCCTTGCGCACGATCGCCTGACCGCCGCGAACCGCCGCCTCGAAGGCGTGCTCCAGTCGGTGGGCCTCGGACTCGCTGACGTGAGCACCCATGAACACCTCGGTCGCCAGCGACAGCGTGAGGTCCTTGGTGCGGGAGTACATCTTGAAGCCGTTGCCGACCTCCCAGTTGGCGAGGGTCTTCTCGATGTGCGGGGTCATGATGTCGAGGTAGCCGGTCAGGCGCGGCCGGCTGAACGCCTGCTGCATGATCCGGCGGTGCTGCATGTGCTCGTCGAAGTCCATCAGCATCACGCCCCGGCGGAAGAACGGGCCGATCATCGGTTCCCAGCCGAGTTCGCTCGAGAACGCCTTCTTGCGGTTCATCCACACCGCTTCGATCGCGTCCGGACCGACGAGGGTGACCATGTTCATCCCCAGCGCACCCGACCACGAGACCTGTCCGTACCGCTCGAAACGTTCCATCGCCGACTTGAGCGGGTCGACGAGCGCTTCGAGGGTGTTGCCGAGCCACGGAACCCCTGGGTCACCCATCACCGGCTTGAGATCGGATCCGGCGGGCGGCTCGGCCAGCGGACGCTCCGAGCTCGGGTACATGCTGCTCGCCTTCGCCAGCACGCTCTGGATCTGCTTTTTCCGACTCGTCATGAACCTGCCACTCCCCGTTGTTCCGATGTGCGTTACATCACTATGCACCATTGGAACGGATTTTAGCGTCTGTTTCAAGGGGCGTCTGCAGACGGGGTGTTCACGCAGGTTGTGCGAGCGTGTCGCCCGACCGTCGGGACGTCAGCACGCGGGGCGCCGAGACCCCCAGCGCGACCAGCACCACCAGACCCCAGAGCAGGTACGACGACCCGACGAGATGCTGCCACCAGACCCAGGACAACTCGGCGTCGTACCGCTGCGGGATTCGCTGATGCGGCGCGACGGCGAAGATGACGAGCCCGGAACCGACGAGCCACCACCACATCGCCGACGCCGCGGGCGTGGTCGCGAGGAAGGTCAGCAAGATAAGCAGCGGGACCACCCAGACCCAGCTGTGGTCCCAGGCGACCGGCGAGCAGTACAGCGCGGCGAACGCGACTGCCATCAGTGCCGCGACGTCGCGCGGCCCGGAAGGCTGTGGACCTGCCGGTGCAACCGACAGCAGACGCCACGCGACCCAGGCGATGAACAGCCCGACGATCAGCGAGACGAGGAACCACGCGACGTCGGTCTCGGTGCCGAGCCTGCCGAGCTCACCCTTGATCGACTGGTTGTTCGCGAAGTGCGGACTCCCGATGCGGTCTGTGTCGAAGAGGGTCGATGTCCAGTAGGTGCGCGAGTCGTTCGGTGTCAGGAGATGGCCGAGACCGGCGTAGGCGACCGCCGACGCCGCGGCCACGCCGAGTGCGCGCCAGTTCCGGCGGACGAGGAAGAACAACAGGAAGACCGCGGGGGTGAGCTTGATCGAGATGGCGAGTCCGACGAGCAGCCCGTTCCACCACTTGCCGCGGCCCAGCAGTACGTCGACGACGACGAGCGTCATCAGCACGATGTTGATCTGTCCGAAGTTGAGGGTGTCGCGGACGGGTTCGAGCCAGAGGCCGACCGTCGCGGCGGCCGTTGCGAGCCACCACAACTGGTGAGCAGGCCGCTCGACGAGGCAGGACAGGACGATGCGGCACACCACCAGCAGGCAGCCGATGGAGATCGCGGTGAACAGGGCCTGACCGAGGCCGAGTGGGACGACCGTGAAGATCGAGAACAGCGCTGCGGCAAGCGGTGGATACGTGAACGGGAGGTACGAGCCTTCCGCGAGTCGGGGCAGGATGCCGTACAGGTCGCCGCCGTCGAGCAGGACCCGTCCGCCCATGCGGTAGACGTCGAAATCGATGCGATACGGGGCCGGCGGTTGGTTCGGCAGCACGACGATGGCGACCGCCGAACTGATGAGGAAGACGGCGAGTGTCGCCCACCGGGCCCAGGCTGATCCCAGGTATCGATCCAGCGCACGTCGCGGGTTTACAGCAGCAGTCACGAGCCCTCACTTCCGAGCGGGATCGTATCGCGGAGGGCGTGCGATTCAGGGTGGCCGGGCCGTGGCCGTGTAGTCGGGCGGTGCGGGTCGCACGTGGACTCGTCGGTCGTCGACGGTCGAAGGGTGGTCGAGCATTCTCCGGTGGGGTCGGTCGATGGGACCGTGGCGAGTCGAAGTGATCGGGCGTCGCCGGGATCGGGTGAAGGGCGGGTCAGGCAGCTCCGGGTTTGCGTCGATCTGCCGGCATGATGTCGACCACGCCGTCGTCCGGATAGCCGTCGAGCATGATCGTCGCGACCGCGCCGAGTGCGCGGTCCCAGGCCAGCGTCATGGCCGGGGTCCAAGACTCGCCGCCGATCTCACTCATCGCGGCGATCATGCATTCCGCGACCGCCGTGTACATCGGTCGGGTGACGCCGAGACCGGCGTGTCGCCGCCCCAACGCGTGCAGAGTCGTCGTCAGCCACTCGGCGTCGTCGAGATGCTCCACGACCGAGGCGACGGCGCTGCGCAACATCTCGGCCTGGGCCCTGGTGTCGCGGCCGAACATGGCGCGAACGGTCGGATAGCGGTCGAACAGGATCTCGTAGAAGCGAACGGTGAGGCCCGAGTCGGGAAGGTCGACGAGTGCCAGGCTGCGTTCGAGCAGTTGTTTGTCCATGCACGGACCTTGGTCCACCGGCATTGCGACTGGGCACGCTGCGGGGAAGGCCGAGGTAACAGTGGTCTCACAGCGAACCGCAGCCGGTGTGAGGTTCGGGATTGTTCGGGCGTTTGGTCCGTCTTCAGAGGTTCTCAGCTGTCCCAGTCGACCGTGCGGGCCATGTTCAGCAACCGGCGTCGACGCGTCTCCCCCGTCGCACCCACCCACGCGATGAGACCGTAGACGTGTGCGCGGAAGTCCGGGTGTTCGTCGTGATTCTGCGACGACGCCCCGTGCCGGCTCGCATTCTGGAGCAGGGCCCGAAGATTGTCGTAGTCGGATCTGGCAACCTGCGGACGGTCGTTGACGACGAGACCGGCGAGCTGTTGGCGCTGATGGCTGTGCATGATCCGGACCTTCTCCGGGTGGACGGTGAATCGCTCGTCTTCGACGATGCGGAGCACGGTCCACAGCGCGCGGTCGGCGTTCATCGCGTCGCCCGAGATCGCGAGGTCGTCGCCGTAACGGGTGTAGCGGAGGCCGTGACGGCGGGCGTACCCGTCGAGCCGCCGATCGAGCCGCCGCATCACGAGGTTCGCCAGATGCGGCGAGGTCGGCGCACCTTGCGGCAGATGCCGTTCCCGGAGAAGGGCTGCGTGCGTGTGATCGATACCGCGGAGTTCGTCCACAGGCGTTGCCGTGGTACACAATTCGGCGAGCAGGCGCGCGATATGCGGCGGGTAGCCGGCCTGCCGGAACACTGCTCGGACGCGCGATACGGTGATCGTCTCGAAGCAATGCCGGAGGTCCACGCGCAGCACCACGGGACGGTCCGTGTGCGGCCAGGCGAAAGCAGCCGGTGACGACCCGGGAATGAAGCCGCGTGCTGCGGGATGCGCCGGAATGCGCTCGACCAACCGTCTCAGCAGACGCCGTTGCGTCTCGCGCATACGGGGTTTCGGAGCTTCGATGACCCGGACACCGTCCCGCTTCTCACGCCGCCAGATTCGGTAGTGACGCAACGGCGGGCGCGCCGTTCGTAGCCATTGGCCGCGGTCGGCGAACCATTCGAGCTCGGGCACGGTGAAGTCGAGCCAGTGCGCGAACTGCTCGACATCGTAGAGATCGGGCAGAGCGTCGGACACCGTTCCCGCGGAACGTGGTTCGTGCACGACGACGGGTTGAGCGGCGACGGGTGCCGGGTGGGTCCACGGCGCGAGGGCCTGGATCATCACGGTCGCGGGGTGTCGCGGTTCGTGAGGCGAGAGTTCGATGATGCCGGCGGCGACTTCGGAGGTGACCTCAGCGGGCAGGACCGCTGTCACTGCCGCCAGGATCTCCGGCCACGTCCACGCGGTATACGTGCGCGAGAAGGCCGCGGCGACTTCCGCTGCCTCATGCGGTTGCAGGAACGGTTCGGTCACGGCGCCGTGTCGCGTCGTGGGCTGTCGTGGTGATGAACGACGGATGGGGTGACCAGAACTGTGCAGCGGCGCCGTGTGGCACGTGCAGCGTGCGCGCCGGCGTCGGACGCAGGGACCAGCTGTGAAGTGCACCCAGGGGTTACCCCTGAGACGGATCGCGACGATCCACTCTCACCTTGCCCGTCGTTCATCAACCGACATGGTGCCACGGGCGTCTGACACCGTCGGGGACGTTCGCGGTTCGCGCGGAAAAGCGTCACGAGGGGTGCCGTAGTGAGAGGGTCAGCTGCGCTGCGTCGTTTGTGTTGTCTCGCGCGAACCTACTCCCTTGTTGACCGACAGACTTCAACTCGACCGGTAGACCTCGATCGAAGTCCATAGGTCGAGTTGAAGTCTGTCGGTCGCGGGGGCTGGTTGCTGGACCCTTCGAGGCTCGTCGACCTCGACGCGCTCCTTCGTCGCTTGCTCGGCCCGGCGGCTTGCGCTCCTCGCACTTCAGGGAGCGGAAGAAGGCTCGTCACTTAGGGTTTGGGAGCCTCGGTCGCCGGACCCTTCGTGGCAGTGAGAATGGGTGTGGGTGGTTGACCGGGTTTGGGTCTGACTTACTTCGTGGCTGACGGTGCTGTCATGGGCGAGATGTGTCGGCCCAGAACTTCGGTCGATCACCTGCACCAAGTGACCTTGAGGGCCGGGGCGGGTGTGACCTGATTAGGACCCTGTCTGGCTGGTAGGCCGTGACTCTTCACTGTCCTGTCCACCCGCCCCGGTGAGGTCATCCCACACCGCAGTGAAGGAGACATCGCCAGAATGGCTGAGACAGCAGTGACCACGCAAGTGGTCGTACTCGGAGTCGACACCCATCAACAGACCCATCACGCCGCGATCGTCGCCACCGACGGCCGCCCGCTGGCCGATCGCGAGTTCCCGACCACCACCGCCGGCTACACCCAGTTGTGGCAGTGGGCGTGTGGCTTCGGCCGCGTCGAGGATGCCGCGGTGGAATCGAGCGCCTCCTATGGGGCCGGGTTGACCCGCATGCTCACCGCTGAAGGGGTGCGAGTGATCGAGGTCAACACCCCCGATCTGCCGCGCCGCTACGCCCACGGTAAGACCGATCAACTCGATGCCTACGCCGCGGCGATGGCAGCCATCACCGGCCGCGCCACCGCGGTGGCCAAAGACACCCGAGGCGCGGTCGAATCTGTTCGGATGCTCACCGTGGCAAGGGCTTCGGCCGTCGCAGAGGCCACCCGTATCGGTAACCAGATCCGTGACCTGTGTACCACCGCGCCGGCCGAGTTCGCCGATGACGCGCGCCAGGCACGCACCATCGCCAAGCGGGCAGCGTTCATCACAGACTTGCCGGTACCGGCCGAGAAAGCTGATCTGTCCGCGCCGGCCGCGGCGTTCGTGCGCGCGGCGCGGTCGCTGCTCGACCGACACCGACTCGCCCAACAAGAAGTCCGGTCCTTGGCCCGCGAACTGCAGCGACTGTTGGTGAAGGTGGTGCCGACCTTGTTGTCGCGCCCGCAGATCGGGCCGATCACCGCCGCACGCCTGGTGATCACCGCCGGTGACAACGTCGAGCGGATGGGCACCGAGGCACGGTTCGCCAAACTCGTCGGCGCCGCACCGTTACCGGCATCCTCAGGCAAAACCAGCCGCCACCGACTCAACCGGGGCGGGGACCGGCAAGCCAACAGCGCTCTGCACATGATCGCGGTCGGACGCATGAAATCCCACGCCCCCACCCGCGCCTACGTCGAACGCCGCTCCGCCGAACACAAAACGAAGAAAGACATCCTCCGCTGCCTCAAGCGATACATCGCCCGCGAAGTGTTCCGCGACCTCACCACCGACCTCGGAGCACTTGACAAGCTATAGGACCCTCTCGTCGCTATCGCTCCTCGCACCTCAGGGAGCGTTGGGAGGCCGTCGCTATCGCTCCTCGCACCTCAGGGAGCGGCGGGGCGCTCCTTCGGATAGGGAGCGGTGGGGGCGCTCCTTCGGATAGGGAGCGGGAGCGAAGCTCTCGCTCGCGCCGGCTGCGCCCTCGGGTCAGGCACCGACGTACTCGGCGAGGTGCTCACCGGTGAGGGTCGATCGGTCGGCGACGATGTCGGCGGGCGTGCCCTCGAAGACGATCCGGCCGCCGTCGTGGCCGGCGCCCGGGCCGAGGTCGATGATCCAGTCAGCGTGGGCCATCACCGCCTGATGGTGCTCGATGACGATCACCGACTTCCCGGAGTCGACGAGACGGTCGAGCAGCCCGAGGAGCTGTTCCACATCGGCGAGGTGGAGGCCCGTGGTGGGCTCGTCGAGGATGTAGACGTCGCCCTTCTCCCCCATGTGGCCGGCCAACTTCAGGCGCTGGCGTTCGCCGCCGGACAGGGTGGTCAGCGGTTGACCGACCTTGATGTAGCCGAGCCCGACGTCGACCATCCGGTGCAGGATCTTGTGTGCTGCCGGGAGTTTGGCGTCGCCGTCGGCGAAGAAGGCCTCCGCCTGGGCGACCGACATCTCGAGCACTTCGCTGATGTTGCGGCCGCCGAAGGTGAAGTCGAGCACCTCGGCCTGGAATCGCTTGCCCTCGCACACCTCGCAGGGCGCGGCGACGCCGGCCATCATCGCGAGGTCGGAGTAGACGACACCCGCACCGTTGCAGTTGGGGCAGGCGCCCTCCGAGTTAGCGCTGAACAAGGCGGGTTTCACGCCGTTGGCCTTGGCGAACGCCTTGCGGATCGGCTCGAGCAGACCGGTGTAGGTCGCCGGATTGGAACGCCGCGACCCCTTGATGGCGCTCTGGTCGATGGAGACGACCCCGTCCTCCTTGGCGACCGTCGAGTTGATCAACGAACTCTTGCCCGAGCCCGCGACGCCGGTGAGCACGACCAGCACACCGAGCGGGATGTCGACGTCGACATCGCGCAGATTGTTGGCGTCGGCCCCGCGGACCTCGAGATGACCACTGGGCGTGCGGACTTCGTCCTTGACGGCGGCGCGGTCCTCCAGGTGGCGCCCGGTGAGCGTGTCCGCGGCCCGCAGTTCGTCGACGGTGCCTTCGAACACGATCGTGCCGCCGTCGGTGCCCGCTCCCGGGCCGATGTCGACGACGCGGTCGGCGATCGCGATCACCTCCGGCTTGTGCTCGACCACCAGCACCGTGTTGCCCTTGTCCCGCAATGCGCGCAGCAGATCGTTCATCCGGGTGATGTCGTGCGGGTGCAGACCGATCGACGGCTCGTCGAACACATAGGTCACGTCGGTCAGCGACGAACCGAGGTGACGGATCAGCTTGGTGCGCTGCGCCTCTCCGCCGGACAGGGTGCCGGCCGGGCGTTCCAGGGACAGGTAGCCGAGACCGATGTCGACGAACGCGTTGAGGTGGTCTCGCAGCGCGGCGATCAGCGGGGCCGCGGACGGATCGTCGAGTTCGGCGACCCACTGGGCGAGATCGCTGATCTGCATCGCGCATGCGTCGGCGATGCTGATGCCCTTGATCTTCGACGAGCGGGTCTCGGCGGTGAGGCGGGTGCCCTCACAGTCCGGGCACTTCGCGAAGGTGATCGCGCGATCGACGAAGGCGCGGATGTGCGGCTGCATCGCCTCACGGTCCTTGCTCAACATCGACTTCTGGATCTTCGGGATCAGACCCTCGTAGGTGATGTTGATGCCCTCGACCTTGATCTTGGTGGGCTCTTTGTAGAGCAGGTCGTTGAGTTGCTTCTTGGTGTACTTGGCAATTGGCTTGTCGGGGTCGAAGAAGCCGCAGCCGCGGTAGATCCGGCCGTACCAGCCGTCCATGGAGTAACCGGGGATCGTCAGCGCGCCCTCGTTGAGCGACTTCGACGAGTCGTACAGCGCGGTGAGGTCGAAGTCGGAGACGTCGCCGCGGCCCTCGCATCGTGGGCACATCCCGCCGGTGATGGAGAAGCTCCGACGCTCCTTGACCTTCTGCCCGCCCTTCTCGATGGTCACCGCACCCGCCCCGCTGATCGAGGCGACGTTGAACGAGAAGGCCTGAGGCGAACCGATATGCGGAGTTCCCAAGCGACTGAACAGGATACGCAGCATCGCGTTCGCGTCGGTGGCCGTGCCGACGGTCGACCGGACGTTGGCTCCCATCCGCTCCTGATCGACGATGATCGCCGTCGTCAGACCCTCCAGGATGTCGACGTCCGGACGAGCCATCGACGGCATGAAGCCCTGGACAAACGCGCTGTACGTTTCGTTGATGAGGCGCTGGGATTCCGCGGCGATGGTGCTGAAGACCAGTGAACTCTTGCCGGAACCCGACACCCCGGTGAAGACCGTCAGCCGACGCTTCGGCAGATCGACGCTGACGTCCTTGAGGTTGTTCTCCCGGGCGCCGTGGACGCGGATGATGTCGTGCGTGTCGGCGGGGTGGATGCCGTCGGCCCGCACGGCGTCGACCTTCCGTGCGGGACGGGTGGCGGTTCGGCTCATCGTCTCTCCATCAATGTGGCGACCGCGGGCGGGCGGTCGTCGGCGTTCGGGGTGCTCGTGTCATTCCGGAGGTCCGTTGCCGCGAGGTCGGTGCGCGGACTCCCGGTCGATCTAACCAGGGTGGCGGGCGCCGGCGCGGGGTGTTGTCGGTCGACGACCGCGCCGAGTGCTTCCGGGGGCGGGTATCGACCGGGTCCGCACATCTCTCAGCCGGCCTGGTCGATACGGATGAGGTTGCCCGCCGGGTCACGAACGGCGGCGTCGCGCACGCCATAAGGCTGATCCATCGGCTCCTGCACGATGTCGACGCCGCTGGACTGCAATTTTTCGAACAGCCCGTCGAGGTCGTCGGTCGCCAGCGTCAGCGCGCCGTAACTCCCCTTGGCGATCAACTCGAGGATCGTCTGGCGTTCCTCCTCGGAGATACCGGGATCGGCAGCCGGCGGATGCAGGACGATCGACGTGCCCGGCTGTCCGGGCGGGCCGACGGTCAGCCACCGCATGCCCTCGTAGCCGACATCCTTGCGGAGTTCGAAACCGAGGAGGTCACGGTAGAAGCCCAAGGCGGCGTCGCCATCGATGTGTGGGAGGAAGGTGTACTGGATCGTGATGTTCATGGGATCAGGCTAGGCAGTCTCACCCGCGCTGTGCTTCTCGATTCCTGATCGGTCTCGTGATGTTCTTCGCCAGGCACGCCGGTATGCCGTCCGTCGCGTCGGCCGACTGTTCGCGATAGACCGTCGGCGGTACCCCGACGAGTTCGGTGAACCGGGTGCTGAAGGTGCCCAACGACGAGCAGCCCACCTCGAAGCAGACCTCGGTGACGGTCAGGTCGCCGCGCCGCAGCAGCGTCATCGCCCGTTCTATGCGGCGAGTCATCAAGTACGAGTAAGGCGATTCGCCGTAGGTCTGGCGGAACTTCCGGCTCAGGTGACCGGCCGACATGTTCACCCCGCGCGCGAGCGCCTCGACGTCGAGCGGCTGCGCGTACTCGCGGTCGATGCGATCGCGGACCTGACGCAGCAGGGTCAGGTCGCGCAGGCGCTGATCGGAATCGGTTCGCGGCACGGATCGATCGTAGTGCGCTCAGACCTCGAGCACCGCCGAGATGTCCGCACCGAGGGCGTCGAGACGGCGTGCGGCCTCGTCCCGCGGTACGGCGCCGCCCGGGCAGTCGAGGACGACTTCGAGATAGCACTTCAGCTTCGGCTCGGTGCCGGAGGGACGCACGACGACGCGGTCGTCGGCGGCGGTCCGCACCAGGACGCCATCGGTCGGCGGCAGGTCAGCGGATCCATGTGCCAGGTCGCGGTTCTCCACCACCGGCGAGCCGGCCAGTCGTTCGATCGGTGAGGAACGCAGGCGCTGCATCATCTCGCCGATCAGCGCGGTGTCCTCGACGCGGATCGTCAACGGTGCGGTGGCATGCAGGCCGTGGCGACGGGCGAGCCGGTCGAGCTCGTCGGTCAGCGTGCGGCCATCCCTCCCGAGTTCCTCGACGAGGGAGATGACCCGGACCATCGCACCGATGCCGTCCTTGTCGCGGACGGTGTCGGGGTCGGTGCAGTAGCCGATCGCCTCCTCGTAACCGAGACGCAGGCCGGAAGTCCGGGCGATCCACTTGAATCCGGTGAGCGTCGCCGCGAACCGCAGCCCGTGGTCCGCGGCGATCCGGCCGAGCAGCCGGCTCGACACGATCGAACACGCCAGGGTGTCACCGGGGCGCGTCGCATCCCGTGCCGCCTGCTCCCCCAGCAGCGCGCCGATCTCGTCGCCGGTCAGCTGCCGCCACTGACCATCGGGACCGACCGTCGCCACCGAGCAGCGGTCGGCGTCGGGGTCGAGGGCGATGACGACGTCCGCGTCGACGTCGCGTGCGAGGTCGAGCGCGAGGTCGAGGGCACCGGGCTCCTCCGGGTTCGGGAACGGCACCGTCGGGAAGTCCGGATCGGGAGCGGACTGCGCCGCCACCACGTGGACGTCGCCGATTCCCGCGGCCCGCAACACGTCTCGGGCGACCGCACCCCCGACCCCGTGCATCGGCGTCAGTACGACGCGCACCGGCGACGGACCGCCGACGGGTCGTAGCCGCGCGGTGCGCTCGACATAGGTACGGACCGTCTCGTCATCGAGGTGGATGACTGCCGCGGAGTCGCGGGGCACCTCGTCGGCGGGCGGCGCCTGCGCGATCCGGTCCGCGATGTCGGCGTCGGCCGGCGAGATGATCTGCACTCCCCTGCCCGCATCGTCGGTGACACGCCCGCCGAGATACACCTTGTAACCGTTGTCGGCCGGTGGGTTGTGCGAGGCGGTGATCATCACCCCGGCGTCGCAGTCGAGCGCACGCGTCGCATGAGCGGTGACCGGCGTCGGCAACCGGGGTGGCAGCGCGAACACCGTGAGCCCTTGCGCCGCAAGCACTTCGGTTGCCGCATCGAAGAACTCGGCAGATCCGTGCCGGGCGTCGCACCCGACCACGACGCGCGCGTCGGGACCGACCGTGTCGAGCAGATACCGCGCGACACCGGCCGTGGCGCGGGTGACCACGGCGACGTTCATCCGTGACTCGCCCGCACCGACCTCGCCGCGCAGGCCGGCGGTGCCGAAGGTCAGCGGTCCGTGGAAGCGGGCCGCGAGATCGTCGGCGGCGGCGACGTCACCGGTCACGGCCGCGTCGATCAGATCGTTCAGCACGGCTCGGGTCGACGGGTCCGGATCGTGGTCCCGCCAGTGCCGCGCGGTCGCGAACAGGTCGGCCCGGGTCACCGGATGCGGCGACCCGGCTCGACGCGGTCTCCCAATGCCACCCGGGCACCGCGCAGGATCTGCGTATCCATCCCGACCAACGTGATCTTCTCGGTCGGGACCGGGCGTGTCCGCGGGTGCCCGCCGATCACCGCGTTCGGGCCGACGCGCACCCGTTCGTCGAGGACAGACCATGCGACCGACGCGCCGGCGCCGATGACAACGTCACCGAAGATCACCGAATCGGCCACGACCGCACCTTTTTCGACGACCACCCCCGGTCCGAGAACGCTGCGTCGGACCGTTCCGTGCACGTGGGCGCCGCTGCTGACGAGACTGTCCTCGACGACCGCCCCGGTCTCGATACGCGCGGCCGGGCGCTGCGGCTGGTTGGTGAGGATCGGCCGGTCGGCGCGGAAGACGTCGAGGGACCCGGAGATGAGGTCGCGGTGCGCCTGCAGGTAGGTCTCGGGACGGCCGGCGTCGATCCAGTACCCCGGCATCGCGTGGGCCACCGTCTTGCCGCGGTCGACGAACCAGGGCACCAGGTGTTCGCCGAAGTCGCCCAGGCCGGTGTCGTCCTTCGGGGATCCCTCGGTCGTCCGGCTCTCCAGGTACTCGAGGCCCTCGATGAGGACGGCCGGGTCGTAGACGAAGATCTCGGTGGCGATCGTGCGCGTGGTGGCGCGTTCGGGTTTGTAGCGGAACTCGCGGACGGTCCCGTCGCGGCGGGCTTTCACGGTGGCGTGCTGCGCGGCCTCCTCGAGCGGACACGTCGTGGTGACGACAGTGCATTCGGCGCCGTGGCGGCGGTGGGTCTCGATGGCGTCGCGGAAGTCGAAGTCGTAGACGTGGTCGGCGCTCATGACGATGACCTCGGCCGGTGCGTGGGCGGCGATGCGGCCGCGGATGCGGTACAGCAGGTCGGCGTTGCCGGTCGCGAAGCCGTCTTCGGTTTCCGGGGCGTCGGTCTGCTCCGGCATCACCACGCGCAACCCGCCGCTCGTGCGGTCCAGATCCCAGGGACGGCCACCCGCCACGATCTGGGTGATGGTCTCGGCCTCGTATTGCACGCACAACCACACGTCGTCGATGTGACTGTGGTGCAGGTTGGAGAGCGGGAAGTCGATGAGCTGATAGTTGCCCGCGAACGGCAACGCGGGTTTCGCCCGCCGATCGGTCAGCACCTCCATCCGCGAACCACGTCCACCGGCCTGCACGATCGCGAGAACCTCCGAATACCGCATCACCCCAGTCTGCCCCACGCCGCCGGGTTTGCCCGGATACCGTGGCCGACGGAACTCGACGACAAGCGACGAGGAGGTACGAGCAGTGACGCGCACCCACCGGGCCGAGCACGCGACGACGGAGCGTGTGGAGGTCGACTGCCTCGTGGTCGGCGGCGGCATCGTCGGGCTGGCGGTGGCGCGGGCATTCGCCCGGCGAGGACGCGACGTCGTCGTCCTCGAGGCCACCGATTCGGTTGGCGCGCAGACGACCTCGCGGAGCTCGGAGGTGATCCACGCCGGCATCTACTACCCCGAGGGCAGCCTGAAGGCGGAACTGTGCGTCCGCGGTCGCGATCAGTTGACCCGATTCTGCGACGAGCACGGCGTCTCGTGGGCGCGGCCGGGCAAACTCATCGTCGCCACCGACGGCACCCAGAGCGAACGCCTCGACGTCTTGCTCCGACACGGTCTGGCCAACGGCGTGTCCGACCTCCGACGGATCGGAGTGGACGAACTGCGCGACCGGGAACCGGCAGTCGAAGGCGTCGCGGCACTGTTCTCACCGTCGACCGGGATCGTCGACGTCGACGGTGTGGTGCGTGCACTGGTGCGTGACCTGGAGGCACACGGTGGCGCGATCGCGTTGCGCAGCAGAGTGATCGGCGGACAGATCAACGCACACGGCGTCACCGTGCAGACATCGGACGGCGAATCGGCCTCCGCCCGGACGCTCGTCAACTGTGCCGGGATCGGCGCGTGGGAGGTGGCCCGGGCGCTGGCCGGCTTCGGCGGCCGGATCCCGCCGCGCTTCCTCGCCAAGGGGAACTACTTCGGGTTGTCCGGCGTCCGGGCGCCGTTCCGTCACCTCGTCTACCCGATCCCCGCCGACGGCGGATTGGGCGTGCACTTCACGATGGATCTCGCCGGCGAGGCCCGATTCGGCCCCGACGTCGAATGGCTGAACTCGTCCCCCGACGAGACGATTGCCGGAGAGGTACTCGACTACGCCGTCGACGAGGCGCGCGCCGACGCATTCGAACGAGCCATCCGCACGTACTGGCCGCACTTGCCGGCCAACGCCCTGGTGCCCGCCTACGCCGGGATCCGGCCCAAGGTCGCCGGGCCGGGTGCCGGTGCCGGTGACTTCGTGATCCAGGGGCCGCGGTCACACGGCATCGCGGGCCTGGTCAACCTCTTCGGTATCGAGTCGCCGGGCATCACGTCATCGTTGGCGATTGCCGACCATGTCGTCGGTCTGGTCACGCCCCCGACGACGTGACCAGACCGACCGGGAGCGCTCAGCCCTGGTGCGCCGCACCCTCTTTGGGGTGGTACTGGTAGGCAGCGCTTGCCTTCTCGCGAACCTTCATGGCCTGGATCGCGTCGTGATGACGCCGGGCGTGATAGGCCAGCGGGAAGTACGTCAGCCGCTCCGGCAGGGTGCGGTAGGCGAATCGTAGATTGCGATGAATCCGCTCGAGGTGACGCTGCTCGGCGTCGGACCAGCTCAGGCCCAGGATCTCCCGCACGCGCGGATCCATGACGCCGACGGTGGTCAGGTAGTTGAAGTTCTGGAACGGCACCGACGCGGTGGCAGCGGCCTTCTTCACGGCGGGGCGCAACGCCTTGGGCACCGACTTCGGGACGACGGGCGCGGCGCGCATCTGACCGATCAGTTCCAGCGCGACCGGGTGCCGGACGAGCTTGTTCTCGATGAAATCGTCGAAGTACTCGTCGAACTCCTCGAGGGTCTCGGGGTAGTTCTTCATCGGTACCTGGACGATCTTGGCGATGCGGCGGTTGTCCCGCAGGAGTTCTTTGCGCTCCTCGAGGGTGAAGTGCCGGCCCAGCACCAGCGGCGCGGCGGTCTCGATCGTGGGTAGCGCGGTGGCGATCACCCAGGCGTACGCCTCCGGGTTGAGTGCACTGATGTGCTTGCCCTCCGAGTTGCGCATCTGCAGCGGCTGGTGCAGCTTGCGGAGACGCTTGCCCTCCTCGAGAGCCTCCTGACCGCCGTAGGTCCAGCGCAGCACCGAGTCGGCGGAGCGGATCGCACGTCCCACGGGATCGGTGCGGAAGACTGAATACTTGTCGACGACATCGCCGATGACGGGGTGCATCACCTGCATCACGAACGCCGCCCCGTTGATCGGGAGGAACGTGTACATGCCGGTGAGCTTGGCGGTCAGCGAGTCCGGCGGGATCAGTTCGATCTCGTCGTCGCGGTGGTTGAGCAGCGGCTCGCCCGCCACGAAGTCACTCGCTGCGGGTTCGGACGCTGTCCGTTCTTCGTGTACCGCGGTCATGGTGCCCCCAACATCGGTCTCGGATACTACTAATTCGACAACATTCGTAGTCAGATTAGCGCAGGCGTTCCCGAAAACCCACCTTTTGTCGGATTTCGGCTACTGAAGCGAGTCGGCTCCGGCGTCGGGGCCGATGACCACGGTCCGCGTGGCGAGTTCGCGGTGGCGAACCGTGAAGATCCGCGTGCCCTTCTTGCGTCCGCTGCGGACCTCGCTGAGATCGAGTCCGTCGGCCGTCAGACGCGCGTGGGTCGTGTCCACATCGGTCGACCGCCATGCCACACCCCAGAGCAAGACCGGCGACGACGGCACCGGGTCGGCCGGCGGGCGGGGCGCGGCGACGACCTCGACGATCAGGTCGTCGCGCCGGAAGAACAGCTGACGGGCGTCCTGCCCGATCGGCTGGTCGAGACGGAAATCGAGGCCGAAGGTACCGGCGAACAGCGCGACGGCGACATCGCGGTTGTCGCAGGTGAAGACCAGATGGTCGAGGCCGGTCAGATCGCCGTCGGCGGCGACTCCGGATTCGTGTCGTTCGGCGATCCCGACCGGACTGGTCTCACCCAGCGCTCCGAGGACGGTGTCCGCGAGCGGATACCCGCGCCGGCCGAGTAGACGCCGGGACGCGGCGACGTCGTCGACCGTGAAGTACACGTCGTGGGTGTCGGGCTCGCCGCCCGACGGCCGGATCGAGAGGGCGACGTTGCCGAGGTTCACCACTCGCCGGCCGTCGGCGCCCGTACCGACCTCGCGTCCGAGCAACCGCTGGTAGGTCTCGGCGGTCGTCGACGGGTCGTCGCTCGCGAGGTCGACGAGTGCGTGCGGGCCGGCGGGCGGAATCGTCACCGCTTCTTCTTACCCTTCCGACGACGAGCCGGCGCCGGCGGCACCCGTCGATGGATCAGTTGCGCCGAGCTGGTGATATGCCAAGCGCGACAGGAGCACTCGTAGTAGCGCAGCTCCGGAGCGGTACCGACGAGGTGGCGCCGGAGTCGATCGATGCCCTCGCGAGCGTCGGCCGGTGAGGCGAACGGCAGTTTGTCAGGCGTCGGGCAGGCCGGGTAGTCGATGCCGGCGCGGCGCCGCCGTCGAGGTTGCTCGCGGAACGCCGTGCGTGCCTCGACATCGCGATAGAACGCTTCGAGATCGTCATCGGAGAAGGGCACCCGTCGATTATCCCCCGAGCCGCGCGCGGGCTGGGATCAGCGGGCCATCCACAGCCGACGGCGGATGACCTGGCGCATGCGGCGCAGCTCCGCAGCGGTCAATCCCGACGGCGGGTCGGTGTCGACGAGGCGGTCGACCTGGGAGAAGAAGTCCCGATCGGTGAGGCCGAATTCCTCGACGATCTGCCGGGAGGAGCCCCCGCCCAGGGAGTACCAGTCCGTCTCGAACTGGATCATCTGCTGCTGTTTGCTGTCCATGAAGACCACCGAATCTGCGTTTTCGACCTGAAACCCGGACCTGTGTCGCGGAGCCACTCGGCTTCGGCTCCTGCGTGACACACGTCACCGACGTCGTCATTTCTACACCTGTCGACCGACAGAAGACAGCAGGCGGCCCATGCTGATTCCAAAGGTCCCGCAGATGTTCACCGCACGTTCGAGGACGGCCGGGGAGAAGCTCAGACGGCCAGTCGATCGCCGGTCTCGGCACGCGCTTCGCGCCGGTTCGCGCGGATGCTGCTGGCGAGCGACGCGCCGATGAACGCCACGCCGACGAGCCCCGTGATCACCTCGTTGATCTCGATCTCGATGCTGATCAACAGGATTGCGGCCAGCGCGCCGATGGCCCAGTGCGCACCGTGTTCGAGGTAGCGGTACTCCCCCAGCGTGCCCTTGCGGACAAGGTAGATCGTGATGGACCGCACGAACATCGCGCCGATGAATCCGAGCCCCAACGCGATGATGATCGGGTCGGAGGTGATGGCGAAGGCGCCGATCACCCCGTCGAAGGAGAACGACGCGTCCAGGAGCTCGAGATAGAGGAACAGGAAGAACCCGGCCTTGCCGGCGGCCACGGTGACCGGGTGCGGACCGGAGCCGTTCGATCCGGACCTGTGTGAGTCGGGCCCCTCTGATTCCGGCCCGTCGGATTCCGGCTCGTCTGATTCCGGCTGGGCCATGAACAGCGAGCTGAGCCCGTCGACGGTGATGTAGGTGACCATGCCCAGGATCCCGGCGATCAGGACGGTCGCGCGGCTCTCGTCCGGCGCCAGGAACTCGGCGGTGAGAACCAGCGCGAGGGCGGCCAGTACGACCGCGAGCTGGTCGAGCCTGCCGAGCGTGGCGAGCGGCTTCTCGAGCCACGTGAGCCAGGTCTGCGGGCGCTCGGTGAGCACGAAGTTGAGGAACAGGAGCAGGAGGAACATGCCGCCGAACGCCGCGATCTGCGGGTGGGCCTCGGTGAGGATCGTCTCGTAGCTGGGTTGACCGTCGGCGAAATGCGTCTGCCCCTCGGGCGGCGGGTTCATCGCCAGGTCGAGCGCCTCGACGGGGTTGAGACCTCCGGTGATCCACACGATGACCAGCGGGAACAGGAGACGCATGCCGAACACGGCGATGAGCACGCCGACGGTGAGGAACATCTTCTGCCAGAACGCGCTCATCCGTTCGAGGATCGTTGCATTGATGACCGCGTTGTCGAACGACAGGGACACCTCGAGCACGCCGAGGATGGCGCACAGGGCGAGGCCGGTCCAGCCGAGGTAGAGGTAGGCGACGACCAGCGCCACGAGCGTGACGACGAGCGAGGGCGCGAAGATGCGCGCGGTCACCGCAGCTTCTCGGCTTCCCGCGCGAGTTCGAGCAGCGTGTCGGTGAGGTCGGCCAGCACGTCGTGTCCGGCACCTTCGGCCACCGCGGTGCCGAGGTCCTCCGCGGCGCACCGCAGCGCGAACATCCGGTCGCCGAAGTCGGCGGCCTCGGCCGAGGAGAGGATCACCGCGTCGTCGGGAATGGATGTGCCCTCCAGCAGCGTTCTCTGCTCGTAAGCACGCTGCCTGCACGATCGCTTGCAGTACTTCCGCCGACGCCCCATCTCGGAGTCCACCATCGTGCGGCCGCACCAGGCGCAGGCGTACGGCCGACGCCGACGCGATGCGCCCGTTTGTACGCCGTGCGTAGTGCCTGGTTCCACACCGAGACCGTACCGCTGTCACGACCGGCCCCGCTCGCTGCGCTCCCGGCGGCGGCACACACTCGCCCCGCTCGCTGCGCTCCCGGCGGCGGCACACACTCGCCCCGCTCGCTGCGCTCCCGGCGGCGGCACACACTCGCCCCGCTCGCTGCGCTCCCGGCGGCCCCGCGGACCGCGGTGGACAACACGGGTCGTCGCCGGTGGCGAACCCACGCAGGAATGCGCGTAGAATGTTCCTGTTGACGACCCGAAAGTCGTGCGCAGCGTTGCGCGCGTACCTGGAATGCAACAGAGATCTCCCGGCAGACCGGGAGATCCGACGAAGTTGAGAGGAACCCTTCATGGCAGATCGAGTACTTCGGGGTAGCCGCCTCGGCGCGGTGAGCTACGAGACCGATCGTGACCACGACCTCGCGCCACGACGCATCGTCCAGTACCGCACCGACAACGGCGAGATCTTCGACGTGCCGTTCGCCGACGACGCGGAGGTCCCGTCGAAGTGGCCGTGCAAGAACGGCATGGAAGGCACCATCCTCGAGGGCGCCGAGCCCGAGGAGAAGAAGACCAAGCCGCCGCGTACGCACTGGGACATGCTGCTCGAGCGTCGCAGCGAGGAAGAGCTCGAAGTGCTGCTCAACGAGCGCCTCGACCTGCTCAAGCAGCGGCGCAAGGGCATCACCAACTGACACCCGCCGGGCGCCCGACGCCCGGAACCGAACAGACCCGGCAGGACATCCCTGCCGGGTCTGTTCGTCTGCTCAGCGGATCATCGCGTCCGGACGAGTCCCCAGCGCTCGAGGCGGCTCTGGACTCCCCAGCGGGCGACCATCGTGAACGCCTCGGACATCACGCCGCCACTCATCTTGGACACCCCGATCTCACGTTCGGTGAAGGTGATCGGTACCTCCCGGACGTCGAAGCCGGCACGCACCGTGCGCCACGCCAGGTCGATCTGGAAGCAGTAACCCGCGGACTCGACGGTGTCGAGCTGGATCTTCTCCAGCACGATGCGGCGATAGGCGCGGAACCCGGCGGTGATGTCGTGGACGCCCGCACCGAGAGCCAGACGGGCATAGGTGTTGGCACCGCGGGAGAGGAACTCCCGGCGCTTCGGCCAGTTCACCAGCTTGCCGCCCGGGACATAACGGGACCCGATCACGAGATCCGCGCCGTCGTTGACGGCGTCGAACAGGCGGTGCAGCTGCTCAGGCGCGTGGCTGCCGTCCGCGTCCATCTCGACGATGACCGCATAGTCGCGGTCGAGTCCCCACGCGAATCCGGCGAGGTACGCCTTGCCGAGGCCATCCTTGTCGACGCGGTGCATGACATGGACCCGGGTCGCCGCGTCGGCCCGGGCGAGGTCGTCGGCGACGTCGCCCGTGCCGTCCGGGCTCGAGTCGTCGACCACGAGGACATGCGCCCCTGGCAGCACGTCCTGTAGACGTCCGATGACGAGCGGCAGGTTGTCGCGCTCGTTGAACGTCGGCACGACGACGAGTGCGCCCGTGCCGTCGGCGCCGACCACGCGTTGCGGCGCGTCGTCGGGCCGCCGCTGCCCTGCCGTGGCGTCAATCCCCGATGCCATCGAGCTCCTTCGTGTCACCGGTCGCCCGTGCGGCGACCCTGCGTGGCCTGAGTGAGAACCTAGTACGCGAGCGCAGCGCAAACAAAAGCCCGGCCACCGCCGCGATGATCGCGATCACCTCCGGCCAGGGGCCCAGGCGGGTCGCGAGGGTCATGTCCTCATGGAGTGGCAGACGCCCGGTCAGCACGTCCGCGGTGAATATGCCGGACTGCTGGCTGATGGATCCGTCCGGCTCGATGACGGCGCTCACCCCACTGGTGGCCGCGACGACCACGGACCGCCCGTGTTCGACGGCCCGGACCTGTGACATGGCCAACTGCTGGTACGTCATCTCGGTCCGGCCGAAGGTCGCGTTGTTGGTGGGCACGAACAGCATCTGCGCGCCGTCCCGGACGGATTGCCGAGCGGCCCGGTCGAAGGCGACCTCCCAGCAGGTCGCGACACCGACGGTCACCGTCCCCGAGCGACCGGGCACATCGACCACGGTGGGTCCGGTGCCGGGGCGGAAGTCTCCGGCCATGTCCGCATACGACGAGAAGAGGCGGAAGAACGGCCGCCACGGGAGGTATTCGCCGAACGGCTGGACGATGTGCTTGTCGTAGCGGTCGACCGGGCCCTGCGCGCCGTCCCAGACCAGGACCGAATTGGTGGGTCGGCCATCGGGGTTGCGGATGAGCGTGCCGACCAGGATCGGCGCGTCGACGGCCTCGGAGGCTGCGGTGATGCCGGCGGCCGCGTCTTCGTTGTCCAGCGGCGAGATGTCCGAGGCGTTCTCCGGCCAGAGGACGAAGTCGGGCTGCTCGGTCTGCCCGGTGTCGATCGCCCGGCCGTAGGACATCGTCGTGCGGACGTGATTGTCGAGGACAGCGCGCCGCTGGGCGTTGAAATCCAGACCCAGTCGCGGGACATTGCCCTGGATGGCACCGATCCGGGCCGAGGACGTCGCGATGTTGCGGTCGAGGCTGGCGGGGGTCGCCGCGATGGCGGCGATCGGTGCGAGCAGCGCGATGGCCACTGCGGCGGTCGCGATGCGCACCACGTCCGAGGAACGTTCGGTGGACGGTCCCGGACCGTCGGCGTGCTCGGGGTCGGAGACGGTCGTCGTGCGCCGGTACGCCCGGGTGAGGATCACGAGCAGCCAGGCGACGGCGGAGCCGAAGAGCGCGACACCGGCCGACAGCCCGGGTGCGCCGAGCACCGAGGCCAGCGGCAGCAGCGGTCCGTCGACCTGACTGAATGCGGTTCTCCCCCAGGGGAACCCGCCGAACGGGAAGGCGGACCGGAGCCCTTCGACGAGCACCCACGACAACGTGAACCACACCGGGGGCACCGGAAGGCGCATCGTCAGGGTGGCGATCGCGCCGAACAGCGCGAGGTAGACGGCGAGCACCGCGGCCAGGGCGAGCCACGGAAGCGGACCGACGTAGACGCCGATCCACGGCAACAGCGGCACGAAGAACGCCAGCCCGAAGACGAAGCCGATCCACCCGCCGGTGCGCACCCGGGGCGACCCGACGAAGAGTGCGGCGAACAGCAGGCCGAGGCCGAGGACCGCGAGGAACCACCAGTTGCGCGGTGGGAACGCGGCCCACATCGCCAAGCCCGCGGCGGCGGCGGTCCCGGTACGTGCGAGCCAGGACGCTGAGATCCGGGATCGGGAGACCCGCGGGGGACTCACCCGGCGTCCCGGTCGTACAGGGTCCGGCCGCGATGCACGGTGCGCACGCAGCGCGGCAGCGCGGCCCCCGGTGAGACGTCCGGCAGCGCGGGCACCCGCGACCGCGGATCGGTCGACCACCGCTGGACCTTCTCGTGGGATCCGGCGACGACGAGCTCGTCGACCTCCCACACCGCGTAACTCGCCGGGGCGCCGGGCGTCAGGGTCCCGGTGACACCGTCGTTGACTCCCCCGGCCCGCCAGCCGCCGCGGGTCGTCGCGGCGAACGCGCCGCGCGCCGAGATCGCATTGGTCGGCTGATGATGGTGCACGGCGGCCCGGATGGTCGACCACGGGTCGATGGCCGTCACCGGTGCGTCTGACGAGAACGACAGCGCGACACCGGTTTTGGCCAGCATCGCGAAGTCGTTGAGGGTGGCCGCACGGCTCGCCCCGAGACGGGCGTCGTACAGGTCGCCCGGACCGCCCCATTCGGCGTCGAACAACGGTTGCATGCTGGCGATGACGCCGCAGCGGGCGAGGACCTCGGCGCCGGCGGCGGTGACCATCTCGGCGTGTTCGAGCCGGTGCGCACAGCGTGCGAGCGCGGGCGTGCCGAGTTCGTCGGCGAGTTCGGCGAGTGCGCCGACGACCACACCGGTCGCGGCATCGCCGATGACGTGGAAGCCCGCCTGGATGCCCGCGATCGTGCAGGCGCGCAGGTGATCGCGGATCTGGTCGGGGTCGAGGTAGCTGATACCGCTGGTGTGCGGATCGTCGGTGTATGGCTCCGAGAGCCACGCGGTGTGGGAGCCGATGGCACCGTCGATGAACAGGTCACCGCCCAGGGCATCGGCCCGGGTGATCGACATCAGTTCGCGGGCGTGGTCGGCGTCGGTGACGGCCTGGCCCCAGTAGCGCCGGATCTCGACGGGATGGTCGAGTTCGGCGAGCGCGAGGAAGTCGTCCATGCCGCTGATGTCCGGTCCGCCGTTCTCGTGCACGGCCACCACCCCGTGGGCGGCGGCCCCGTCGAGCGCGCGGCGTTGTGCGCGTTCGCGATGCGCCGCGGTGACCAGCAGGCGGGCCGCGCCGCGGACGAGGTGGTGGGCCTCGGCGACCAGCGGCTCCTCCGGGTGATACCCGACGGCGTCGGCCAGGTCCGGGATCAGGCGTCGCAGCGCGGTGGACGCCACCGCGGAGTGCTCGTCGATCCGGGCGAGGTACACCGGCCTGGTCCCGACGACGGCGTCGAGCTCGGTGGTCGTCGGGAAACGACCGTCGTCGGGTTCGGCGCCCGCCCACGTCGAGTCGTCCCAGCCGAGACCCCAGATGAGGTCGCCTTCGTCATGGGCGGATTCGGCGGCCACGGCCTTCTCCACCAGCCGCAGGCAGTGCGTGCGGCTCGACGCCTCGTTCAGGGTGAGGCCGTCGAGTCCGAGCCCGGTGGACGTCAGGTGGACGTGGGAGTCGACGAACCCGGGACTGACGAAGTGTCCGGCGAGGTCGATGACCTCGGCGTCGGGATGGAGTGCGCGGCCGACGTCGTCGGTCCCGACCCAGACGACGATTCCGTCGGTCACGGCCATCGCGGTCGCGTCGGGGGCGGCCGGCGAGTACACGGCGCCGCCGAGAAGCAGTTGGGTTGCCACGATCGTTCAGTGTGCCTTGCCGTCGGAGGAGGGTGGCGAGGGGTCCGGGTGCGTGCGTGTCGGTGACGCGGGCGGCGTGGTGCCGACCGTCGGCTGATCAGGACCTGTTCAGCGGCCCTGCGGTAGGCCCCGGGTGTGCGGCGGTGCCGACGGCGACCCCGGCTCGGAAGTGTCGGATTCCACGACGGAACCCTCGACGACGGTCGCGCCACGTCCTGCGCCGTAGACACCGGTGGCATACATCCCGGCCCGGTCCATCGCGGTCGCCACACGGCGGGCACCCACCGCGGCGACGGCCGGACGCATCACCCGACGGGTGGGCGGGAACAGCAGCAGGGTCCCGGCCACGGTCGACACGACGCCCGGGACGACCAGGAGGATGGTCGACACGGCGACGAGCGCGGTGTCGGCCAGCGGGGCGCGGGCGTCGACCTCGTTTCTCGACGCGCGGCGCAGCTCGTCGAAGACCTTGCCGCCCTGCCAGCGCAGGACGACGAATCCGAGGACCACGGCGGCGAGGCTGATGAGCACCGCCCAGCCGAATCCGAGGGTCATGACCATCGCGACGAATGCGGCGATCTCCAGCACGGCGTAGGCCGCGAACCAGCGGAGAGCCATGGTGCTTCACCTGTCCTTCGGTGCTCTCGGCACCCGTTGACGTCAGGGTCTGCGTGGGTAACGAACGACGACGCGGTTTTGTCCCGAGGGGTGGTTTCGACAAGCTCAACCAGCGGTGGGCGGCTCAACCAGCGCTGGGCGGCTCAGCCGGCAGAAGCGTCCTCGCCGCGGCCCTCGATGTCGCCCTCGGTCTGGAGGTAGACGGTGCGCAGGGCGTCGAGGAGCTCGGCCGGCGGTTCGCGCCACATGTCGCGTTCGACGGCCTCGAGGAGACGTTCGGCGATGCCGTGGAGCGCCCAGGGGTTGGACTGCTGCATGAACTGCTGGTTCGTCTCGTCGAGGACGTAGGACTCGGTGAGTTTCTCGTACATCCAGTCGGCGACGACGTCGGTGGTCGCGTCGTACCCGAAGAGGTAGTCGACCGTGGCGGCCATCTCGAACGCACCCTTGTATCCGTGGCGCTGCATCGCCGAGATCCAGCGCGGGTTGACGACGCGGGCGCGGAACACCCGGCTGGTCTCCTCCGACAGCGTGCGGGTGCGGACGGAGTCGGGTCGGGTGCTGTCGCCGATGTAGGCCTCGGGCGAGGAACCGGTCAGCGCGCGAACGGTCGCGACCATGCCGCCGTGGTACTGGAAGTAGTCGTCGGAGTCGGCGATGTCGTGTTCGCGGGTGTCGGTGTTCTTGGCCGCCACGGCGATCCGCTCGTACGCGGCGCGCATGTCGTCGACCGCGGGCACCCCGTCGAGGTCGCGTCCGTAGGCGTAACCGCCCCACTCGGTGTAGACGCGGGCCAGGTCCTCATCGCTGCGCCAGTCCCGTGAGTCGATGAGTTGCAGGATGCCGGCGCCGTAGGTGCCGGGCTTGGAACCGAAGACACGTGTCACGGCCCGACGCCGGTCGCCGTGCTCGGCCATCGCGGCGCGCACGTGTGCCGCGACGAAGTTCTGCTCGTCGGACTCGTCGTCGGCGGCCGCGGCGAGCGCGACCGCGTCGTCGAGCATCGTGACGACGTGCGGGAAGGCATCCCGGAAGAAGCCGGAGATGCGGACGGTGACATCGATGCGGGGACGTCCGAGTTCCTCGAGGCCGATGAGCTCGAGCGAGGAGACCCGCCGCGACATCTCGTCCCACACCGGCATGACCCCGAGCAGCGCGAGCACCTCGGCGACGTCGTCACCCGAGGTGCGCATGGCGCTGGTCCCCCACACCGACAGCCCCACCGACGCCGGGTATTCGCCGTGGTCGGTCAGATAACGCTCGAGAAGGGAGTCGGCCATCGCGCGGCCGGTCTCCCACGCCAGCCGTGAGGGCACGGCCTTCGGGTCGACCGAGTAGAAGTTGCGTCCGGTCGGCAGCACGTTGATCAGCCCGCGCAGCGGTGACCCGCTGGGTCCGGCCGGGATGAACCCGCCGTCCAAGGCGTGCAGCACCCGCGGGACCTCGCCGGTCGTCTGACGCAGGCGCGGGACGACCTCGGTCGCCGCGAAGGTGAGAACATCCCCGACCGCGCTGGGCAGTCCCGCGGTGGCCGCGGCAACTGCTTCGGTCGACCAGTCGTCCTTCGCGCAGGCGGCGACGAGTTCGCGGGCCTGCGCCTCGACGGCGTCGACGGAACCGCGTTCGGCCGAGCCGTCTTCGACGAGTCCGAGGGCCTCGCGCAGGCCGGGCAGGGCCGACGTGCCACCCCAGAGCTGGCGTGCGCGCAGCATGGCGAGGACGAGGTCGACCTCGGCGTCGTCGCGCGGGGGCTCGCCGAGCACGTGCAGCCCGTCACGGATCTGCACGTCCTTGATCTCGCACAGCCACCCGTCGACGTGCAGCAGCATGTCGTCGAAGACCTCTTCGTCGGGCCGTTCGGTGAGCCCGAGATCGGAGTCCATCTTCGCCGCGGTCAGCAGTGTCCAGATCTGCTGGCGGATCGCGGGCAGCTTCGCCGGGTCGAGTGCGGAGATGTTGGCGTGCTCGTCGAGAAGCTGTTCCAGCCGGGCGATGTCGCCGTAGGACTCGGCGCGTGCCATCGGCGGGATCAGATGGTCGACGAGAACCGCATGAGCGCGGCGCTTGGCCTGCGTCCCCTCGCCCGGGTCGTTCACCAGGAACGGGTAGACGAGCGGGAGGTCGCCGAGGGCGGCGTCGGTGCCGCAGTCCGCCGACATGCCGAGGTTCTTGCCGGGCAGCCACTCGAGGTTGCCGTGTTTGCCGACGTGCACGATGGCGTCGGCGCCGAAGCCGTTGTCGTGCGCCGCGATCCACCGGTACGAGGCGAGGTAGTGATGCGACGGCGGCAGATCGGGATCGTGGTAGATCGCGACCGGGTTCTCGCCGAACCCGCGCGGCGGCTGCACCATGATCGCGATGTTGCTGAAGGTCAGTGCGGCGATGACGATGTCGCCGTCCGGGTTGTGCGTGCGGTCGACGAACAGGTCGCCCGGTGCGGGACCCCAGTGTTCGGTGACCGCCGAGCGAAGCCCCTCGGGCAGGGTGTCGAACCACGACCGGTAGTCGCGCGCCGACAGGCGGATCGGGTTGGCGGCGAGGGTCTCCTCGGTGAGCCAATCCGCATCCTGACCGCCGGTGGCGATGATCTGGTGGATCAGCGCATCCGAATCATCGTCGGCGAGACCGGGAATCGCGTCCGGACCGGACTCCGGGCCGATGTCGTAGCCGGCGTCGCGCATCGCGGCGAGCAGGCGCAGCAGGCTGCGCGGGGTGTCGAGACCGACGGCGTTGCCGATCCGCGCGTGCTTGGTCGGGTAGGCCGACAACATGACCGCGATCCGCTTGTCGGCGGCCGGGGTCCGACGCAACCGGGCGTGCGCGGTGGCGATCCCCGCCACCCGTGCGCAGCGCTCGAGATCCGGCTGGTACCACGGCAATCCGTCGTCGTCGAACTCCTTGAAGGAGAACGGCACGGTGATGATGCGGCCGTCGAACTCGGGCACCGCCACCTGGGTGGCGACGTCGAGTGGCGACAGGCCGTCATCGCTGTCCTCCCAGTCCGCGCGGGACCCGGTGAGGCAGAGACCCTGCAGGATCGGGATGTCGAGGGCGGCCAGCCGTTCGATGTTCCACGCCTCGTCGTCGCCACCGGCCGATGCGGTGGCCGGCGTGGCGCCGCCGGCGGCCAGCACCGTGACCACGAGGGCGTCGGCGGTACCGAGCAGTTCGAGGAGGTCGTCGGGGGCGGTCCGCAGCGAGGCGCAGAAGATCGGCAGCGCACGGGCCCCGCGGTCCTCGATCGCATCGCACAGCGCGGCGATGTACCGCGTGTTGCCCGCCAGGTGCTGGGCGCGGTAGTAAAGGACCGCGATGGTGGGGGCGTCGGGCCCTTCGTGGCTCGTCGACCTCGACGCGCTCCTTCGTCGCTCGCTCGGCCCGGCGGCTTGCGCTCCTCGCACCTCAGGGAGCAGAGCCGAAGCCTCAGGGAGCGGAGTAACGTCAGGCAGCGCAGAAGCCTCGGGGCGCGAGGAACGTTCGAGCACGCCCCACGCGGGGGTCTGCTGCGGGAGTTCGAAACCGTTGCCGGTCAGCAGGACGGTGTCGGACAGGAAGTGGTGCAGGTTCACGAGGTTGGCGACACCGCCCGCGGCGAGATAGTCGTGGGCCTGGGCGGCGACGCCGGAGGGCACCGTGGAGTGCGCCATCAGATCGGGGTCGGGCTGCTGCTCACCGGAGCAGACGACGAGCGGCTTGCCGGTCGCCTCGACCGCAGCCAGCCCGTCCTCCCAGGCGCGTACACCGCCCAGGATGCGCACGACGATGAGGTCGGCGTCGGCGGCCAGGCGCGGGATGTCCTCGATCAGGATGCGAGAGGGATTCGCGCCGCGGTAGGACACCGACGCATCGGGCGACGCGCTGCCCTCGTCGGCCGCCGAGGCCGTGAGCAGATCGGTGTCCGAGGTCGAGAGCAGCAGGATCATCGTGTCTCCTCGCCGGGTTGTCGCGCCCGGTGCGTGTCGGTGCCGTGGGTGGCGGGTGCAGTGCGAGGGACTGGTCTGACTTCCGGATGTCCGGCCGATGCCGACCCCCGGTCACAGTGGCGCGACCGCGCCGGAATCGCACCGGCTTCAGCCCGCTCGCGGTGCGTTCAGCCTACGGCCACCGCGCCCGCCGGTCGTAGGCTGGTGGGATGAACCAGCCAGCCCGGGCCGCCACCGACCGTTGCCCAGGGGTCTTCGACACGCACCCGGCGGCCGACGGCGCGCTGGCCCGTGTCCGCCTGCCGGGCGGACGGATCCGTCCGGACCAGCTGGAGACGCTCGCCCGGGCCGCCGCCGACCACGCCGACGGGCACCTGGAACTGACGGTGCGCGGCAACCTCCAGCTGCGCGGGATCACCGACGTCGAAGCCGTCGCGCAGGCCGTCGTCGCCGCCGGGCTCGCGCCGAGCAGCAGCCACGACAAGGTGCGCAACATCGAGCTCAGCCCCCTGACCGGTCGCATCGGCGGCGTCGCCGATGCGCGTCCGCTCTCCGCGGCCCTCGACGACGCCCTGCGGGCCGACCCGGCCGCGGCCACCCTGTCCGGCCGGTTCCTGTTCGGCATCGACGACGGGCGCGGTGACATCGCCGGACGACGACCCGATGCGTGCGCGGTGATCCGGGGCGGCACTCCCCTGGCCGCGGATGTGCTCATCGGCGGGACGGCCGTCGGATCGGCCACCGGTACGGAGGCGATCGTGCGCGCGCTCATCGCGGTGGCCGCGGGTCTGGGCGAGGTCTCGCCCGGCGCCTGGCGGGTCCGCGACCTCGACGACGTCTCCCGGCGCCGGCTCGCGGAACTCATCGCCTCGACGCTGGATCCCGTCATCGGGGCCGACCCGGACGCGGCACCGGTCGCCTCGGGGGAACCAATCGTCGGCTGGTTCGACCAGGACGACGGCGCGGTGCTGCTCGGCGCGGTCGTCGAACTCGGACGCTTGCCGGCCCGGCTGGCGGAATTCATCGCGGCTGTGCAGGCGCCGGTCGTGTTCACCCCCGACCGCGAGATCCTCCTGTGCGACCTCGGCGAAGGGGTGGCCGAGACCGTCGTCCGCGTGCTCGCACCGATGGGTCTGATCTTCGACGCCACTTCGCCATGGGCCCAGGTCAGCTGCTGCGTGGGAGCCCCGGGTTGCTCGTCCGCCCATGCGCCGGTCCGGGACGACCTGGTGGCCCGGGTGCAGGACGGCGACCCCGTCGAGGAGCGTGAACACTGGGTGGGGTGCGCCCGTGGCTGCGGGTCGCCGGCCGAATCGCACCTCTCGGTGCAGGCCACGCCCGACGGCGGATACGAACGGCGGCGCCGTTAGGCTCGTCAGCACCATGACCGAGTACCTGCGTGACGGCGCCGCGATCTACCGCCAGTCCTTCGCCACGATCCGCGCCGAGTCCGATCTCTCCGCGTTCGCACCCGACGTCGCGACCGTGGTCGTCCGCATGATCCACGCGTGCGGCCAGACCGACCTGACGCGCGACGTGGTCGCGACGCCCGGTGTCGTGGCCGCCGCGCGCGGAGCCCTCGAAGCCGGCGCCCCGATCCTCTGCGACGCGAACATGGTGGCGTCCGGGATCACGCGTAAGCGTCTCCCCGCGGACAACGAGGTGCTGTGCTACCTGTCGGAACCCACTCTCCCGGCTCTTGCCGAGAAGATGGGAACCACGAGGACCGCTGCGGCACTGGAGTTCTGGCGGCCGCGCCTGGAAGGTGCGGTGGTCGCGATCGGCAACGCGCCGACCGCACTGTTCGCGCTCCTGGACATGATCGACGACGGCGCACCGCGTCCCGCCGCCATCGTCGGGGCACCCGTCGGTTTCGTCGGCGCGGTCGAATCCTGCGCGGCACTGGCCGAACGCGACGACCTCGAATTCATCACGGTCACGGGCCGGCGCGGCGGATCGGCGATCACCGCGGCTGCGGTCAACGCGCTCGCGACCCCGCAGGAATGATGGTGGATCGCATGAACTCTGACAGCACCACGGCCGAACAGAAGTCAGGGCCGGGCACGCTCTACGGCATCGGACTCGGCCCGGGTGACAGCGAGCTGATGACCGTCAAGGCCGCCCGCCTGATCAGCACCGCGGACGTGATCGCGTATCACTCTGCGCGACACGGCAACAGCATCGCGCGATCGGTGGCCGCACCCTACCTGCGCGACGGCCAGACCGAGGAACGTCTCATGTACCCGGTCACCACCGAGACGACCGACCACCCCGGCGGGTATCAGGGCGCGCTCGACGACTTCTACGCCGAGAGTGCCGAACGTCTTGCGGTGCACCTGCGCGCGGGCCGCGATGTCGTCCTGCTCGCCGAGGGCGATCCGCTTTTCTACAGCTCCTACATGCACATGCACAAGCGCCTGGCGCCGCACTTCGACGCCGAGATCGTGCCCGGCGTCACCTCGGTCAGCGCGGCGTCCGCGGCGACCGGGGTCCCGCTCGTCGAGGGCGAGGAGACGCTGACCGTCGTGCCCGGTACCGCGTCGACCTCGGAGTTGCTCTTCCGCTTCCGGTCCGCGGACGCGATCGTGGTCATGAAACTCGGTCGGACCTTCGAGCGGGTGCGCGACGCCCTCCGCGAGGCCGGGCGTCTCGACGAAGCCTTCTACGTCGAACGCGCCTCGACGACCGTCGAGCGGGTGCTGCCGGCCGCTGACGTGAATCCCGCAGAGGTGCCGTACTTCTCGATCCTCGTCGTCCCCGGACGCCGCAACAATCCGAGGTTCGAGCCGGAGCCCGTCCCCGGTGAACTCGTCGTCGTGGGGCTGGGACCGGGTCACGACAGCTGGACCACCCCGGAGGTCCGCGCCGAGCTGGCCACGGCCACCGACCTCGTCGGTTACACCACATATCTCAAGCGCGTCACCGCACGGCCGGGCCAGCGAGTACACGCCAGCGACAACCGGGTCGAGGCCGAGCGGGCCGAGTTCGCCCTCGACCTCGCTCGACGCGGCGCTCGCGTCGCCGTCGTCTCGTCCGGAGATCCCGGCGTGTTCGCGATGGCTGCCGCGGTCGCCGAGGTCGCCGCGCAACCCAGGTGGCACGAGGTGCCCGTCCGCGTGGTGCCCGGCGTCACGGCGGCGACCGCGGTTGCCGCAGCGGTCGGGGCGCCCCTCGGGCACGACTTCGCGATCATCTCGCTCTCCGACCGGCTCAAGCCGTGGTCGGTCATCGAACGGCGCATCCGAGCCGCACTCGGCGCCGACCTGGTGATCGCCATCTACAACCCGGGCTCGGCGAGCCGTACCTGGCAGGTCGGCGCCCTCAAACACACTCTCTCCCAGACGGTGTCGCCCGAACGCGTCGTCGTGCTCGGACGGGACGTCGGCGGTCCGGAGCAGCAACTCACCACGACCACGGTCGCGGACTTCGATCCCGCGGTCGTCGACATGCGCACGATGATCATCATCGGGTCGTCGGCCACGAGGGTCGTGTCGCGCGCGGCAGGAACGTTGGTTTTCACGCCGCGCAGTCACCGCCCGGTGGACGCCGATCACACCACCGATCACTCAGCCGAACAGATCCTCGAGCCAGTTCCGGGCGGCACCGACGTCTGAGACGACCGGCGTGTCGGGTTCGGTGGGCCGGTCGACCATGATGACCTCGATCCCGAGTTCGGCCGCGGCCGCCAGCTTGGCCGAGGTCAGCGATCCGCCGCTGTTCTTCGTGACGAGCAGATCGATGTCGTTGTCACGCAGCAGCTCTCGCTCCGACCGGTAATCATAGGGGCCCCGCGAGCGCAGCACCTCGTGGCGCGGCGGAAGCGCTCCGGTCGGGGCGTCGACGACCCGGATCAGGAACCACGCCGAATCGATCCCCGCGAAGACTCCAACGTCCTGTCGCCCCGTGGTCAGGAAGACGCGGCGGCCCCGGGCGGCCACCTCCCGCGCGGCAGCGGGCAGGTCGGGCACACGTGTCCACGTGTCGGTATCGCCGGGCACCCACGGATCCCGGCGCAGCCGCAACAGCGGGACACCCGAATCGGCGGTGGCTCGCGCCGCGTTGCGGGTGATGGTCGCGGCAAACGGATGGGTCGCGTCGACCACTGCCTGAATGCGGCTGCTCTGCAACCACTCCCGGAGCCCGTCGGATCCGCCGAACCCGCCGATGCGCACCGGCCCGACCGGTAGGCGGGGGTGTTTCACCCGGCCGGCGAGGGAACTGATGAACGCGATGTCGGTGTCGGCGAGGGTCGATGCGAGCGCTCGCGCCTCCCCGGTCCCGCCGAGGATCAGGACGCGCGGGACAGGATCCGGCGGGCTCTGGTCGGTCACGACGTCGAGTGGCGATCAGCGCGGAGTTTGGTCATCCGCGCATGCGAGTACAGATAGCTGTCGGAGACGTCCGACCGGCGCGGACCGAGCACGTGACCGACGAAGATGACCGCGGTCCTCCGGATGTCGGCGGCGTCGAGGGCCTCGGGCAACCGGTTGAGCGGACAGCGTACGATCTGCTCGTTCTCCCGACTGGCGAAAGCGACTGTGGCGGTAGGGCAGTCATCGCCGTAGTGCGGGGTGAGCGCCGCCCCGATCTCCTCGGCCCGATGGGCTGCGAGATGCAGCGCGAGCGTCACCCCCGACCGTGCCAGGGTCGCGAGGTCCTCCCCCGGCGGCATGTCCGTCGACAGGGTGGAGACCCTCGTGATCAGCAGGCTCTGGCCGACACCGGGGATGGTGAGTTCGGTGTCGAGTGCCGCCGCGGCAGCCGCGAACGCCGGGACACCGGGCACGATCTCATGATCGATTCCACGCGCGGTCAGCTCACGCTGTTGCTCGGACATCGCCGAGTACACGGAGAGGTCACCCGAGTGGAGGCGGGCCACGTCGTGCCCCTTGCCGACGGCCGCCGCGATGACATCGATGATGTCCGACAACGGCATCCGGGCGGTGTCGACCAGTTCGGCACCGTCGGGACACAGGTCGAGCAGTTCCGGGGGCACCAGTGACCCGGCGTAGACGCAGGTCTGGCACTCCCCCAGCAGCCGCGCTCCGCGCACCGTGATGAGATCGGGCGACCCCGGGCCGGCCCCGATGAAGTAGACGGTCATCGGAGCGCCTCCAGCGAATCCGCGGCGGCAGCGTGGGGTGCCGTCTTCGCGACGGCCCACTGCACGATCGGCAGAGCGGGGCGCCAGGTGTGCATCGTGCCGAGCGGTGCGACGGTTTCGACCGACAGGCGTCGTAGATCACCGCCGTGTCGGGCGTGCCAACGCGTGACGAGCGTCTGGTTCTCCACGGTCACCGCGTTCACGACGAGCCGCCCCGAGTCCGGCAGCCTGGCCCAGACGAGCGAGAGGATCGCCTCGTCCAGTCCGCCACCGATGAAGACGGCATCCGGTTGCGGCGCGTCGCACAGGTCGTCGGGAGCCGGGCCCCGCACCGACAGCCGATGCGCCACCCCGTCTCGGGCGGCGTTGCGCCGCAACCGATCAGCGCGATCGGGGTCGCGTTCGAACGCGACGGCCACTCCCCGGTCGTCCGCACGCAACCACTCGATCGTCACACTGCCCGATCCGGCCCCGATGTCCCAGAGGATCTGCGCGCCGCCCGGTTCCAGCGCGCACACGGAGAGGGCACGGATCGTCGACTTGGTGATCTGTCCGTCGTGTTCGTAGGTGTCGTCCGGCCGCCCCGGGAGCCGGGACCGGCGGGGTCCGACGCAGTCGACGGCGACGATGTTGAGCGGGTCGCCGGCCCGGCGGCGCCAGGTCTCGGCCGTACCGGTGGCGATCTGTTCGGCCGGCCCACCGAGCTGCTCGAGGACGGTCATCGTCGACGCACCGAAACCGGCGTCGACCAGAATCCCGGCGAGTGCGGCGGGTGTGGTCTCGTCGCGGCTCAAGACCAGCACGCGAGCCCCATCGGTGACCTCGCCGAGCACCACGCCCGGCTCGGCGCGCACCGCACTGACGATCCGGGTCGTGGCGAGGTCCCAGCCCAGACGCGCACAGGCGAGGCTCGCGCTCGACACGGCCGGATACACCCGTACCCGGTCGACACCGACACGCGCGATGATGCTCGCACCGACGCCGTGGAACATCGGGTCGCCGCTCGCCAGGATGTGAATCGTGCCCGGGTGAACGGCGTCCGCGTCCTCGCTCTCGACCACTTCTGCGAGGTGCTCCGACATCGGCGACCGCCACGGTCGCAGTTCGGCGTCCAGTTCGGGCACCGCGCCGTCGAGCAGCGCCAACTGCCGCGCAGCGCCGTAGATCACGCGAGCGCGCCGAAGCTCGTCGCGGACCGCCTCGCCCAGACCGGACCAACCGTCGGCGCCGATACCCACCACGACGAATGCGGACGCCACCGCAGCGGATTCCGCGGAGGTCATCGGGGCAGTCTCCGCCACACGGCACGCGGCAGCAGTCGCATCCCGAAGAACAACGGACGCAACGTCCCCGGGATCCAGACCTCACCGCGGCCCTTGCGATAGGCGTGTGCCACCGCGTCGGCGACCTGCTCGGCATTGCGCGACAGCGGGGCCGGCTTCACCCCGGAGGCCATCAGGTCGCGGGTCATTGCGCCGATCACGAAGCCCGGGCGGGCCAGCAGCAGGCGAGCGCCGGTGCCGTGCAGCGCGTCCGCGAGTCCGCTCGCGAATCCGTCGAGACCCGCCTTGGTCGACCCGTAGACGTAGTTGGCGCGGCGCACCCGGACACCGGCGACCGAGGAGAAGACGATGATGGTCCCGGAGCCCTGCGCGCGCAACACCGACGCGAGCGGGGTCAGCACGCTGATGTGGGCGTAGTAGTCGGTGTGGGCGATCTGAAGTGCATGCGCCACATCGGTTTCGGCGCGGGCCTGGTCGCCGAGGATGCCGAACGCGATGATCGCGATCCCGATCGGACCGTGTCGCTGCGCCAACGACTCGACCAGCGTTGGATGGCTGTCGGTGTCGTTCGCGTCGAAGGCGACGGTGTGTACCTCGGTTGCACCGGCATCAAGCAGTCGTGCGGACTCGGACGCGAGGTCGTCGGGACGGCGGGCCGCCAGGACGACGGTCCGCCCAGGTGCGAGGCGCGCCGCCGTGGCGACGCCGATCTCGCTGCGGCCGCCGAACAGCACGAGGGCACCGGACGGGTCGGTGTCCGGACGCGCTGATGCCCCTCTGCTGCGTGACGCCATGGCTGCCAGTATCGCATCGGCCCCGCGACCGACCGTGTGCGGCGTCGCGGCTAGTTTGGTGTCATGCCTCGTACCGCCGCCGATCTCGGGCCCGATGCGCTCGCCTTCCTCGTCGAACGCCACCTCGGGACCCTCACCACGCTGCGCGCCGACGGCACCCCCCACGCCGTCGCCGTCGGGTTCACCTGGGATCCCGACGCCGGCCTGGCGCGGGTCATCACCTCGGACGGCAATCAGAAGGTCCGCAACACCGAGCGGGGTGGCTACGCGGCCGTCACCAACGTCGACGGCCCGCGATGGCTGACCCTGGAGGGACCCGCGACGGTGCGCCGTGAGCCCGAGCACGTGCGCGAGGCCGAGCAGCGCTACGCGCAGCGATACCGGGAGCCCAGGCCGAACCCACGCCGCGTCGTGATCGAGATAAGCGTGAGTCGCGTACTGGGTTCGGCGTCGCTGTTCAGCTAGGGACGCGCGTCGGAAGTCGGATGCTTCTTGCGGAGCCGTCCGGCACCGGCCCGGCCAATACACCACCCGGGTGGTCCGCAACGGACCCGACGAAGGCCGCTGCGCCTGGCGACTCAACCCTGAACCCGGCGCACCACCCAACCCCGAACACATCAACCGCCGACCCGACATACCCCGACGGTTCGCAGAACATCTGAACACCGGGCGCGATGAGATCCACGGACCTACCACCCGACGGTTTGGCAGGCTCGGTCGCCGGACCCTTCGTGACGCGCCCCCGGATTCAAACCCGCCAACCAGCGAACTTCAACTCGACTGCTGGACCTCGATCGAAGTCCAGCAGTCGAAATGAGGTTCACCGGTCGAATTTCGCCTACAACCGGACGAGTTCGTGCGGGCGGTTGTTCAGCGACTCGCAGCCGTCCTCGGTCACGACGACGATGTCCTCGATGCGGGCACCCCAGTGACCGGGCACGTACACCCCCGGCTCGACGCTGAACGCCATACCGGTGCGCAACGGGATGTCGTTGCCACCGACGATGTACGGCTCCTCGTGTACCGACAGCCCGATCCCGTGGCCCGTCCGGTGGATGAACCGATCGGCCAGGCCGCGCTCGGCGAGAAGATCACGCGCCGCCGCATCGATCGAGGACGCGCTCACCCCCGGCCGGACGGCGGCCACCGCCGCGCGTTGCGCCGCGAGCAGGGCGGCGTAGGCGTCGGCGATGTCGGCGGGCGGATCGTCGAAGCAGTAGGTGCGCGTGGAATCGGAGTTGTAGCCCGGCTCTACCGGGCCGCCGATGTCGATCACGACGATGTCGGACCGCTCGATGACCCGGTCGGAGAATTCGTGGTGGGGATCGGCTCCATTCGGTCCCGACCCGACGATGATGAAGGCCGCCTCGGTGTGTCCCTCCTCGAGGATCGCGGCGGCGATGTCGGCGGCCACCTCGCGTTCGGTGCGGCCGGGGAGCAGCCAGTCCCCCATCCGCGCGTGCACCCGGTCGATCGCGGCACCCGCGCGGCGGAGCGCGTCGATCTCCGCGGCGTCCTTGATCATTCGTAGTTCGCGGAGCACGTCGGTCGCCAATTGCGGTGTGGCGCCGGTGTGTCGGGCCAGCGGGATGACGTGGAGGGCGGGCATGGAGTCGGAGACCGCGATCCGCGGCTGCGACGGCAATCCGGCCAGCGCCAGCGCGTGGGCGTCGTCGCCGTCGACCCAGTCGGCCACCTCGATGTCGAGATCACCAACCGCGGAGGACGACAGCGACGGGACCTCGAGCCGCGCGATCACCAATCGGGGATCACTGGTCGCGGGGATCACCAGCGCCGTGAGCCGTTCGAAGGTCTCTGCCCGGGAACCGATGAGGTACCGCAGGTCCGGCCCGGGGGCGACGACCAGCGCGTCCAACTCCGCGGCGCGGGTGAGTTCGGCGGCGCGGCGGACCCGGTCGCGATACACCTGCGCCTCGAAGAGCGGCCCGGCTCCGGTACCCTCGCCCGACGTCGCGACCCGTGCTGCCCCGCTCCCAGATGCCATGCGACGAACACTACCGCCGACTCATGACAGAGTGTGGGGGTGACGGATTCGTTGATGCTGCTCGACGGCGCCAGCCTGTGGTTCCGATCGTTCTTCGCGCTGCCGGAGAAGATGACCAGCCCGGATGGGCGACCGGTCAACGCCGTACGCGGTTTCGTCGACACGATCGCCAATCTCGTGGTGCGCGAACGCCCCGCACGCTTGGTGGTGTGCCTCGATCTCGACTGGCGCCCCGAGTTCCGCACCGACCTGATCCCCACCTACAAGGCCCATCGCGTCGCGGTCCCCGAGGGCGGGACCGACGTCGAGGGCCGGGACATCGACGTCGAAGAGGTACCCGACACCCTCACCCCGCAGGTCGACATGATCATGGCCGTTCTGTCGGCGGCGGGCATCGCCACCTCGGGCGCTGTCGGTTGTGAGGCCGACGACGTGATCGGCACGCTCGCCTACGACGAGGCGAACGATCCGGTGATCGTGGTCAGCGGTGACCGGGACCTGCTGCAGGTGGTCGCCGACGATCCCGTCCCGGTGCGCGTCCTGTACGTCGGCCGCGGTCTGGCGAAGGCCGAGATGATGGGCCCGGTGGAGGTCGCCGAGAAATACGGCGTGCCGGTCGAGCGCGCGGGTATCGGCTACGCGGAGATGTCGATGTTGCGCGGAGATCCCTCGGACGGTCTGCCGGGCGTGGCCGGTATCGGCGAGAAGACCGCGGCGAAACTGATCACCGAGTACGGCAGCCTCGACGCCCTGGAGGCGGCTGCCGCCGACCCGTCGTCATCGGTTCCGACACGGAGCCGCAAGGCACTGCTCGCCTCGGTCGAGTACCTGCAGGCGGCGCGGACCGTCGTCTCCGTGCGCACCGACGCCGAGACGATCGACAGCGGTTCGGACATCCTCCCGGCCGAGCCCGCCGACCCCGCGGCCCTCGCGGAACTCGTCGAGGAGCTGGGTATCGGAGCGTCGGTGGGGAGGCTGGCCAAGGCTCTCGGCTGGCCCCAGGCCGGCTGAGGCCGCATGTAGCAGCCGGCTGAGGCCGGACGTGACAGCCTGCTGAGGCCGGACGTCACAGCCGGTCGAGTCAGCTGGGGCGCGAGACCTCGTAGCGGCCGTCGTCGTCGATGAACGTGACGGTGACCTGCTGCTGCTGCCCGCCGACGGTGACCGAGCACGTGAACGACGCTCCGGTCTCCACCCGCTGCCCCGACGGGCACTGGACGTCGGAGACGTCGCTGGCCTGGTAGTCCTCGGTGAGGATCTTCTGCACGCCGTCCTGCGCCGCCTGCTGATCGAGGTTCTTCGGTGCCCATCCGGGGAAGAGGAATGCGGTGATCAGCACGATCACGGCGATGAGGAGCAGCGCCCCGCCGCCGACGAACATCAGCGTCCGGGCGGTCTTGTTCGACTTCCCGGTCGCCATTCCGCTGAACTGGTCGCCGCCCCCGTACTGGTTCTGCCCGTATTGGTTCTGCCCGTATTGGTTCTGGGCGTACGGGTCCTGGCCGGCGGGCTGCTGGCCGTACTGTCCGGGTGCCCCGTACTGACCCGCCCCGTACTGACCCGGTCCCCCGTACTGACCCGCTCCATATTGCTCGGCGCCATACTGACCGCCGGGCCCGTAGGGCTGACCGGCCGGTTGTCCGTACTGCCCCGGTTGTCCGCCGGGATGACCGACCTGAGTCGGCTGGGACTGAGACGGGGCCGACTGGGGCGGCTGGCCCGTCGGCCCACCCGGCTGCTGGTACGGGTTTTGCTGGTAGGGATTCTGCTGGTACGGATTCTGTTGCGGCTGACCATAACCCGGGTTCTGTGACCCGGGGTTGGCGGAGCCCGGGTTGGGGGCCATGGTGGTCGGGTCGGCCTGCGGGGCGCCCGTCGGAGTGGCGCCGGGGAGGTTCACGATCTCGGTCTTGCCGTCGGGACCGGACTGATCACCGGAGGGATTTGGCTGGGACGGGTTGGGGTTGTACGGGTCGGTCATGAGTCCCTCCCACTCGGCCGTTCACCCGGACGGGTGCCGGCGAACTGTGACGTCGCGGCAGTATCGGGGCAGGACACGCCGACACCGAATGCGGGATGAACGTTACCTCAGCGGCCTGGGACTATCAGCGAACATCGCGCGTGGCCCGGCGTCGCGTCGTCCGGTGAACCGACACCGGCGCACACTCGTCGGCGGACGTCGACGGCGCGGTTCAGCCCAGCTCGGCGGCGACCACGCCGCGGCGGATGGCCTTGACCGCTGCCCGCGCCGTCCCACCGAGGCGCGTGTCGGAGCCCACCCCGAGTCGGATCTGTTCGAGCAGGTCCACGACCTGCCGGTTCCATCGCACGAAGTCGCCCGGAGAGAGCAGCTGGCCGCGTTCGCCCGCCAGCAACAGGGCCTCGCCGAGCGAACGACCCGACGCCCACGTGGCCACGGCGACCGAGAAACCGGTGTCGGGTTCGCGTGTCGGACTGACCCGATGACGCTGCTCGACCGCGGTGACCCGCGACCAGATCTCGACGGTCGCGGCCATCGCCGCACGCATCGAGCTGCTGCCGGGCAGGGCGTCGACCCCGCTGTAACTGTCGCGCCGGCTCTCGTAGACGAGTGCGGCGACGACCGCGGCGAGGTCGGGGGGTGACAACTCGTCCCAGACCCCGGCTCGGATGCACTCGGTCACGACCAGGTCGCTCTCGCTGTAGATACGGCCGAGCAGCTTGCCCGAATCGGTCACCATCATCGTGTGCCCGGTGGACTCGGTCGACTCGGCGACGCGCTCGAGATATCCCAGCTCGCTGAGGACGCCGACGATGTGATCGAAGGTGACCCCGAGGGTGGACGTCCGCTCCCCGATGCTGCGCTCGGCGTTGACGATGTCGCGCACCAGCCGGTTACGGCGTTCGGCGAGCCGGAACAGCTCGTCACCGTTGGACAGCTGATGTGCCGGGTGCGCGCGCAGGGTTCGCCGAAGGTGCGCGAGTTCGGTGTCGTCGGCGGCGTCGGCGCGCTTCTTCTGACGTCCGCGCGGCATCTCGATGCCGGTCGATCGCAACGCCGACGCCAGGTCGCGGCGACCGCGCCCGGTGCGTCGGTCGGCGTTCTTCGGCATCCGCATGTTGCCCAGCACCTCGGGCGGGTTGACGAAGTCGCGGGTACCGACGCGTCCGCACCAGGCGTCCTCGGTCAGTACGAGCGGCTTGGGATCCTGCGCCTGCGTGGCCGGTTCGATGATGACAGCCAGACCGCGGTGCCGGCCGACGGGTACGCCGATGACATGACCGCGTTTGAGTGCGGCCAGGTCGGCGGTGATGGCGTCGTGTGTATTGACCCGCTTGCGGTACTTCAGATCTCGTTCACGGCGGCGGATGTCCTCGCGCAAAGTGATGTAACCCAGGAAGCCCGCGTACGGACCGTCGTCCGAATCCGATTCGGCGCCACCGGGTTCCAGTCCCCGCGCCTGCGCTGCGCGGGCCAGTTCGCCGTCGAGCTTGCGCAACGCCCGTTGCGCCTCGTCCAGCTTTCGCGCCTGACCGACGACCGATCGATCGGCCTGGAACTGGGCGAACGACCGATGCAGCAGCTCACGCGCGCCGTCCAGGCCCAATCGACCGAGCAGGTTGACCGCCATGTTGTATTCCGGGGAGAACGAACTCCGCAGCGGGAACGTCCGCGCGCCGGCGAGGCCGGCGACCTCCTCCGGAACCACCTCGGGTGTCCACACCACGACGGCGTGACCCTCGACGTCGATCCCGCGACGGCCGGCGCGACCGGTCAGCTGCGTGAACTCGCCGGGCGTCAGGTCGACGTGCGATTCGCCGTTGTACTTCACGAGACGCTCGAGAACCACCGAGCGAGCGGGCATGTTGATGCCGAGCGCGAGCGTCTCGGTGGCGAACACCATCCGGACCAGGCCGCGCACGAACAGTTCCTCGACCGTGTGCCGGAAGGTCGGGAGCATGCCCGCATGGTGCGAGGCGAGTCCGCGTCGCAGCCCCTCGCGCCACTCATGCACCCCCAGCACGTCGAGGTCGGCCGGTGCCAGTTCGGTGAGATGGCGGTCGACGATCGCGTCGACCTCGCCGATCTCGGCGGGTGTGAGAAGCGAGATCCCGGATCGCAGACACTGCGCCAGGGCGGCGTCGCACCCGACACGGGAGAAGATGAACCCGATCGCCGGGAGCAACCCCTCGCGGTCGAGTCGCGTGACGAGGTTCGGCCGGGAGAGCACGGGCCCTCGTCCGTCGCGCCGACGGGGCGCGCCGCCACGTCCTCGGCCACGGCCGCGCGACGCCTCCCGCTCGTCGTCGGCCATCAGGATCCGGTGCCGGATCTGGCGTTTGAGCTCCGGATTGACGCGCGGACGCGTGCCGGCCTTGCGGGCCGGACCGGTGTCGGCCGGATCGAACAGGTCGAACAGTCGCTGCCCGACGAGCATGTGCTGGGACAGCGGCACCGGACGGTGTTCGTCGACGATCACCGAGGTGTCACCGCGAACCGTCTGGATCCAGTCGCCGAACTCCTCGGCGTTGCTCACCGTCGCCGACAGACTGACGACCCGCACCGACGGTTCGAGGTGCAGGATCACCTCTTCCCACACCGCCCCGCGGAACCGGTCCGCCAGGAAGTGGACCTCGTCCATGACGACGTGGGACAGACCGTCCAGTGCCCGTGATTCGGCGTAGATCATGTTGCGGACGACCTCGGTCGTCATGACGACGACCGGGGCATCGGGATTGATCGAACTGTCGCCGGTGAGTAGCCCGACCGACTCGTGCCCGTGGACGGCAACGAGATCGTTGTACTTCTGGTTGCTGAGCGCCTTGATCGGCGTGGTGTAGAAGCACTTCGAGCCACCGGCCAGGGCCAGATAGACGGCGAACTCGCCGACGATGGTCTTGCCCGCGCCGGTCGGTGCGCACACCAGCACACCGTGGCCGCCCTCGAGCGCCTCACACGCGCGGCGCTGGAAGTCGTCGAGGCGGAAAGCGAGTCTCGACGTGAACGAGTCGAGTTGGGTCACAGGACGTCGTCGAAGGTCTCGCGTGCCCGCGTCGACGTACGGGTGGCGTTGGCGACCGCGTTCGCCGGCGCCGGGATCGGCGATGCCGGGGCGATCGGTTTCGTCGGCGGCAGTGGGCTGGCCTCGTCATCGGAGAGGCCCGCCCATGCGGGCGCCTTCTTCGCCTTGCGCCGGTCGAAGATCCGCGCGAACTGGATCGCGAACTCGAGCAGCACGGTGAGCGCGAGGGCCAGTGCGAGCATCGTGAACGGATCCTGGCCCGGTGTCGCGATGGCGGCGAAGACGAAGACCGCGAAGATGAGCCCGCGGCGCCAGCTCTTCAACCGGGCGTAGGTCAGCACGCCGACGACGTTCAGCGCGATGATCAGGAGCGGGAGTTCGAAGCTGACGCCGAAGATCACCAGGACGTTGAGCATGAAGCCGAAGTACTGGTCACCGGCGAGTGCCGTGACCTGGACCTCGTTGCCGACCGTGAGCAGGAAGTCGAAGGCCTTGGCCACCACCAGATAGGCAAGCACCGCGCCGCTGACGAACAGGGTCGTCGCCATCGCGACGAACATGATGCCGTAGCGACGTTCGTGGGCGTGCAGACCTGGCGTGATGAACTGCCAGATCTGGTAGATCCACACCGGGCAGGCGAGGACCACACCCGCGGTCAGCGCGACCTTCAACCGGAGCATGAACTGGTCGAACGGACCGGTCGCCAGAAGGCGACACGAATCATCCGGTGTCAGCGTCGCGCGCGACGACGCAGGCAGATCGCAGTACGGCCCGCGCAGGACGTCGCCGAGCGACGGGATGCCCAGGAAGCCGTGGCTGTACCAGACGAACCCGAAGATGGTGGTGGCGATGATGGCGAGCAGCGAGATGACCATACGGGTGCGCAACTCGTACAGGTGCTCGACCAACGACATGGTGCCGTCGGGATTGAGTTTTCGCTTGCGTTGCCGCGGGTCGAGGCGTCGGGGAATCGGGAGAGTGCGCACTGGCGATGCTCCGACGCGCCCCTAAGCCGATTTCTTGGCGTCGGCGTCGCGCTGCGTGGCCGGCTGGGTCGAGTCACCAGCGGGCAGCTCGCGTCGTGCCGGATCGGTCGCTGCCGCGTCGGTGGTGGCCTGCGCATCCTTGTCGTCGTCCTTCTGCATCTCCTTGACCTCGCTCTTGAAGATGCGCAGCGACTGTCCCAGACCACGGGCGGCGTCCGGCAGCTTCTTCGAGCCGAACAGGATCAGCAGCACGATGGCGACGATCGCCCAGTGCCACCATGACGTGAAGCCCATGAGATCACCCTTCAGTTCGGAGCAGACAGTGTCCAATGCTACCCGACACACGCCGAGCCGGAGGGGCCCAGCCGTGGCCGGTCTCAGCGATAACGCCCGCGGGCGGCCTCCGCGGTGTCGGCGACCGCGGCGGCGACCGCCGGGTCGTCGACGACTCGCACGGCGCCGGCGAATCCGAGCAGGAACCGGGTGAGCCATTCCGGCGAGCCGTAGACCAGCCGGGCGCGGACGGGGAGACCTGGATCGGGCCGGTCTTCGACCGTCTCGAGGGGTTCGAGCGGGTAGTAGTCGAGAATCCACAGGTGATCGGCGTCGATCTCGATCTCGACGGCCGGAAGGTCGGGGTCCTCGGCGACGAGCACCGACTGATTCGACGCCGCCGCCTCGGCCGGCGGACGGCTCGGCTCGTCGAGGGCGGTCGCGGTGTCGACGCGGTCGAATCGGAACAACCGCACGCCTTCGGCCATCCGGCACCAGGCCTCGAGATAGGTGTGCTGGTCCATGACCTGCAGGCGGATGGGGTCGACCACGCGGTCGGTGACGCTGTCGCGTCCGGCCGAGTAGTAGCGCAGCCGCAATGCCCGCGCTTTCTTGGTGGCCTCCCGGATCGTCGTGTACGTGGGGTTCTCCCCCGACGGGCCGGCGGGCGTGTCGGACGCGCCCGCGACCCCCGGCACCGTCGCACCCACCGCCTGCTCGATCTTGGCGATGGCCCGCCTGGCCGCGGCCACATCGACGACCCCGGGGGTCTCGACCAGCGCCCGCAGCGCGACGAGGAGCGTGCTCGCCTCCACGGTCGTCAGCCGCAGTGGCCGGTCCATGCCCGCGGTGAACCCGACCGTCACGTACCCCTCGCTGAACTCGAGCTCGATCAGGTCGTCGGGGTAATAGCCCGGTAGCCCGCAGACGAAGAGCAGCTCGAGGTCCTTCGTGAGCTGCGCTTGCGTGACCCCGAGTTCGTCGGCGGCCTGAGCAACCGAGATGCCCCGGCGGGCCTGGAAATACGGGACCATCGCCAGCAGTCGGTTGAGTCTCGACGGCGCTGCCGCGGCCATCAGACGCTCACCCCCATCAGACGGTCGAGGCTCGCGATGACGAGCTCGCGCAGCTCGGGTGGATCGAGGACGACCGCATCGCGGCCCACACCAAGCACCATCCGTGCCACCGCGGTCAGCGAGTGGATGTCGAGGGTCACGATGTCGCCGCGTTCGCCGTCGAAGTCGGCGGGTTCAGTCGTCGTCGCGGCCCTGCGGAGGCCGAATGCCCGGTCGGCCGCGACCCAGATCCGCGCGACCCGTCCGTCCGAACCGGCAGCGGAATCGACCGCCGCGGAGACGATCTGCTGGAGATCAGTGCCGGCCGGGACCACGACCGCGTCGGCGGCACCGACCGCGGCGACCGCCGTGATCCGCGACAGCCGGAAGGTCCGGGTGGCGTCGCGGTCACGGTCGTGGCCGACGACGTACCAGCGGCCCCGGTGTGACACGACCCCCCACGGTTCGACGCGTCGGGTGGTCGGGGCGGCCGCGGCAGACGATCGATGTTGGAACTCGACGGCACGGCGGTCCTGGACCGCGGCGAGCAGGCCGGCGATGACCTCTTCGGAGCCGAGCGATCGTGATGACCCGCCCGAGGTGATCCCCAGATCGTCCTCGGAGCGGACATCGAGCCCGGCGGCCCGGAGCTTGAGGATCGCCGTCTGCGACAGCGTCGAGACCTCGGGGGTGTCCCACAGCGCGGCGGCCATGGCGATCGCCGCGGCCTCGTCGGACTCCAGCGAAACCTCCGGCAACTCGTACGAGTCGCGGTCGATGCGGTATCCCTCGGCGCCGGCCGCCATCGGCGAACGGCCGGTCACGAGGGGGATCCCGAGATCTCGTAGCTCGTTCTTGTCCCGCTCGAACATCCGGTTGAACGCCTCGTCGGACTGCCCGTCGTCCGAATAGCCCGCGACGTTGCGGCGGATGTAGTCGGCGGTGACGTACTGTCGCGTCCACAGCAGGCAGATCACGAGGTTGAGCAGACGCTCGACTTTGGGGGTTGCCACCGAGTCAGGTTAGAACGTGGCCGTTCACCGCGTGCGGAGGCACGCTGGGTTCGCCGGTGACCCGGCGCTCACATCGAGGCGATGAGGCGATCGACGCGCTCGTCGACACTGCGGAACGGGTCCTTGCACAGCACCGTCCGCTGGGCCTGGTCGTTGAGCTTGAGGTGAACCCAGTCGACGGTGAAGTCACGCCCGGCTTTCTGCGCGGCCGAGATGAAGTCGCCCCGGAGCTTGGCGCGGGTGGTCTGCGGCGGCTCGTTGACCGCGGTCTTGATGGCCTCGTCGGTGGTCGCCCGGGCGACCAGCCCCTTGCGCATCAGGACGTCGAACACGCCGCGGCCGCGTTTGATGTCGTGGAACGCCAGGTCGAGCTGCGCGATCTTCGGATCCGAGAGCTCCATCGAGTACCGATCCTGGTAGCGCTGGAACAGCTTGCGCTTGATGACCCAGTCGACCTCGGTGTCGACCTTGGCGAAGTCGTCGCTCTCCACGGCGTCGAGCATCCGTCCCCACAGGTCCACGACCATGTCCATCTCGGGGTCTGGTCGGCGGTTGGTGAGGTGCTCGACGGCGCGTGCGTGATACTCGCGCTGGATGTCGAGGGCGCTGGCCTGCCGACCGCCGGCGAGGCGCACCGGGCGTCGCCCCGTCGGGTCATGGCTGACCTCGCGGATGGCGCGGATCGGATTGTCGAGCGCGAAGTCCCGGAACGCGACACCGGCCTCGATCATCTCCAGGACGAGAGCCGCCGAACCGACCTTGAGAAGTGTGGTCATCTCCGACATGTTCGAGTCGCCGACGATGACGTGCAGCCTGCGGTACTTCTCGGCGTCGGCGTGCGGCTCGTCGCGCGTGTTGATGATCGGGCGCGACCGGGTGGTCGCCGAGGAGACGCCCTCCCAGATGTGCTCGGCGCGCTGGGACAGGCAGAAGGTCGCGGCCTTGGGGGTCTGCAGAACCTTGCCCGCACCACAGATCAGCTGGCGCGTCACGAGGAACGGCAACAAGACGTCGGAGATGCGGGAGAACTCCCCCGCCCGCACGACGAGATAATTCTCGTGGCATCCATAGGAGTTGCCGGCCGAGTCGGTGTTGTTCTTGAACAGATAGATGTCGCCGCCGATGCCCTCGTCGGCCAGGCGTTGTTCGGCATCGACGAGCAGGTCCTCGAGAACCAGTTCGCCCGCGCGGTCGTGGTTGATCAGCTGGATGAGGCTGTCGCACTCCGCCGTGGCGTATTCGGGATGCGATCCGACGTCGAGATAGAGGCGAGCGCCGTTCTGCAGGAAGACGTTCGAGGACCGGCCCCACGACACGACCCGGCGGAAGAGGTAACGCGCGACCTCGTCCGGACTCAGGCGGCGGTGGCCGTGGAAGGTGCACGTGACACCGAACTCGGTCTCGATGCCCATGATTCGTCGCTGCACTTGACCAACCCTACTCGCGCGGACCGCGGCGGACCGGTCGACACGCACCGGCCGCCGCACGCCGCGGCGTTCTCGTCACTGTTCGGAGGATGGCGTCTCACCAGGGGCTTCGTCCACCTCGGACGGTGTATCCGAGGACTGGGCCGCCGCAGCCTGCGGGAGGAGCCCTTCGACCGTGGACGTCGTGAGGCGCCGGAACGCGCGCCGTGGACGGTTGTGGTCGAGGACGGCGACCTCGAGGTCGCCCGCGGCGAGCACCCGGCGTTCGGTCGGGGTCCCGCCACCGTTGTCGGCCGGCGCCGTCAGGGCGGTGACCGCGACGCCGATCGCCCGGCCGAGCTCCATGTCGGGCTCGTAGCTGTCCTTGAGGGCCGCCGCGATCGGTTCGGTCGCCCCGCCCATCACCAGGAAGCGGGTCTCGTCGGTGATCGACCCGTCGTAGGAGATCCGGTACAGCTGCGACCGTTTCGGCTTGCCCGGACGGGCGACCTCGGCGACGCAGAGCTCGACCTCGAACGGCTTCGCCTGCTCGGTGAAGACGCTGCCCAGTGCGTTGGCGTAGGTGTTGGCCAGCGACAGCCCGGACACGTCGGCACGGTCGTAGCTGTAGCCGCGCATGTCCGCGATCTGGATGCCGGCCTTGCGCAGGCTCTCGAACTCGTTGTACTTGCCCACCGCCGCGAAACCGATCCGGTCGTAGATCTCGCTGGTCTTGCGGAGCGTGTTGGACGGGTTCTCCGCGACGAACAGCACACCGTCGGCGAACGTGAGGATCACGACGCTGCGTCCCCGGGCGATGCCCTTGCGAGCGAGCTCCGAGCGATCGCGCATGATCTGCTCGGCACTGGCGTAGTACGGGAAGGTCATCGGGCACCCCCCTCGTGCTCGGCGCTGCGGCGTTCGACGACGGCACGTGCCGCCGCCTCGATGTCGGTCGCGTCCACCTCCCGGGCCCCGTCGGCGCCGACGATGGCGGCCATCGGGAAGATCTTGCGGACCAGATCGGGCCCGCCGGTCGCCGAGTCGTCGTCGGCGGCGTCGTACAACGATTCGACGGCGATCGCGAGCGCCTCGTCGGCGGTCAGATCGGGTCGGTAGAGCTTCTTGAGCGAGGACTTGGCGAACACCGACCCCGAGCCGATGGCGGTGTAGCCACCGAACTCCTCGTGCCGGTCACCCGCGACGTCGAAGCTGAAGATGCGTCCGCGTTCGTTCGGATCGTCGTGGTCGATGTCGTAGCCGACGAGCAGCGGAATGGCCGCCAGACCCTGCAGGGCCGCGCCGAGATTGCCCCGCACCATCGACGCCAGCCGGCTGACCTTGCCGTCGAGGGTCAGCGGGACGCCTTCGATCTTCTCGTAGTGCTCGAGTTCGACGGTGAACAGCCGGACCATCTCGATCGCGATCCCGGCGGTGCCGGCGATCCCGGCCGCCGAGTACTCGTCGGTGATGTAGACCTTCTTGACGTCGCGCGTGGCGATGAGGTTGCCCATGGTGGCCCGGCGGTCCCCGGCGAGGACGACCCCACCCGGGTATGACACGGCCACGATCGTCGTGCCGTGCGGGATGTCACCGGCGCCGTCGGCGCCGCCGGCGAACGACCCCACCCGGTCGACCTGGGCCTGCGGGAGTTGTTCCGGCGCATGCGTCCGGAGGAATTCGGTGAACGACGAGATGTCGGCGCCGGCGAACGAGCCGGGGCGGAACTGGGACAGCGGGGGCAGTGAACCGAACCTGTCGCTCACTGGCCGCCCTTCTGGACGTAGGCGCGCACGAAGTCCTCGGCGTTCTCCTCCAGCACGTCGTCGATCTCGTCGAGCAGGTCGTCGGTGTCCTCGGCCAGCTTCTCGCGACGTTCCTGTCCGGCGCCGGAATCGGGGCCCACGCCCTCGTCGTCGCCGCCGCCACCACGCTTGGTCTGTTCCTGCGCCATCTGCTGCCTCCTTGAAACCGATCGCCCCTTGGCGGGCTACCGCGGTCGAGGGAGTCGGGATCGGGTGTCGCTGTCGCGGCGGTGATCCGGTGTCTCGACCCTGCGGAATCGTGTGCTCCCACACTACCTGTGGGGACGACAACTGTGGCGGAACGAAGCACATGCACGTCGGAGATGGGCGAGGCGCCGCGACATGTCAGGTGGTGAGCTGATCCACCAGTTCGGCGGCCGAGTCCACCGAGTCGAGGAGCTTGCCGACGTGCGCCGCGGTGCCGCGTAGCGGTTCGAGGGTGGGGATACGGACCAGCGAGTCCCCGCCCAGATCGAAGATGACCGAGTCCCAGCTCGCCGCCGCGACGTCGGCGCCGAACCGGCGCAGACACTCGCCGCGGAAGTAGGCGCGCGTGTTCCGCGGCGGCTCGCTGATCGCGGCGAGCACGTCGTTCTCGTCGGTCAGCCGCTTCATCGACCCGCGCGCGACGAGCCGGTTGTACAGCCCCTTGTCGAGCCGGACGTCGGAGTACTGCAGGTCGATGAGCTGCAGACGCGGCGCCGACCACGACAGGTTCTCACGCTGGCGGAAGCCCTCCAGGATGCGCAGCTTCGCGGGCCAGTCGAGGATGTCGGCGCACTCCATCGGGTCGCGCTCGAGGCGGTCGAGCACGTCCGCCCACGTCTGCAGGACGTGTGCGGCGCGCTGGTCGTCGGAGTGCTCCTGGTCGTGGAACTTCTGACAACGCTCCAGATACTCCCGCTGCAGAGCGAGGCCGGTGAGCTCGCGACCGTCGGTGAGTGCGACCGTGGCCGTCAGCGACGGGTCGTGACTGATCGTGTGTACGGCCTGCACCGGCCGCGCGAGCTCGATGTCGGAGAAGTCGACCCCGGCCTCGATGAGGTCGAGGACGAGCGCGGTGGTCCCGACCTTCAGGTAGGTCGAGGTCTCGGCGAGGTTGGCGTCGCCGATGATGACGTGGAGTCGCCGGTATCGCTCGGGGTCGGCGTGCGGCTCGTCGCGGGTGTTGATGATGCCCCGCTTGAGCGTGGTCTCCAGCCCGACCTCGACCTCGATGTAGTCCGACCGCTGCGACAGCTGATAACCCGCCTCGTCGCCGGACTGGCCGATACCCACGCGTCCCGAACCGGTGATCACCTGCCGGGACGCGAAGAAGGTCGTGAGCCCGGCGATGACGGCGGTGAACGGGGTCTCCCGCGCCATCAGGTAGTTCTCGTGGGTGCCGTAGGAGGCGCCCTTGCCGTCGATGTTGTTCTTGTACAGCTGCAGTTTCGGAGCGCCCGGGACGCTCGCCACGTGACGAGCCGCGGCCTCCATCACGCGCTCCCCGGCCTTGTCCCAGATGACCGCGTCCATCGGGTCGGTGACCTCGGGCGCGGAGTACTCGGGGTGGGCGTGGTCGACGTACAGCCGCGCCCCGTTGGTGAGGATCATGTTGGCCGCACCGATCTCGTCGGCGTCGATGATCGGTGCGGGTCCGGCCCCGCGGCCGAGGTCGAAACCTCGGGCGTCGCGAAGCGGCGACTCCACCTCGTAGTCCCAGCGTGTCCGCTTCGCGCGCGGTACACCGGCGGCCGCGGCGTAGGCGAGAACCGCCTGGGTGGACGTCATGATCGGGTTCGCGGTCGGGTCGCCGGGTGCGGAGATTCCGTACTCGACCTCGGTCCCGATGATTCGCTGCATCCTTCGAGGGTAGATGTTCACTTGCCACCGGTCGCAACCACCGCACGTGCTGAGTACGGTCGACGCCGTGAAAGCATTCCGCCGGTTCACCGTTCGAGTGCCGCTGCCCGACCGGATCGCCGACCTCGCGCCGTTGTCGCACAACCTGCGCTGGGCCTGGCACACCCCCACCCAGGAGCTGTTCGCCACCATCGACCCGCGCCTGTGGTCGTCGACCGGCGATCCGGTCCGGGTTCTCGCCGACACCGACCCCACCCGTCTGGTCGAGCTGGCCGACGACGAGGGTTTCGTGGCACGGGTCGCCGAGGCACACGCCGACCTCGAGCAGTATCTCGATGCACCGCAGTGGTTCCAGAGGTATGCGGCCGAGTCATCGGGACAGGACGGTTCGGCGCATGACCGGGTGGTGCCCCCGGGAATCGCGTACTTCTCGATGGAGTTCGGTGTCTCCGAGGTCCTGCCGATCTACTCCGGCGGCCTCGGCATCCTCGCCGGTGACCATCTCAAGGCGGCCTCCGACCTCGGGCTGCCGCTGATCGGCGTCGGATTGCTGTACCGCTCCGGTTACTTCCGCCAAGGCCTCGATCACGACGGCTGGCAGATCGAGCGGTATCCCGTGAACGATCCCGCCGACCTGCCCCTCACGCTCCTCGCCCCGGGCGACGGCGCGGAGCCGGTGATCGTCGAGGTCGCGATGCCCGGCGGGGCGACCCTGTCGGCCCAGGTGTGGGTGGCGTCGGTGGGCCGAATCCCGTTGCTGCTCCTCGACTCCGACATCGATCGCAACGATGACGAGCCCGAAGGCGCCGCCCTGCGCGCGGTGACCGACCGGCTCTACGGCGGGGATCAGGAACACCGGATCGCACAGGAGATCCTGCTCGGCATCGGCGGTGTCCGCGCGCTCCGCGAGTACGTCCGGATCACCGGCCGGCCCGTGCCGACGGTGTTCCACATGAACGAGGGACACGCGGGCTTCCTCGGCGTGGAACGCATCCGCGAGTTGGTGGCCGGCGGGCTCGACTTCGACACCGCGGAAGCGGTGGTCCGCGCCTCGAACGTGTTCACCACCCACACCCCGGTGCCGGCCGGGATCGACCGTTTCCCCGCCGACCTCGTCGCCCGTTACCTCGACGCCGACTCCGACGGCAAATCCCGCCTGCTGCCCGGGCTGGCCGCGGCGACGGTGGCCGAACTCGGCGACGAGGCGGACCCCGGCGTCTTCAACATGGCGCACATGGGATTTCGGCTCGGGCAACGCAGCAACGGGGTGTCGCAGCTGCACGGTGCGGTGAGTCGGGAGATGTTCGCCGACCTGTGGCCGGGTTTCGACGCCGCCGATGTGCCAATCGGCGCGATCACGAACGGCGTGCACGGACCGACCTGGGTGGCCCCGGCGTGGCGCGACTTCGCCGACGGGGACGAGGACTCCGCGCCCGAGGTGTACGCGGACCTGTCCGACGAGACGATCTGGCGAACACACGAGAAGCTGCGCGAGGAACTAGTCGACGAGGTGCGGCGGCGAGCACTAGCCAGCGGCCTCGACCGCGGCTTCACCCACGCCGAGCTGGCATGGACCGCCGACCTGTTCGACCCGCACGTGCTGACCATCGGATTCGCACGGCGAGCGGCGACCTACAAGCGCCTGACGCTGATGCTCCGCGATCCCCAACGCATGCGCACCATCCTCACCGATCCCGATCGGCCGGTGCAGCTGGTCATCGCGGGCAAGGCCCACCCGGCCGACGAGGGAGGCAAGTCCCTGATCCAGCAGGTCGTCCGGTTCACCGAGGATCCGGAACTGCGCGATCGCATCGTGTTCCTCCCCGACTACGACATCTCGATGGCGCGTTTCATCTACGCCGGTTGCGATGTGTGGCTGAACAATCCGGTCCGTCCCATGGAGGCCTGCGGGACCTCGGGGATGAAATCGGCGCTCAACGGCGGACTCAATCTGTCGATCCTGGACGGCTGGTGGGACGAGATGGCCGACGGCGACAACGGGTGGGCGATCCCGTCCGCGGAGGGGATCACCGACGAACATCGTCGCGACGATCTGGAGGCGCAGGCGCTGTACACGCTCCTCGAGGAGACGGTGATCCCCCTCTTCTATCGCCGGGCGGACGACGGTGTACCCCGCCGGTGGGTGGAGATGATGCGCCACACCCTCACTCGGCTCGGACCGCAGGTACTCGCCTCGCGCATGGTCCGCGACTACACGACCGACCTCTACTGCCCGGCCGCCCGCGCCTATCAGTCCGCATGCGCCGACTCCTACGCGGGCGCACGCGACCTCGCCGTCTATCGGCGCACACTGGAGACCGGATGGTCGTCGGTTCTGGTGGCCGGTGTGGAGGACGAGCGTCGCGAGGACGGACTCTGGATCACCGCCCATGTGGCATTGGGAGACCTCGCGCCCGAGTCGGTCGCGGTGCAGGTGGTGCTCGGCCGGGTCGGCGACGACGGCGAGATCCTGGCACCGACGTTCACCGACATGACCGCCGGTCCCGACCGCGATGCGTCGGGCCGGGTGGTGTTCACCGCACTGGTGCCGCCGTCGGCCTCCGGTCATCTCGGCTACACCGTGCGGGTGCTGCCCCGCCATCCGCAGTTGTCGTCGGAGTCCGAACTCGGGTTCGTACGCTTTCCGGCGACGACCGGTTGACGGATCCCTCCATCCCCGGGGGTGATTCAGGGTCTTCCCGGATGCCGTCGCCGCCCTCGCCACGCCACACTGGTCGAACAGAGCCAGTGACGGGAGGACCGGATGGCCGTGTCGTCGACGGTCGCGAGGACGGCGTCGCAAATCGCTTCGATGCTGGGTGAGCGACGCATGTGGCTGGTGGCGGTGCTCAACAAGCACGTGACCAACCGGATGGTGCTGCTGTGGGCCGGGCGCGTCCCGGGGATGGCGGTCATCGAACACGATGGTCTCCGCAGTGGCCGCCGCTACCGGACGCCGGTCATGGCGCTGGCGTCGGGCCGCGATTTCTGGGTCGTCCTGAACTATGGCGCAGGGTCGGACTGGGTGGCGAACGTGCTCGCGGCGCGGGGGGCCTCGATCCGACACCGCGGTCGTCGATGTCAGATCGGGGACGTCCGCGTGCTGCCGGCGTCGCGGAGCGGCGCACCCCTCCCCGACAGCCTCGACGACGACCGGAAGGTGCTGTGCGCCGTCGTGCGAGACGTCTGACGGAACGGACCGCCCGTCAGTGCTGGTCAGCCGCCGCGGGTCACCGCTTCTTCAATCGCAGCCGCGAATAGGTGAAGGCGAGCAGCAGCGCGCTGATCACCGCGAGCACCCCGTAGGCGAGTGCGGTGTGCGCGACCGATGTCTCCCACAGCGTGATGCGCTGCGGCGCGGCCACATTGATGTTGTAGAGGTCCACGCTGCCGGCCGCGGCGACATACCCCCAGAACGACGGGAAGATCCACGACAGCTGTTCGAGTCCGATGCCGTCGAGTTTGAACAGGCCGCCGCAGAACACCAACTGGACCATCACGACGATGACCAGCGGGGGCATGACCTGCTCGTTGGATTTGACCGCCGACGAGATGGCGAGACCGACGAGCGTGCTCACGCAGGCGAGGACGGCCACCGCGACGAGCAACGCCAGCGGCGGCGGGAGGATCGGACCGCCGAAGTCGGGCAACCCCCGACCGGCGAAGGTGATGCCGACCATGATGATCGTCTGCAGCACCGCGGCGACGAAGAACACCACGATCTTGGCGAAAAGGTATGCGCCGGGCCGCAACCCGACGGCGCGCTCGCGTTCGAAGATGTCGCGCTCCCCGACGAGATCGCGCACGGTCAGCGCGGCCCCCATGAACGCGGCCCCGACGACGAGCACGACGAGGATCTGGATCGCCTCCGCGCCGTCCTTCGGTGGCGGCGCGTTCGGGATCACCTCGAGGCGGGCGAACCCGCTCGAACCCGGGATCACCAAGGTGAGCAGGCCGAGCACGACGGGTAGCAGCACGAGGAAGACGAGATAGCCGACGTCGGCGAAGATGAGCCGTACCTGGCGTCGGGCGATGGTCGACGACTGGCGGGTGAAGCTCGTGTGCGGCACCGGTATCGGCGGACCGGGGGGACGCTGGGGCGGCGGCGGATTCGGCGCTCGGCGGTGCCGGTCAAGGTACCGCATGTGTGCGGTGTCCGGCTGATCGGCGACGTACGCGAAGATCTCTGCCCAGTCGGAGGTGCCCATCTCCCCCTCGACCTGTCCGGGCGGGCCGCAGAAGGACGTCTTGCCGCCGGGCGCCAGCAGCAGCACCTGGTCGCACATGGACAGATAGGTCAGCGAGTGCGTGACCACGAGGACCACACGCCCGGCGTCGGCGAGCCGGCGGAGGGTGGCCATCACCTGGCGGTCGAGTGCGGGGTCGAGACCGGAGGTCGGTTCGTCGAGGATGAGCAGTGACGGACCCGTCAGCAACTCCATCGCGACCGACGCGCGCTTCTGCTGGCCGCCGGACAGCTTCTCCACGCGGGTGTCGACATGCTCGGTCAGCTGCAGCTCGCTGAGCACCCCGTCGATGACCCGGTCCCGATCGGCCTTCGAGAGGTCGGGTGGCAGGCGCAGTTCCGCAGCGTAGCGCAAGGCCTGCCGGAGCGTGAGCTTGTGGTGCAGGACGTCCTTCTGCGGCACCATGCCGATGCGGGTGCGCAGAGCGTCGTATTCGGCGTGGACGTTGCGGCTCTCGAAGGTGACCAGGCCGCTCGTCGGTGAGTTGAGTCCGGCCGCGATCTTCGACACCGTCGACTTACCCGCGCCCGAGGGGCCGATCACCGCGGTCAGCGTGCCCGGACTGGCGCTGAAGTCCACGTCGGCGAGCAGACGCTTCCCGCCGTCCACGACGAGACTCACACCGTGGACGTGGAGGCCGTCGGCGACCGCGGCGCTCTCCTGCCCGCGCATCAGCGTGCCGCCGGACACCACGAAGTCGCTGTTGCCGATGGTGACGACGTCGCCGTCGGTCAGTTGCGCGCTCGACACCCGCCGGCCGTTGACGAAGGTTCCGTTGACGCTGCCGAGGTCCTCGATCACGAGGGCAGCCCCGCGGCTGGACACCTGTGCGTGGTGCCGAGACGCCAGGACGTCGCTGACGACGATGTCGTTGTCGGGCGTGCGTCCGATTCGCTGGACTCCGCGGAGCGAGATCGACTCGCGCTCGGGTGTCGGCGCGCCGGGCAGGCGGTAGACCGCCGACACGTTCTGTTGCAGCGCCTGCAGATGCGGCGCGCTCAGGACTTCCCGCGGCATCGGGTCCACTCGGTACTGTCGCCCGCCCGGTGCGTGGGCGGGCATCTGCCCGGAGGCCGGGACGGCCGCGCCCGGGAACCCCGCCGAGCGAGGACCTGACGGCGGGTGGCCCGACTGCATCGGACGCGAGACCGGCGGACCCGGCCGGGACGGCACGCTGCGCCCGGGACCACTCGAGGGCGGTCGGCCGCCGGATGCGGGCACGTCGACCACGAGGTCGACGACCGGACCCGTGTTCACGTCGCCGAGGCGTACCTGGGTCGTACCGGGCACCATGAACTCGGCCATCCGCCGGCCGTTGACGAAGAAGCCGTTGGTGCTGCCGATGTCGACGAGACACCAGGCCGTACCGCGCCACTCGATGGCGAGATGCCGACGCGACACCATCGGATGGTTGATCACGATGTCGTTGTCGGGCTCACGCCCCAGGGTGATGCGCTGAGCGCCGCCGCCCAGTGGATGCGGCGCCCCACCGTCGACGATCACTCGTCCACGCGCCATCGATGTGCTGTTCATCGCCGACAACTCTAGTGCTTGACGGCGCTGTTCACGCGGTTCTGTCGAGCAGACAGCCGACCCCGTGGGAGTCGGCTGTCTGCTCGGTCGAGACCACTGTCGCTACAGGTACTGACCCGTGTTCGTCTCGGTGTCGATGGCCCGGCTCGCGCCCGCACTCTTGCCCGTGACCAGCGTGCGGATATACACGATCCGCTCGCCCTTCTTGCCCGAGATCCGGGCCCAGTCGTCGGGGTTGGTCGTGTTGGGCAGGTCCTCGTTCTCCGCGAACTCGTCGAGGATGGAGTCGAAGAGATGCTGGACGCGCAGACCCGGTGCACCCGTGTCCAGTTGCGACTTGATCGCGTACTTCTTGGCCCGGTCGACGACGTTCTGGATCATCGCGCCGGAGTTGAAGTCCTTGAAGTACATGATCTCTTTGTCGCCGTTGGCGTAGGTGACCTCGAGGAACCGGTTGTCCTCGCTCTCGGCGTACATCCGCTCGACGACCTTCTCGATCATCGCGTTGACACAGGCCGTGCGATCGCCCCCGAATTCGCCGATGTCGTCGGCGTGGATGGGCAGCTCCTCGGTGAGGTACTTGGAGAAGATGTCGATCGCGGATTCGGCGTCGGGACGCTCGATCTTGATCTTCACGTCGAGGCGCCCCGGGCGCAGGATAGCGGGGTCGATCATGTCCTCGCGATTCGACGCACCGATCACGATGACGTTCTCGAGGCCCTCGACGCCGTCGATCTCACTGAGCAGCTGCGGGACGACGGTGGTCTCCACGTCCGAGGAGACGCCCGATCCGCGCGTGCGGAAGATCGAGTCCATCTCGTCGAAGAAGACGATGACCGGCGTGCCCTCCGAAGCCTTCTCGCGCGCCCGCTGGAAGATCAGCCGGATGTGCCGCTCGGTCTCACCGACGAATTTGTTGAGCAGCTCGGGGCCCTTGATGTTCAGGAAGTACGACTTCGCCTCCTTGGCGTCGTCGCCGCGCACCTGCGCGATCTTCTTCGCCAGGGAGTTGGCCACGGCCTTGGCGATGAGCGTCTTGCCACAGCCGGGCGGACCGTAGAGCAGCACGCCCTTCGGGGGACGCAGCTGGTAGTCGCGGAACAGGTCCTTGTGCAGGAACGGGAGTTCGACGGCGTCGCGGATCTGCTCGATCTGGCGGCCCAGGCCACCGATGTCCTCGTAACCGACGTCCGGGACCTCCTCCAGGACGAGATCCTCGACCTCGGCCTTGGGCACCCGCTCGAACGCGAACCCGGCCTTGGTGTCGATGAGCAGCGAGTCGCCGGGACGCAGCTTGCGACGCAGACCGTCCTCACCGTCGACCTCGCCCAGCAGCGGTTCGGCCAGCCAGACCACCCGCTCCTCGTCGGCGTGACCGACGACCAGGGCGCGTTTGCCGTCACCGAGCACCTCGCGCAGCGTGCTGATCTCGCCGACGGTGTCGAACTCGCAGGCCTCGACGATGGTCAGGGCCTCGTTCAGACGCAGGGTCTGCCCCTTGGTCAGCAGGTCGGTGTCGATGTTGGGCGAACAGGTGAGGCGCATCTTGCGGCCCGAGGTGAACACGTCGACGGTGGCGTCGGGGTGCACGTCCAGCAGGACGCCGTACCCGCTCGGCGGCTGCCCCAGACGGTCGACCTCCTCGCGGAGAGCGACGAGTTGCTGTCGGGCTTCCTTGAGGGTGTCGAGCAGCTTCGCGTTGCGTGCGGTGAGGCTGTCCACTCGCTCTTGGAGATCCCCGGCCGGCCGGCCGGCTGCGCCGCGCGCAGACGAGTCCGGGCCGCTCCGCGACAGCGGCGACTCGGAACCGCTCCGCGGCGGGGGCGGAGTGTAGGCGGGGACGAAGCCCTCGTCGGATGCACTGGCGCCCTCGGGAACCGCGCGGTCCCCCAGTGCGTCGTGGCGGTCAGATTCGGTCATTGCTGACTCCTCTCGCCGGCAATCACCCGATCCCTCGATCGGAATGCTCGCGCCGTATCCCTACGCTACCGGCCGAGACGGCGAATCGCCGTCCACCGCGCAATCGCCGGTGTTGACGGTGTGTTAAATGTGCGTCTTCGCAACGTATTCGCGATGTTTCACCGCACAGCTCGGCGACGAGCCGTTGCTCCGCGACCGGGCTCAGCCCTTGCTCGGACGGCGCTGCGGACGCAGTGTGGTGGTGCCGTCGGCAAGGCGCCGGGCCGTGATCAGAAAAGCCGTGTGGCCTTGCATTTTGTGCTCGGGACGCACCGCGAGGCCCACCGCGCTCCACTCGCGGAGGAGCGTCTCCCAGGCCCGGGGCTCGGTCCAGCACTCCTGCTCGCGCAGGGCCTCCATCACCCGGGACAACTGGGTGACGGTCGCCACGTAGACCGTCAAGACCCCGCCTGGTTTCAACACGGTCCGCACGACGTCGAGCGGTTCCCAGGGCGCGAGCATGTCCAGGATGACGCGATCGAACCGTTCGTTCCGATCCACATTCGCCAGATCGTCGACGGTGAGGTGCCAGTTGTCCGGCCGTCCCCCGAAGAAGGTCTCGACGTTGCGGATCGCGTGCTCGGCGTGGTCATCCCGGATCTCGAAGGAGACGACCTCTCCGTCGGCACCGACCGCGCGCAGCAGCGAACACGTCAGCGCGCCGGAGCCGGCACCGGCTTCGAGGACGCGGGCGCCCGGGAAGATGTCGCCCTCGAGGACGATCTGGGCGGCGTCCTTGGGATAGATGACCTGGGCCCCGCGCGGCATCGAGAGCACGTAGTCGACGAGCAGCGGGCGCAGCGCCAGATATTGGGTACCGCTGGTCGCGGAGACGATGCTGCCCTCGGGCGAACCGATGAGGTCGTCATGGGAGATGGCACCGCGGTGGGTGTGGAACTGCTTTCCCTCGTCGAGCAGCACCGTGAACTTGCGCCCCTTGGCATCGGTCAGCTGAACCCGGTCGCCGACGACGAACGGTCCGGTGGTGGGCACTGGTGCTTCCTCTCGTGAACGATCCGAACCCGCGCGACTCGGCGCAGGGGTTCGTGGGCCGTGTGGACGTTACCCGACGAGGTGGGCCGGTCCTGCCTCGTGTCGCTGCGGGGAGGGCGCCGCCCGGGTGGCCGGCGAGCGGACCCGAGTGTCGGGACCTCGGACTGTCGGGCCCGGCGCCTACCCTGCGAAGGGTGAGCACGATGACCGGAGTCGGAGACGCCTCCCCCAGCACGACCCCGACAGGGACCCCGGGCGTCCCCGACCCGGAGGCGCGAGGGATCGTCGGGCGCCCGCTGGCGCTGTCGCCGTCCCGCGCCGCGGACTTCAAGCAGTGCCCACTGCTCTACCGCTACCGTGCGATCGACCGCTTCCCGGAGACCCCCACCACCGCGCAGACCAGGGGCACCGTCGTCCATGCCGCGCTGGAGAATCTGTTCGACCTCCCGGCCGAGCTCCGCACGCAGGACTCGGCCGAGTTGCTGGTCGAAGGCGCCTGGGCCGCGATGTGCGAGGGCGACCCCGAGCTCGCGAAGGTCATCGGCGAAGGTGGCCAGGCCGCGTTCCTCGCCGATGCGCACAAGCTCATCGCCACCTACTACACGATGGAGAATCCGACCGCCTTCGACGCCGACGCGGTGGAGGAACACGTAGAGATCGACGCCGACGACATGCTCATGCGGGGGTTCATCGACCGCATCGACGTCGCGCCGACCGGCGAGATACGCGTCGTCGACTACAAGACCGGGCGGTCGCCGGGTGAGGCGTACGAAGCCAAGGCGTTGTTCCAGATGAAGTTCTACGCGCTCGCGATCCTGCGCACCCGCGGAGTCGTTCCCGCCCGGTTGCAGCTGATGTACCTCTCCGACGGGCAACAGCTGATCTACCGCCCGGACCGTGATGAGCTGCTCCGCTTCGAGCGCACCCTGCGCGCGATCTGGCAGGCGATCCGCACCGCCGTGGCCTCGGGCGACTTCCGGCCGAAGAAGTCGTGGTCGTGCAAATTCTGTGAGCACCGCGCCCGGTGTCCGGAGTTCGGGGGCGTCATCCCGCCGTACCCCGGTCCCCCGGCGGGTTTCGCGGTCTGAGCAGCCCCGACGTCCGCGGGACGCCCCCGCCCCGACCCATTATGTCGGCGGTCATAGAGTGACTCGGGTGGAGAACTCGTACTACGAACCCATCGATGCCCCGTCGGATGCTGCCCGTGACGAGGGCGACTTCGAGTACTTCCGCCCGACCGAGGCGACGCTGAGCGTGTGGTCGCCGACGATGCAGCACGGTGGTCCCCCGTCGGCCCTGCTGATGCGGTCGTTGCTGCGGTGCCAGCCCGACCCGGCTCAGCACTTCACGCGTGTGACCACCGAGATCCTCGGCCCGGTCGGGCTGGGCGTCAACCGGGTCGCCGCCCGGGTCGTGCGGCCGGGCCGCCAGATCAGCCTCGTCGAGACCGAACTGCAGGTGCAGCAGGCCGACGGGACGTTCCGCGCCGCCGCCCGCTCGGTGGGGTGGCGGCTCCGCGTCGCCGACACCGCCGAGATCGCGAACGGTCCCGATCCCCTGACGCCCGGACCGGACGAGTCGAAGGCGGTGATCGGCTTCTCCGACGACAACGGCGAGGCGGTCGACTGGGGCACCCTCGGGTTCATCGGCACCATCGAGTCGGTCCGGGCCGAGGGGCGCAACGGCTCGACTCCCGCGGTGTGGCTGCGGCCGGCGATCCCGCTCGTCGTCGACGAGAAGACCGAAGACCTGGAGTCGATGTTCACCGTCATCGACGTCGCCAACGGGTTGGGCACCCGACTCCGCCCGAATCGGTGGACGTGGATGAACACCGACACCACCGTGCACCTGACGCGCGTCCCGAGCGGACCGTGGGTCGGCATCGACGCCCACATGATCGCCGGTCCGGACGGGTTCGGCAGCACCTTCGCCGACCTCTACGACGCCTCCGGCCACATCGGCCGGTCGGCCCAGACGGTGATGCTCAGCGCGGTGCAATAGCCACAAACCCACCCCTAATCGGCAAACCCACCAGCTCGCAGCTGGTGGGTTTGCCGAAAATGGGTGGATCTGCCTCCGCTAGAACCGGCAGGACCGGATGTCCGTCGCAAGGATGGCCTTGGCGCCGAGCTCGGACAGCTCGTCCATGAGGTTCTGGTGGTCCTTGCGGGGCACCATTGCGCGGACCGCGACCCAGTCCGGGTCGGCCATGGGTGCCACGGTCGGCGACTCGAGGCCCGGCGTGAGCGCCGACGCCCGATCGAGAAGCGAACGGGGGCAGTCGTAGTCGATCATCACGTACTGCTGTCCGAACACCACGCCCTGCACTCGGGCGACGAACTGCCGTTCGGCCTTGGTGAGGTCGGCGTCGCGTCGGGAGATCAGGACCGCCTCGGAATCGCACAGCGATTCACCGAACGCCACCAGGCCGTGCTGGCGCAGCGTGCGACCGGAACCGACGACGTCGGCGATCGCGTCGGCGACACCGAGCTGGATCGAGATCTCGACCGCACCGTCGAGCCGGATGATGTCGGCGGTGATGCCATGACCGGCCAGGTCCTCGCGCACGAGGTTCGGGTACGACGTGGCGATGCGTTTGCCCGCGAGATCGGCCACCGCCCACTGCTGGTCGGCCGGAGCCGCGTAACGGAAGGTCGACGAGCCGAAGCCCATGGCCAGCTGTTCGCCGACCTCGGCGCCGGAGTCGCGGGCGAGGTCACGTCCGGTGATGCCCAGGTCGAGCCGGCCGGAGGCGACGTAGATCGCGATGTCCTTGGGACGCAGGAAGAAGAACTCGACGTCGTTGTTGTTGTCGAGGACCGTGAGGTCCTTGGCGTCGGTCCGGCGGCGATAGCCGGCCTCGGAGAGGATGGCCGACGCGGATTCGGAGAGCGCACCCTTGTTGGGTACGGCCACTCTCAGCATCTCGTTGTCCTTTTCGTGGAGTGCGCCTGCGGGCGCGGGGATGGAGCAGAACTGTGTCGTGTGGACTGTGTCCGGACCGGGTCAACCGGTCACAGATGTCGGTACACGTCCTGCAGCGTCAGTCCCCGCTTGATCATCATCACCTGCAGCCAGTAGACGAGCTGCGAGATCTCCTCGCCGAGCGACTCGTCGGATTCGTGTTCGGCGGCGAGCCAGACCTCACCCGCCTCTTCGATGATCTTCTTGCCAAGGGTGTGGACACCGGAGTCGAGGGCGGCGACGGTACCCGAACCCTCGGGACGGCTCTGCGCCTTGTCGCTGAGTTCGGCGAACAGCTCCTCGAAAGTCTTCACGATTCCTCATTTTTGCATGTGGAGATGCGCGCGAGACCGCCGGTCCATGCACCGGCGACATCGTCGAGGTCCAGCCCGACAAGACTGGTCCGGAAGACGCGCAACCGGCCCGGCTCGACCGGTGCCGCGGACTCGACGACGAGCGTCGGACATCCGGCCGCCGATGCCGCCTGGGCGCCGGTCGGCGAGTCCTCGACGGCCAGACAGTCGGCCGACGGGACACCGAGCAGTTCCGCCGCGCGCAGGTAGGGGTCGGGCGCGGGTTTGCCCACCGCCACCTCGTCGCCGCAGACCGTCGTGGTGAATCGTCCACGCCCGATGGTCTCCAGGGCCACCTCGGTCAACTCCCGCACCGTGTTCGTCACCAGCACCATGGGGATCCCTGCCCCGGCCACCAGGTCGAGTGCTTCGGCTGCGCCGGGACGCCACGGCAGGTCGTCGGCGAACAGTTCGGCGACCCGATCGAGAGTCCAGCGTCCGTCGGCATCGGGATCGCGCTCCGCGGCGGACAGACCGGCCGCGTCATGCACCTTCGCCAATGCGTCCGGCAGCGAGTTCCCGAGAGTGGATTCGCGGAGTTCCGGTGACATGACGATGCCGTGCCGGGCGGCCAGTTCCGCCATCGCGACGTCCCAGATCGGTTCGGAGTCGAGCAGCGTGCCGTCCATGTCCCACAGCACGGCAGCGGGGAGTCGCGCACCCGAGGGTGAGGTGGGGCCGGCGGTGGAGACGGTGGGGGCGGTGTCGGTCACCCCTGCATCATCGCAACCCACCGCTCGGTGGGCTCGTCGGCGGGGTAGAACAGCTCGATGGTCAGCTCCTCGAGGGTGACATCGCGTGGGGAGCCGAACGTCGTGAGGGTGCTGAAGAACGACAGCACCTGGTCGCCGAGGGCGAGCCGGAACGGCACCAGCAACTGCGGTTGTCCCCCGACTCCGGCACGGTCGCGGGCGAGACGTCCGTCGAGTGCGGCGACGGTCGGATATCCCGAGACCTCCCGTTCGAGGTCGGCGAGGCGCGGATCGCCGGTGATCCGCGCCATCCGCCGGAGCAACTCGAGCAGGTAGGTCGCCCACTCGTCGAAGTTGTGCGTGGCCCGCGCGAATCCGTCCGGATGCAGCGACACCCGGAACAGGTTGACCGGTCCGGTCTGCAGTTCGGGCGGCAACAACTCGAGAAGGGTGAGCGCGGTGTCGTTGGCCAGCACGACGTTCCAGGTCCGGTCGAGCGCCATGCCCATGTTCGGGTTGTGGGCGTCGAGCAATCGCTGGACCGACGACCGGACGTGGGCCATCGTGTCCGAGTCGAGCGGTTCCTCGCTGTAGCGGGGTGCGTGCCCGGCAGCGAGGAGCAGCGAATTTCGTTCTCGCAGTGGAACATCGAGCCGCTCGGAGAGCGCCTCGAGCAGCGCCGGACTCGGGCGTGACCGGCCGGTCTCGACAAAACTGAGGTGACGCGGCGACACACCGACCTCGTAGGCGAGATCCAGCTGGCTCAGCGAGCGGCGAGAGCGCCACTGCCGCAGCATGCTTCCCACCTCGACGGTCATGGGGTCATGGTAGGTCCCGGGCGGGAGCGCGGCGACTACCTCACGGGTAACGGTCGTCCGGCGATCAAGACCGCAGACAGGACTCGATCAACTCCAACGAGTGTCCGATCGTCTGGGCGAGGACCTCTTCGGGTTCACCGTCGAACACTTCCCGGGAGGCGCTGACGCGGCCGCGGTGATCCAGTCCGAACCACACCGTTCCCGGTGCCGCCTCGTCGGGTTCGGGACCGGCCTCACCGGTCACCGCGACGACGAGGTCGGCGTCGAACAACCGGGCGGTCGATGCCACCATCGCGCGCGCCGCGGTCTCGCTCACGACCGGCCCCTCGGGCACGTCGAGCAGGTCGTACTTGACGTCCTTGTGGTAGGCCACGACCCCGCCGCGGAACCACGTACCCGCGTTCGGCGCCTTGCTCAGTTCGGTTGCCAGGTTCCCGCCGGTCAGCGATTCGGCGACCGCGATCCGGACGCCTGCTTCCATCGCGGCGTCCGCCACGCGCTTGCAGGTCTCCGAGAAATTACTCACATCCGACATGTGTCGCTCCCTTCGTGTCCGCGTCGACCATCACTGGTTGGTATCCACAGGGCCTCGCCTCGAAACGACTACCTGGTAGGTAGTGGTGCCGGCGGCGTGCGTGCGAGACGTTGGTGACATGACCCGCATCGAGAACGACCGCGTTCGCACACGGCACACGACGGTGTTGATCTCGCCGGCGATGGGAGTGCCGGCGCGTGTGTACCGGCGCTTGACGGAGGCCCTGAGCAGAGCCGGATTCGACGTCGCGATCGTCCCTCGGCGAGGGATCGAGGACGGAAGCGAGACACCGTCTCGACGTTCCGACTGGTCCTATGCCGACGAGGCGGACGACCTGGCCGACGCCGTGACCGCCGCCCGGACGGAAACCCCGGAGACGAGGGTCCTGGTGCTCGGTCACAGCCTGGGTGCACAGCTGGCGGCGTTGGTGGCGTCACGGACCGATCGTGCTCCCGACGGGATCGTGGCGATCGGCGCCTCGGTCCCCCACTTCCGACACTACGGCGCACGCGGGATCCCGCTCGCCGCACTGGCCGCGTCGGTGACGCCGGTCGCGGCGGTGCTCGGCCGGTGGCCACGACGCGGCTTCGGCGGTCCGACGCCGCGCACGCTGATGCGGGAATGGGCGCGCATGGTGCTGACCGGGTGGGCGCCGTTTCGCACTCGACTCCCGAATGCGGTTGCCGGCGTTGTCGATCCGGCTGCACGACGACGAGGTCGTGTCCGGCCGCGCCGCGGACGCCTACGACGCGGCGTTCGACAAGGACGCGATGTCGACACTGTGTTACCGGGCCTCCGACGGTCCGGCCGGGGGCGTCGCGACGCACCTCGGATGGACGCGGACGCCTGATGGGATCGTCGAGCTGATCGCGCGATGGTGGGAATCTCACGCCGTCCAGGAGCCCGATCGGGACTCGACGCGGTCGCGTGTGCGCACGGCGGTTCGTTCCGCCCAGGCGCCGGTGGCGAGATAGGCCAGCACGGCGATCGCCACGCCGCACAGCGTCACCACCATCCAGAACGGTCGTGCGGTGGCGCTCAGGTCGTCGGCCACCGTTCCCACCCGTCCGGAGAACGCGATGGCACCGGACACCGCCACGCCCAGCGCCGTCCCGACCTGGCGCCCGGTGGACGCCATGGCGGAGGCGAGTCCCGCCTGGGTTCGCGGCATGCCCGACACCGCGGCATTCGTGATGGGCGCGTTGACCAGTCCGAAGCCGATGCCGAACCCGAGGTAGGCCGCGCCGAGGTAGGTGAACGGGGTATCGGATCCGACGCCGAGGAGCAGCACTCCGCCCGCCGCCATCCCGATCCCGCCCGCGAACAGTGGCGGCCGGGACCCCCGCGCGGCGACGAGGCGTCCCGAGACCGGCGCGCAGGACGCGGCGGCCAGAGCCAACGGGATCAGCATCAGACCCGCGCCGAGCGGACTCAGTCCGCGGACTTCTTGCAGGTACAGGGTGTTGACGAACAGGAACCCGCCGGTCGCCGCGAACGCGATGACCGCGCACACGACCGCGACGGTGAACGGCACACTGCCGAAGAACCGCGGGTCCAGGAGCGGCTCGTCGCGGCGCAACTCGTAGCAGATCAGGACCACAGACGAGCACGCAGCGACCGCAAAACAGCCGACGATGACGCCGGACCTCCAGCCCAGCACATGCCCTTCGATGATCCCGAACGTCACGGTTCCCAACAGCACGAGGATCAACAGCTGACCCACCACATCGGCCCGTCGAGGCTGTGGCGCCCTCGACTCGGGGACGTACCGCCGGCTGAGAACGAGGGCGAGCACGCACACCGGGACATTGAGCACGAAGATCGCCTGCCAGCCCAGGCCAGAAACCAGCGCACCACCGACGACCGGGCCGAAGGCCAGACTCGCCCCGAATGCGCTTCCCCACAACCCGATCGCCCGCGCACGCGCCTTCGGCTCGGTGAACTCAGTGGTCACGATCGACAGGGCCACCGGGTTCAGCATCGAGCCACCGACCGCCTTGACAGCCCGGGCCGCGATGAGCACCTCCGGTGTCGGCGACACCGCGCAGAGCACCGACCCGGTTCCGAAAATCGCGAGGCCGACCCCGAAGATGCGTCTGCGACCGAGCCGGTCGCCGGTGGTGCCACCGAGGATGAGCAGGCTCGCGACGACCAGCGTGTACGAGTCGACCACCCACTGGAGCTGAGACGGCGTGGCGTCGAGATCGGCGCCGATCGACGGCAGCGCCACGTTGACCGCGGAGATGTCGAGGCCGACGAGGAACATGCTCAGGCAGCAGACGACCAGGATGACGCGTCGACGCCCGGTCGTGGACATGGGGCCAATGTAGAACCCCGACCCCGGGCGCGGGCGCCGACCCGGTGAGGATCATGCTCACGGGGAACGAGACCCGCGAGGCGCCGGGATCGTCGTAGTCTGGGCCCACGCGCACCGCCGAGGAGAAAGCCGAGGTCCCATGTCGAAGATCCTGGTGTTCGGACACCGCAACCCCGACACCGATGCCATCGGGGCGGCGATCGGCCTCGCCCACCTCGAAGCCGCGCTCGGCAGCGATGTCGAGGCCGTTGCCCTGGGCCGACCGAGTCTCGAAACCACCTTCGCACTGGAGCATTTCGGACTCGACGCGCCGCGCGTCATCGAGACGGCCGCGCCGGCGAAGGTCATGCTCGTCGACCACAACGAGCGCCAGCAGAGCGTCGCCGACATCACCGACGTGACCGTCCTGAAAGTCATCGACCACCATCGGATCGCCAATTTCGAGACGGCAGCGCCGCTGTACATGCGCGTCGAACCGGTCGGATGCACCTGCACGATTCTCACCCGGATGTACGCGGAGAACGGGGTCGAGATCCCGCGTCCGCAGGCGGGCATCATGCTGTCGGCGATCATCTCCGACACCCTCTTGTTCAACTCCCCCACCTGCACCGACGCCGATCGCGCCGCTGCCGCCGAGCTTGCCGACATCGCGGGCGTCGACGTCGACGAGTACGGCGACGCGCTTCTACGGGCCGGGACCGCGCTCGGCGACGAGCCGGTGTCGGCGATCATCGGACGGGACTCCAAGAGCTTCGACATGGGGCCGAAGACGGTACGGGTCTCGCAGGTCACCACGGTCGACTCCGCCGAGATACTCGACCGTCGCGACGAGTTCCTGACGGCAATGACCGCCGAGAAGGAGGCAGCCGGCTACGACCTCTACCTCCTGCTCATCACCGATGTGATCAAGGCCGACTCGGACCTGCTCGTGGTCGGCGAACCCGCCTCGGCCATCGAGCAGGCGCTGGGTGTCACCGTCGCCGACGGCCACGCCTTCGGCAAAGGCGTCGTCTCGCGCAAGAAGCAGATCGTCCCGCAGTTGACCGAAGTGCTGGACGTCTGAGCGGTCTCTGGCCTCCCCGCGCACATCCGCAGCCGAGAGAGGACTCGTAACAACAAAATTCGAGGACAACCCAAACCGGCGCCCCATCTACCACAACGCACCGACAAGTTGTCGCCGACGAATACCGTTGCACAACAGACACTTTCGAGTTGCGAGATGCCGACTGTGGTGTACACTCGAACGTACATTCGCGGCTACGGTTCTTGGGGGGTGGCCATGTCTGACGGATCAGCGACGCCGCAGCCGCGTGCCGTCGAACTGGTGGCCGACCTCCACCGCATCGTGGACGAGTTGCAGACGGTCGACCTGGGGCCGTGTACCGATGCCGAGTTGGCCGAAGTGGCAGCCGATACCGAGAAAGCGATCGCACGGTTGACTGTTGCTGGTGACCGGCAGATCGATCAGGTCGAGGCCCGCGACCTGCCCCGCAAAGCCGGGTGCCGAACACTCATGCAGTACATGACCCACCGGCTACGCGTCTCCAACCCGATGCGACGCCGTAAGCAGATGGACGCCACCGCCACCCGCACCAGCCTCGGCGGCGAGGTCCTACCACCTGAACACCCCACCCTGGCCGAAGCGTTCGCCGCAGGAGCGGCCGGTTCCGCGCACGTGCAGGCCGCCCTCGATGTCCTCGACCAGATCCCCAACGCCGTCGCACACGATGTGAAAGTCGCGGCTGAACGGCAGATGGCGGAGATCGCCGTCGACCACACACCCGCCGACATCACCCAACTCGGTGCCCGGTTGCTGGCTCATCTCGACCCCGACGGCACATTGGCTGATGACACCGACCAGAAACGACGCCGCAACTTGTGGATCGGCCGCCAACGCGCCGATGGCACCGCCAAGATCTCCGGCACCCTCACACCCGAACTCGCCGCCCGGTTGACGATGATGTTCGCCGTATGGGGCAAACCAGGACTCAATAACCCCGACGACCCCCACTCACCGTCCGGACCCGTCGGCACCGCCGACCCCGACGCCCTGACAGCCGCGGCCGACCGTGACAGCCGCACTCCCGCGCAGGTCAACCACGACGCCCTCGACGCCGCACTCGCCGCCGGATTCGCCGACGGGACCCTTGGAAAGTCGCACCGCGGGTTGCCCGTGCAACTGATCATCAAAGCCGACCTCAACGACCTCATCCGCGAAGCCGGACTCGCCACCACCGCCACCGGCACCCTGCTTCCCATCCGGGACTTGATCGCGATGGCCGGTGAGGTCCAGCCGTGGTTGGCCATCTTCAAAAACGCCACCGCCGTCCCCCTGCACTTCGGGCGCGGGAAACGACTCGCCACCCGCGAACAACGCCTCGTCTCGTTCGCCCGCCCTGACGGCGAAGTGTGCTCGGCGCCCGGGTGTGATCAGCCCGCCACCCACGTCGAGCTTCATCACGCCCAGAAGGACTGGGCCAAGGGTGGTCTCACCGACATCGACGATCTCGCCCCAGCCTGTCCCCGTCATAACCGCATGGTCGGCGACAATCCCGGCCAGTACACCACCCACATCGAACGCTCTGGACCCGATGAAGGCCGCTGCCTCTGGCGACTCAACGCCGAACCCGGCGCACCACCCAACCCCGAACGCCTCAACCGCCGACCCGACATCCCGCGGCGATTCACACAACACCTGAACACCGTGCGCGAGCAGATCCACGGGCCACCAACGCGGTCCGGCGATCACGCGCGCCCGAACAACCGGCACCACGACGACGCGCGTCGATCATGGTCGAGAACCAGCCACGTCATCGACGTGAGACCACCCCGACCCGGCCAACGACAGCTCCGACCCTCCCTCGTCGAAGCATTCCTAGCCGAGTACCTCGCACGCAACTGACTGCGCTACAGCGCAAGAGGACCCGTCGTAGCTCGTCGACCTCCTTCGTCCCTTGCTCGGCCCGGCGGCTATCGCTCCTCATACCTCAGTGTCTGCGGCCTGACGGCCGTCGTGGACTGCGAAAGAACCCGTTGCGCTCGGCGCGAGCCCAATCACTGCTCCCTGTGTCAACGGCCAGTTTGATGTCCCCGCTGGTGGCCAGGTGAAAGTCCCCACCCTGTGCGGGATGTTCTAGGTGGGTGGCACCTCCGTTCGGTGTGTCATGCGGTAGGAGTCGCCGTCGGTGATGACGATGGTGGCGTGGTGCAGGAGCCGGTCGAGGATGCTGGCGGCGGTGGTGTGTTCGGGCAGGAATCGTCCCCATTGTTCGAAGGGCCAGTGGCTGGCGATCGCGAGTGATCGGCGTTCGTAGGCGCCTGCGACGAGTCGGAACAGCAGTTGGGTGCCGGTGTCGTCGAGTGGGGCGAATCCGATCTCGTCGAGGATGATCAGGTCTTGGCGCAGTAGGGTGTCGATGGTTTTACCGACGGTGTTGTCGGCCAGCCCGCGATACAGGGTCTCCACGAGGTCGGCGGCGGTGAAGTACCGCACTTTGTGCCCGGCGTGCACTGCGGCGATCCCCAGCCCGATCAGGGTGTGGCTCTTACCGGTCCCGGCCGGGCCAATCAAGGCCAGGTTATGTTGAG
>NZ_JAFFZF010000027.1:0-77879 GCF_016924115.1 Gordonia sp. BP-119
GACCGAGTTCACATCCAGAAACTCACCCTGACGATCCGGCTCACCCTGCATACCCACCAGGATCCCAGCCCACCAGGCAAACCCGCTCACCCCACACCGAAACGACACCGACTATTTCAGCAGTCTCCTAGCCTGAGCGAAGCGGCGAGGCCGTTGCCGTCGGGGACACTCGCCCGGTCACCCAGTGGCTTCGACTCGGCTCCTCGCTCCGCTCGGTGCCGGCTCAACCAGCGGGGGGGTGGCCGACCGCGCGGGCACCAGCCAGCCGGCTCAACCAGCGCGGGGTGGCCGCTGCCGCGGGATCAAGACGACTGGCGGCCTCGACGCAACGGTCGTGCCGACGCGTTGGTTCCGAAGACAGGTCGATTGGTGACCGATTGCCCGGCTGGTCCCGCATGTGGTCGGACTCACGTGGCGCCGACGGCCGACTTCCGGTGCCCTGGGAGATAGGGAACCGCTCAATTCGGGCTTCCCCGACGGGACAGACCGCCGATGCCGCCGGGACGCACTCCCCCGTTCGAAAGCCGATCACGACCACAGCCCTATCGACAGGACTGGAGCCGACCGATGACCGTAGCCGAACGCACCGCACCCGAATCCGACTCCCGCAGACAGTCAACCCGAACGGAGCTGCTGGGCCCCTTCCACGACGGGCGAGAAATGATTCTCGCCGCCGTCCTCGCCGCGTTGGCCGGGGCCACCGGCGCGGCGGCGTGGCTGTACTCCTCCGGGTGGTACGTGACCTTCATGACGGGCAACAGCGAGCGACTGGTGCTCGAACACGTCAAGGGGGCCCACCAGCTCGGCTTCACCGCTCTGCTGACCGTGGTGGTGTTCGTTCTCGGCGTGTTCGTGGCCACCCTGGCCAGGATGTACGTTTGGCGCAAAGCCCGGCACGGGGCGACGATGCTGACCGCGGGCTCGACGATCGCCGCGTGGCTCATCGACATCAACCTCGACAACGGCAACCGAGAATTCGGCGCCGGCCCGGTGCTCTGCCTGGCCTTCGGTCTCGGCGCACTCAACACCTCGATCAGCCGCAAGGGCGAGGTCGTCATGCCTCTGTCCTACGTGACCGGCACCCTGGTGAAAATTGGCCAGGGCGCCGGGTTGCACGTGTCCGGCGCCAAGCGATGGGGATGGGTCGCTCACCTGAGCACCTACGCGGGATTCCTCGCCGGTGCAGGATTCGGCGGCCTGCTGTTCAACGCCTTCGACGAACGGAACTCGCTACTGACCCTGGCCGTGGTCGCGGTGGTCGCCGCGGCGATCACCTGGCGTCTGGATCATCCCAAGTTCTTGCGTGCCGACGTCCGCTGACATGAGTGGCCGCGTCGTCGGCCGGTCGCGTCGACTGCTGGGCAGGCCGGTCAGCCGCCCAGCGTCTTGTTCATCCGGCCGACGGCCTCCTCGTACTCGCTGACGAGGTCGGCGATGAGGTCGGCGACGGGCGTGATCGCGTTGCAGCGTCCGACGATCTGACCGGCCGGCATCGCGACGACATCGGGATTGTCGGCCTGTGAGATCCGTGCGTGCGCCTCGGCGACGAGCAGGTTCTGCAGCGGCATCGGCAACGGTTCGGGCGCGGACTCGGCGTCCCAGGCATCGGTCCAGGCCGTCTTCAGCAGTCGCGCAGGCTTTCCCGAGTAGATGCGGCGGCGCACGGTGTCCCGCGACGTCGCCTTCAGCAGTGCCTGCTGGACAGTCGACGGCTTGTCGGAACCCTCCGGCACGCCGAGCTTGTACTCCGCCGCCGTCAGCCAGTACGTGCCCATCCACACGCCCTGCGCACCGAGCGCGATCGCCGCGGCGATCTGGCGGCCACTGCCCACGCCACCGGCCGCGAGGACCGGCGCGGTGTCACCGACCGCGTCGACGAGATCCGGCCACAGGATCATCGAGGTGACCTCACCGGTGTGCCCGCCGCCCTCGTAGCCCTGGGCGATGACGATGTCGACGCCCGCCTCGACGTGATGCAGCGCATGCTCTTTCGCGCCCGCGAGCGCGGCGACCAGGACGCCGTTGTCGTGCGCGGTCTGGATGACGTCGGCCGGCGGCGAGCCGAGTGCGTTGGCGATCAGCTTGATCTGTCCGTACTTACGACGATGCTCCATCGCGACGTCGACATGCGAGCGCGCGACCGAGTGCAACCAGCCGAGCACCCCGGCGTCGACCCGGTCTCCACCCGGGAGCGGGGGCACACCCAGATCGTCGAGCGTGCGTTCGACGAACGCGCGGTGCTCCGGCGGGATCATCGAGTCGAGGTCCATCTTCGAGCCCTCGGTCGGGATCTTGGCGGGCATCACCACATCGACGCCGAACGGTTTGCCGTCGGTGTTCTCGTGCATCCACTCCAGGACTTCGTCGAGCTCCTCGGCCTCGTTGAAGCGGACACAACCCAGGACACCGAGGCCACCGGCCCGACTGATCGCCGCCGCCACGTCCTGGCTGGGGGTGAATCCGAAGATCGGATACTCGATGCCGAACTTCTCGACCAGTTCAGTACGCATGTTTCAGCTCCCTTTCGGCGCTCTACTGCGCCTCGTCGGCGGGACGTTCGGTGGTGACCGACGCTCCCCATCGATAGTCGGGTTTGCCTGCGGGAGAACGCTTGATCTCGTCCACGAACCACACGCTGCGCGGACACTTGTAGCCCGCCAACTCTTTTCGGACAACGTCGTTGAGACTCGTGAGCGACGGGTTCGCACCGTCCCGAGTCGCGATGACTGCCGCGACGCGCTGACCCCACCGGTCATCGGCCACACCCACCACGACGGTGTCGAACACGTCCGGGTGGGCCTTGAGCGCCCCCTCCACCTCCTCGGGGAAGACCTTCTCGCCGCCGGTGTTGATCGACACCGACCCACGGCCGAGCATGGTGATCGTGCCATCGGCCTCGAGGACGGCGTTGTCGCCGGGCAGCGAGTAGCGCACGCCGTCGAAGACCTTGAACGTCTTCGCGGACTTCTCCGGGTCGTTGTGGTAGCGCAGCGGTACGTGGCCGGATCGCGCCAGCACACCGACCTCGCCGCTGCCCGGCTCGACCGGCGTACCGTCCTCCCGCAAGACGTGGGTCTCCTTGTCCGCCTTCACCCGCGGACCGCCGGTGTGCGGCGTGTCCTTCGCGACGACGCCCATCCCGCCGAAGCCGGTCTCCGACGATCCGATCGCGTCGATGATGACCGAATTCGGGAACCGGTCGAGGAACTGTTCCTTGACGCTCGGTGAGAACAGGCAGGCCGACGACGCGATCGACAGCACGCTCGACAGGTCACGGTCCCCACCGCTCTCCAGCGCCTCGATCATGGGGCGCCCCATCGCATCTCCGGTGATGAACACGACGTTGACCTTGTGTCGTTCGACGATGTCCCACGCCGACGATCCGCTGAACTCGGGGTACACCACCGCTTTTCCGCCGGCGAAGAGGGACTGGAAGATCGCCCACTGCGAGCCGCCGTGAATGAACGGCGGAATCGGGTACCGGACGAGCTGTCCGCCCTCGGCACCGGTCTTGGCAAGATGCCACTCGTCGGGTACGGGTTCGCTGGTGTACCAGTCGATTCCACCACCGAGGACGCGCCACACGTCTTCCTGCCGCCACACCACGCCCTTCGGCTTCCCGGTGGTGCCGCCGGTGTAGAGCATGTACAGGTCGTCGTCGCTGCGTTCCTCGAAGTCGCGTTCGGTCGACGACACCGCGATCGCCTCCTCGAAACAGATCGCATCGCTGTGGCCCGCGCAGCACAGGTCCTCGTCCGACCCGTCCTCGATGACGACGCGGTACTCGAGATCGGGCGCTTTCGGCAACGTGTTGCACACGCGACCGGCGAAGCTCCGCTCGTGGATCAGCACCTTCATCCCGGAGTCGGTGAAGATGTGTTCCAACTCGGCTTCGACGTAGCGGTAGTTGACGTTGACCATCACCGCGCGAGCCTTGAAGATGGCGACCATCGCCTCGACCGACTCGATGGTGTTCCTGCTGTACAGACCCACTCGGTCGCCCGGTTGTACGCCCAGTTCCCGGAGTTTGTGGGCGAGGGCGTTGGCACGCGCCTCCAGGTCGGCGTAGGAGCGCAAGCGGTCGCCCGACTCGAGCGCGACGCGCTCGGGAACAAGGTCGACGGCATGCTCGATGAGGTCGGCGATTGTGTAGGCCATGGTTCAAAATTAGAACGTGTTATCGTTCTGGGCAAGCGGCAATACGCGCCCGCCGCCATCACCTGATCACCACCCGAGCACAGCGACACCGGAGTGCAGCGATGACCACAGCAACCCCCGCCGAGTCCGTCACCGAAAAGGCACCCGAGTGCCTCGTCGAGAAGCGCGGGCACATCCTGATCGTGACGATGAACCGACCGGAGGCGCGCAATGCGCTGTCGACGGAGATGATGCGGATCATGACCGAGGCGTGGGACCAGGTCGATGCCGATCCCGACATCCGGGTGGCCATCCTCACCGGCGCCGGCGGGTACTTCTGCGCGGGCGCCGACCTGAAGAGCATGAACAAGAACGCTCCCGGCGACACCGTCGACTCCGGTGCGTGGAATCCGGCCTCGTTGCCGGCCCTGCTGAAGGGACGCCGTCTCACCAAGCCGCTCATCGCCGCAGTGGAGGGACCCGCCATCGCCGGCGGTACCGAGATCCTGCAGGGCACCGACATCCGGGTCGCCGGCGAGAGCGCGAAGTTCGGTGTCTCCGAGGCCCGTTGGGGCCTGTACCCGATGGGTGGCAGCGCGGTTCGCCTCGTCCGGCAGATCCCGTACACCGTGGCGTGCGACATCCTGCTGACCGGCCGCCACATCACCGCGCGCGAGGCGCTCGAATACGGACTGATCGGCCATGTCGTCGACGACGGGACCGCTCTCGACAAGGCACTCGAACTCGCCGGGAAAATCGCGGCCAACGGTCCGCTCGCGGTGCAGGGCATCCTCAAGACCATCCGCGACACCGAGGGCCTACACGAACTCGACGCCTTCGAGATCGATGCGAAGATCGGCATCTCGGTCTTCAAGTCGAAGGATGCGAAGGTCGGACCCCGCGCGTTCGCGGAGAAGCGCACGCCGGAGTTCACCGGGGAGTAGCGGCACCGGGCGGTCGCGCCGCGCAGCGACTTCCGCGACGCCCCCGGTCAGCAGACGGCGTCCGACGTATCCTCCGACGACCTACGTGGGCGCAGCACGATCTCGTCGAGACGCCGACGATGATGCTCTTCGATGGTCATGCCCGCCTGGATCTCGTCGACGAGGGCTGCGGCGACGTCGCGGATCTTCACGTTCTCCTGCTGTGAGCGCCACCTGAGCATGTCGAACGCCCGGTCGGCGTTGACTCCGTAGACCAGCATGAGCATGCCCTTGGCCTGCTCGATCACGCCGCTGCTGTCGCGGAAGGCTCGTACCTGGTCGTCGCCCGCCGTTGCACCACGGCCATCTCGGCGTCGGTCAGGTCGAGGTAGAAGCCCTCGGTGCCGATGGCCCGCCCCGTGGCGTCGGTGATGGAATGCGCGATGACCGCGACCGGTCGGACCCGCCCGGACGTGTCGACGATGCGGTGCCGACTCGAGAACGGCGTGTGATTGGTGAGCATCTCGGCCAGCACGGCGTCGAAGTGGGCTCGATCGTCGGGGTGCTTGTGGCGGCGCATGAGTTCGGTGGTCGGTTCGACCTCCCCCGGCGCATAACCGTGCAGGGCGGCGACCTCATCGGACCATTCCCACTTCTCGCCCTCGTAGAAGAAGCGGAAGCCGCCGATACGTTGCATGCCCGACGGCATCCGGCCGGACCGGCCGGTCTGCCGACCCGCCGGGAGGCCATCCCGTCCGTGGTCGGCGTCTCCGCAACGGGGCCGTGATCACTTGGCTGCACGCGAGAAATTCTATGTTCGATCGGCATGCACGGCCGCAGGTTCTGCAGTTGGGAAGTCGTCGACGACGGTCGCACGCGGCGGATCACCGATACCGTGTCCCGTCGGGCACACGCCGACACCGGGTGCGTCGTCACACCAACGTCGCGAGTTCCCGGATCGTCTCGGTGTCGCGGGCGGTGACCATGAGCATGGTGACGCCGGCCGCCTCCCACTCCTTGATCTGAGAGCGCACCTCGTCGGCCGTGCCGACGAGCATCGTCTCGCGGACCATCTCGTCGGGCACTGCGGCGATCGCCTCGGCCTTCTTGCCGCTGAGGAACAGGCTCACGATCTCGTCGACGGCGTCGGCGTAACCCATCCGCTTGTACAGCTCGGCATGGAAGTTCTTCTCCTTGGCGCCCATTCCGCCGACGTAGAGCGCCGTCGACGGCCGGTAGCGATCGATGGCCGCGGACACATCGTCGGTGATGACGACCTGAACCGTCGCGGCCACCTCGAAGTCGTCCCGGGAACGCCGTGCCCCCGGCCGGGCGAACCCCTCGTCGAGCCACGAGTTGTACTGGTCGGCGAGGCCCAGGCTGAAGAAGATGGCGAGCCAGCCGTCGGCGATCTCTGCGGTCTGCGCGACGTTCTTCGGGCCCTCGGCACCCAGCCAGATCGGGACGTCGGCGCGAAGCGGATGAGTGATCGGCTTGAGTGGTTTTCCGAGTCCGGTCGCCCCGGGTGCGTCGCCCGGGTACGGCAGCGGATAGTGCGGACCCGCGCTGGTCACCTTGTCCTCTCGGGCCAGCACGTCCCGCACGACGCGCACGTATTCGCGGGTGCGTGCCAACGGTTTTGCGAACGGTTCGCCGTACCAGCCCTCCACCACCTGCGGACCCGACACCCCGAGTCCGACGATGTGCCGGCCGCCGGAGAGATGGTCGAGGGTCAGCGCGTGCATGGCGAGGGAGGTCGGCGGCCGCGCCGACAGCTGGGCCACCGCCGTGCCCAGACGGATGCGCGAGGTCGCCGCGCCCCACCAGGCGAGCGGCGTGTACGCGTCGGAGCCCCACGACTCGGCGGTGAAGACCGCGTCGAACCCGCATTCCTCCGCGGTGGCGATCAACTCCGGCGCTTCGCGAATCGGATCGGCACCCCAGTACCCCAGTTGCAGACCGAGCTTCACAACCACTCCCCTTCTCGCCGGGCCGCGCTTCCCACGGCCTGACATGCATCTTGTGCCCAATACTAGAACGTGTTCTACTCGAGATGTGAGCATGAGCGTAACGTCTCCGGCCGCCCCGAATCCCGTCGCCGAGGTGCCCGAGCCGAAGTCCCCCATCCTGACCGCTCCCCTGACCAACTCCTTCGACTACACACGGTCGCTGGGCCCGGTCCTGAGCCAGTTCGCGCTCGCGTTGCGCGATGGCCGGATCATCGGGTCCAAGGGCAGCGACGGCAAGGTGTCGGTTCCCCCGGTCGAGTTCGACCCCGTCACCGGCACCCAGTCCGCCGAGTTCGTCGAGGTGTCGACCGTCGGCACGGTGACCACGTGGACGTGGAACCCCGAGCCAGTGCCGGGCCAACCGTTGGACACGCCGTTCGCGTGGGCGCTGATCCGTCTCGACGGCGCGGACACCACACTGCTGCACGCGGTTTCGACCGACTCGCCCGACGACCTGTCGACCGGCCTGCGGGTCCACGCCGTCTTCGGCGCCGCGCGCATCGGCCGGATCGACGACATCGCGTACTTCGCCCCCGGCGAGAAACCCGCCACCGCTCCGGCCAACACCGCCGACGCCCCCCAGGGCGCGGAGGCGGGGCTGCTCGTCATCCCCACCCCGGTCAGCACCGCGATCACGCACTCGGCCAACGAGGAAGAGTCCGTGTACCTCGAAGGACTGAAGGCGGGCAAGCTGATCGGCACCCGCATCGGTTCGGGAGTCGATGCCGGGCGCGTGTACTTCCCGCCCCGCGGCGTCAGCCCCGCCGACGGTTCACCCGCATCCGAGCGCGTCGAGTTGGCCCACACCGGCATCGTCACCACGTTCTGCATCGTCAACGTGCCCTTCCAGGGACAGCGGATCAAGCCGCCCTACGTGGCGGCCTACGTGCTCCTCGACGGGGCGAACATCCCGTTCCTGCACCTGATCCTGGACTGCGAGGCCTCTGAGGTCCGGATGGGCATGCGCGTCAAGGCCGTCTGGCTCCCCGAGGACGAATGGGAGTACTCGATCGGCAACATCAGCCACTTCGCGCCCACCGGAGAGCCCGACGCCGAGTACGAGACCTATAAGGACCACCTCTGATGACACTGCCACCGATCGCGATCATCGGCTTCGCGCACAGCCCGAACATCGCCGGCTCCCACGGCACCACCAACGGCGTCGAGATGCTGATCCCCTGCTTCGACAAGCTCTATGCCGAACTCGGCATCGCCCGCACCGACATCGAGTTCTGGTGCAGCGGTTCCTCCGATTACCTTGCCGGACGGGCATTCTCGTTCATCTCCGCAATCGACTCGATCGGTGCGATGCCGCCGATCAACGAGTCCCACGTCGAGATGGACGGCGCCTGGGCGCTGTACGAGGCGTGGGTGAAGATCGCGACGGGCGAGGTCGATCTCGCCCTCGCCTACGGATTCGGCAAGGCCACCGCGGGCAACGCCGACCAGACGCTCACCCTGCAGACCGATCCGTACACCGTCGCCCCGCTGCATCCGGATGCCCGGTCGCTCGGCGCCCTGCAGGCTCGCGCCGGCCTCGACGCGGGCGTGTGGACCGAGGCCGACATGGCCGCGGTCGGTGCGCGGACCTTCGGCGGTTCCGCCGACGAGCTGCTCGGTCGTGAGTACGTCGCGAACCCGCTGCGACAGCACGACATCGCGCCGTACACCGATGCCGCCGCAGCGGTCGTCATCGCCAGCGAGCGCAAGGCCCGCGAGCTGGTGGCCAACCCTGCCTTCGTCACCGGGTGGGATCACCGCATCGACACACCCAACTTCGGGGCACGCGATCTCACCGTCTCACCGTCGACGAAGCTGGCCGGCGACACCGCCTTCGGCGACCGCAGCCGCGCGGTCGACGTCGCCGAGATCAACGCGTCGTACACGCACCAGGAGATCATCGTCCGCAACGCGCTCGGACTCCCCGACTCGGTGCGCATCAATCCGTCCGGCGGTTCGCTGGCCGGCAACTCGCTGTTCTCCGCAGGTCTCCAGCGGATCGGGTACGCGGCCAACGAGATCCTCGGCGGCAACGCCGGCACCGCGGTCGCCCACGCCTCGAGCGGCCCGCTGCTGCAACAGAACATGGTGGTCACCCTGAGTGCCCAGAACAACGAGGGGGCCTGAGAACTGATGGGACACAACAATCGTGCCGCGGTGCTGGGCACCGGGCAGACACGGTACGTCGCGAAGCGGTCCGACGTCACGATGGCGGGCATGGTCCGCGAGGCCATCGACGCCGCGCTGATCGACTCCAAGGTCTCGCTCGACGACATCGACGCGATCGTCATCGGCAAGGCCCCGGACCTCTTCGAGGGGTCGATGATGCCGGAGCTCGCGATGGCCGAGGCCATCGGCGCTGTCGGCAAACGCCTCATCCGCGTACACACCGCGGGTTCGGTCGGCGGTTCGACGGCCAATGTGGCCGCGTCGCTGGTCTTCGCGGGCGTGCACAAGCGGGTCCTGGCCGTCGCCTGGGAGAAGCAGTCCGAGTCCAACGCGATGTGGGCGCTGTCGATCCCGGTGCCGTTCACCAAGCCGGTGGGCGCCGGCGCGGGTGGCTTCTTCGCCCCGCACGTGCGCGCCTACATCCGGCAGTCCGGCGCGCCCGAGCACATCGGGGCGATGGTCGCCGCCAAGGATCGCCGTAACGGCGCGCTGAATCCGCTTGCGCACCTGCACCAACCGGATCAGACGGTCGAGAAGGTCATGAGCTCGCAGATGCTCTGGGACCCGATCCGTTACGACGAGACCTGCCCGTCGTCGGACGGGGCCTGCGCGGTCGTCATCGGCAGCGAGGATGTCGCCGATGCCGCGATCGCCGCAGGCGATCCGGTGGCGTGGATCCATGCCACCGCGATGCGCACCGAGCCGCTGTCCTACGCGCACCGCAACGTCGTCAGCCCGCAGGCCGGTCGCGATGCCGCGGCCGCGTTGTGGAAGGCCGGCGGCATCAGCAACCCGCTGGAGGAGATCGACGCCGCCGAGATCTACGTGCCCTTCTCCTGGTTCGAGCCGATGTGGCTGGAGAACCTGGGATTCGTGGCCGAGGGCGAGGGGTGGAAGCTCACCGAATCCGGCGACACCGAGATCGGCGGGCGCATCCCGCTCAACGCGTCCGGCGGTGTGTTGTCGTCGAACCCGATCGGGGCGTCGGGCATGATCCGGTTCGCCGAGGCCGCCATCCAGGTCATGGGCAAAGCCGGAGACCACCAGGTCCCGGACGCCCGGAAGGCACTGGGCCACGCCTATGGCGGTGGCTCGCAGTACTTCTCGATGTGGCTCGTCGGCGCCGACAAGCCCCTGCACTGAGCGGAACCTCGTGGCATTCATGCGCCATATGTGCGCATGAATGCTACGAAGTGCGTTCGGGGACAGCGCAGGCGAGGCCGTCGGCCATTCCCGTGGGTCGCACACCCAGCGACTGGTTGAGACGCGCGCGCTGATTCTCCCAGGCCACGGTCATCGCGAGTTCGACGATCTGGGTCTCCGACAGGTGTTCGGCCAACCGGCGGCGCAGGTCCGCGAGATCGTCGCCGACAGCCGGCGTACGGGTCATCGCCTCGGCGTAGCCGATGACGAGTTTCTCCAGATCGGTGTAGGCCGTCGACTCCTCATAGCGCGGCAGATCGCGGAGTTGCTGCTCGGTGATTCCGGCGCCCGACGCCAGCGCGGAGCCGATGTCGAGGCAGAACTCGCAACTGACCATGCCGGCGGCCTTGAGTTCGGCCAGTTCTTTGAGTTTCGGGTCCATCCGGTTGGACAGCAGCATCGCGCTCTCCATCCCGGCGATCCCGCCCGCCACCAGCGGCCGACGAGCGAGGTGGCCGACGAGTTCGGTGCGATGACGCCGGGCCCGCCGCATCGCGCGTACATAATTCCGGATTCGATGCAGTGCTCTCATACCCGTCCTTCCCGATCCGGCCGAAAACTGTAACGCCGCCCCAGCGCATATGTGACCAGCAGCACCAGGGCAGCCACACCGACCGCACCGTGGGCGACCGCACCCCAGGCGAAGACGCCGATCTCGTGGAGACCGCGTCCGCCCATCACCAGTCCGAGCGGCACGCCCGCGATGACGGCGACGGGTAGCCACCGGCGACGCGTCGAGGCGACCGCGATCGCCGCGCCGACGGCGATGAACGCCAATCCGCCGTCGACCATCGCGTGCTGGTTGAACGGCTCGCCGAGCGACGCCGAGATCCACTCGCCGGCAATCATGTTCCCGACGCCATGGATGATCAGGATCGCGCCGAGCGCGGCCGCGGCCACCTGCGCCGCCGACCACCGTCTTCTCCGACGACCGGCAGGCGCAGGATGCAGTATCCGGTCGACCGAAACGTAGGTCGACGCGGGCGGGTCGGGCCGCAAGCCACCGGCGAGCAACTCGAGTTCCGGGTCCGGAGCATTCGGGACGTCGCGCCCGTCGAGAACTGCCGATATCGCGTCATCGAGTCGTTCGGCCGCAGCGATGTCCACGGGGTCGAACTGTTCACTCGGATCGTGAGGCGTCACCTCGGCATCACCTCCCTCAACTTCGCCACCCCGCGATAGACGAGCATCCGCGCGGCCGTCGCCGAGATCCCCATCGCCGCGCCGATCTCGTCGGAGGTGAGTTCGGTGGCGAATCGCAGGGTCACGGCTTCCCGCTCGCGCGCCGTCAGAACCCACAACCGGCTGCGCACGTCGTCGGCCGCGGCGGCCCGCAGCATCGCGGTCTCGGGATCGCCGTCGTAAACGGACACCCCGGCGTCGCCGAGGTCGACCTCGGCGACCGGCACCTCGCGGGATCGCCGGGCCCACCAGTCCGCGACGACATGCCGCGCGATCCCGATCAGCCAGGCGCCGACGCTGTCGCGCCGGTCGTCGAACCGGTCCCACGAGCGCATCGCCTTCACGAAGACCTCCGCGGTCACGTCGTCGGCGTCGGCGGCCCCGGGCACACGGGTCCGCACGTAGCGCCAGACCCCCGCAACGTGTTCGCGGTACACCGCGTCGAACTGATCGACCGCGCCGGACTCCGAGTCGCTCCCCCTCCGTCGACGACGCCGTGGGGGCGTCGGTGAACCTGTCACCCCATCTTCGGGCCCGGCCGACGCGCTGTAACGACGGATGGGAGAACCCGGCCCACAAACGACCGCGGGCGGGACAGGGTGAGCACCCTGTCCCGCCCGTGGCGGCTCGTGTTGCGACTATCCGGCCTTGCGCACCGAGTTGATCGTCTTCTCGACTTCCCAGAAGGCGCGCAGTGCCGACAGCTTGCCGTCGGCGTCGGCGCGATAGGTGAACACCCCGCGCGCCTCGGAGACATGGCCGGCGATGTGGGTGACGATGCTGCCGATGTAGGCTACCTCGTTCCCGCAGATGATCTCCTCGTCGAAGCGGAACTCGATGCTCTCGGTCGTCCCGATCGATTTGTCCCAGAACTCCGAGATCTGCTCGTGCCCGCGGAATCCGACGCCGTCCGGGTCGAACATCGACGGGCCGACCGGGTCCTCGACCGTGGCGTCTGCCGCGAAGTTGTCGATCCAGGCCTGTTTGTCCCTGGATTCCACGAACTCACGCGAACGACGCCCCGCCACGACTGCGGGATGGTTCTCCCGGTCGATGCCGAGGTAGGCCGGTGTCTGCTCTGCTGCGGTCACTTGGTGCCGTAGTCGACGCGGAGTTCCTTGACGCCGTTGATCCAGCCGTGGCGCAGACGGCGCGGTGCGTCGAGTTTGGTGATGTCGGGCACCATGTCGGCGAGCGCGTTGAACATCAGGTTGATCTCCATCCGCGCGAGGTTCGCACCGACGCAGAAGTGCGCACCGTTGCCGCCGAACCCGACGTGCGGGTTGGGATCGCGCATGATGTTGAACGAGAACGGATCGTCGAAAACGTCCTCGTCGTAGTTCGCCGAACCGTAGAACATGCCGACGCGCTCACCCTTGGCGATGTCGACGCCGCCGATCTGCGTGTCGCGCTTGGCCGTCCGCTGGAAGCAGTTGACCGGGGTCGCCCACCGCACGATCTCGTCGACCGCGGTCGCCGGGCGCTCCTTCTTGAACAGTTCCCACTGATCGGGGTTGTCCAGGAAGGCATTCATCCCGTGGCTGATGGCGTTGCGGGTGGTCTCGTTGCCGGCGACGGTCAGCAGGATGAAGAAGAACCCGAACTCGGTCTCGTCGAGCGACTGCCCGTCGATGTCGGCGTTCACCAGCGTGGTGACGATGTCCTCGCCGGGATTCTTACGCTTCTCCTCGGCCATCGTGTAGCCGTAGCCGAGGATCTCGGCGTTGGCCTGCTGCGGATCCGTCGTGTAATCCGGGTCGTCGGCGTTCATCATCGAGTTCGACCAGTCGAACAGCTTCTCCCGATCCACCTCCGGCACGCCGAGGAGGTCGGCGATGGCCAGCAGCGGCAGGTCGACGGCCACGTCTTTGACGAAGTCACCGCTGCCCTTCTCCGCGGCCTTGGCGACGATGTCGCGGGCGGCGTCGTCGAGCTTCTCCTCGAGTGAATGCACGGCGCGCGGCGTGAACAACTTGGAGACCAGCTTGCGCAGGCGGGTGTGCTCCGGCGGATCGTGGTTGATCAGCAACGCCTTGGTGATCTCGATCTGATCGGCGGTCATGTCGTCTTCGAAACGCATGATGACGCCGTTGGCGTTGGTTTCCCAGTCCTCGTTGTTCTTGGAGATCTCGCGGACATGGGCGTGCTTGGAGATCACCCAGTACCCGCCGTCGTGGAAACCACCGCCCTTGCCGGGCGCCTGGGCATTCCACCATACCGGCGCGGTCTTGCGCAGTTGCGCGAACTCCTTCACGGGGATTCCCTGCTCGAGCAGATCGGGGTTGGTGAAGTCCCACCCCTCCTGCTCCATGAACGGGCACTTCGCGACTACGTCGGAAGGGCTCGTGCGCGCAGAATCCGCCGGGGTCGGCTCGCTGCCGATCGGGGCGCTCTGGGCCTGGGTCACGTCACACCACCTCGCTGTGAGATTTAGAACCTGTTTCAATCACATTGAAGCACACTGTGACGCATACGACACTCTCAGACGAGAACTTGTTCTAGTTTTGTTCCCGACCCGGTATCTTGACCTGCGACCTTCCCTCACAGATTCATTCGCGTTCGTCGCCGTGCAGCGTCGACGCATGGCGTCGAACACCCGTCGAGTGGGCCGCCCTGCCCGCATCATCCACCCCAGCGTAGACGCAAACATAGAACGTGTTCTAGCGTGATCACAGCGGCCTCGACGGACCGTCGGGCCTCATCCGTGGACATCCGGGTTCACCGGTACGAACGAAGGAGTGGCGATGGGCGTTCCCGTCATCGTAGAAGCGGCGCGCACGCCGATCGGCAAGCGCAACGGTTGGCTCTCGGGCCTGCACGCCGAGGAGTTGCTCGGCATCACCCAACGCGGCCTCCTCGAGAAAGCGGGCCTCGACCCCGCCCTCGTCGAGCAGGCGATCGGCGGCTGCGTGACCCAGGCAGGCGCCCAGGCCGGCAACATCACGCGCAAGGCCTGGCTGTCCGCGGGTCTGCCGGAGGCGACCGGAGCCACCACCATCGACGCGCAGTGCGGTTCGGCGCAGCAGGCCAACCATCTGATCGCCGGGCTCATCGCCTCCGACGCGATCGACATCGGCGTCGCCTGCGGAGTGGAGACGATGTCGGTCGTTCCGCTCGGCGCGAACGTCGGCACCAATGCCGGTCCGTATCACGCGGATTCGTGGGACGTCGACATGCCGAACCAGTTCGAGGCCGCCGAACGGATCGCCAAACGCCGCGGTATCACGCGCGCCGACGTCGACGCGCTCGGCGAGCGCAGTCAACGCAACGCCCGTAAGGCATGGGACGAGGGTCGATTCGACCGCGAGGTCCTGAGCCTCAAGGCGCCCGAGCGCACCAAAGAAGGCGAACTGACCGGGAACATCCTCGACGTCAGCCGTGACCAGGGTCTGCGCGACACCACGCTCGAATCCCTGTCCGCGCTCAAACCCGTTCTCGAGGGCGGTATCCACACCGCTGGAACGTCGTCACAGATCTCCGACGGCGCGGCCGCCGTGCTCATCATGGACGAGTCCCGGGCACGCGAGCTGGGCCTGACACCGCGCGCACGCATCAAGGCGCAGGCGCTCGTCGGCGCGGAGCCGTCCTTCCACCTCGACGGTCCGGTCCAGGCGACCGAGCGCGTCCTGGCCAAGTCGGGAATGTCGTTGTCCGACATCGACATCGTCGAGATCAACGAGGCGTTCGCGTCCGTGGTACTCAGCTGGGCCCAGGTCCACGGCGCCGACCTGGACAAGGTCAACGTGAACGGCGGTGCCATCGCCCTGGGACACCCCGTGGGCAGCACCGGCTCTCGCCTGATCACCACCGCGCTGCACGAACTGGAGCGTCGGGACGGTCAGACCGCGCTGGTCACGATGTGCGCCGGCGGCGCCATGGCCACCGGCACCATCATCGAGCGCATCTGATGCCCGCACTCGACCCGAACAACAAGCCCGCGCAACTGGATTCGCCGATCGTCAGCAAGATCATCAAACTGGGGTCGAAGGCGAACACCGCGCTGTACAAGGCCACCGGTGGTCGCGTCGGGGGCACTTGGCGGGTCGGCGCGGGTCTACGCAAGCCCGCGCCGGTGTGCTTGCTGACCACCATCGGCCGCAAGTCGGGACAGCCGCGCACCGCGCCGCTGATCTACCTGCGGCGCGGGGACTCCTTCGTCGTGGTCGCCTCCCAGGGCGGCTCGGCGAAGAACCCCGCCTGGTACCTCAATCTCCGGGACAACCCGCAGGTCACCATCCAGATCGGCAAGGAGAAGCACGACCTCGTGGCGCGCACCGCCACCGATGCCGAGCGTGCCGAGCTCTGGCCTGATCTCGTCGACACCTACGCGGACTACGACACCTACGCCGCCTGGACGGAACGAACGATCCCGGTGGTCATCTGCGAGCCGGCCCGGTAGCGCCGATCGCGTTGCCGCGGTGCCGTTTCCGTCCCGCTTATCGGATCTGATCAGCGGGACGTAAACGGGCTCGCGGGAGTGCCGACCGGCCGGCCGGCTAGACCACCCAGTCGTGCGGAGTCCCGGCCGGTCCAGTTGGCCAGTCGCTCAGTGGGTCCGGCGCCGGGGCGGGGTTCGACGACGACGCCGAACGGCACGTTCGGGTCGGTGCGGATCTCGGCCGGGATGAACTGCTGCGCGACCGCGAGCGTCGCCTCGGCCGTCGCGGGATCTGCTTCCGCGGGTTGCCCGGTGGCAACGGCGAGGTCCCAGCCGTGCACGAGGGTCTCGCTGACATAGCCCCAGAGCGCTCCCGCGCCGGGTACCTCACCCCACGGCACCTGGACCATGCGGGTCAGCGACGCATCATCGGCCCATCCCTCCAGGGCGGCCTCGACCAGCGCGGAGTAGGTGGCAGCGTCGTGCTGCTCGGCGATCGTCCGCATCGTTCGGACGTCGAGTCCGTCGGCGAGTGCCCGGGCACGCTCGGCGGTCGCCACGACGTGCGCCGAGAGTGTCCGGACGTCTAAGTCCTCGCAGGGAGTGGGCGCTTCCAGTTGATCGTCGGTGATCCCGGTCAGCAGTGCCGTCATCCAAGCAGTTGCCACTCGGAATGCGGGACGGGGGTCGGCGGGTGCGGCCGGGGCGGGCACGGCCTCTGGTGTGGTTGCGGTCATGATGACGTCCTCTCCTTGTCGTTGGTCGGTCTGCCACCAGTGAATCCGCAATACACGACATCTCCTGTCATGTATTCGGGAGAGAATCGCATTCGTGCGCGCCGAACGTCTCATCGCCCTGCTGATGGTGCTGAAGAGGCACGAGCGGGTGACCGCCGCCGAGTTGGCCGCCGAGCTCGGGGTCTCCGAACGAACCGTGCTCCGCGACATCGACGCGCTGTCGCTGTCCGGCGTGCCGGTCTACGCCGAGCGCGGCCGGCACGGCGGCTTCGCGTTGTTACCGGGGTATCGCACCGATCTCACCGGACTGACCGTCGACGAGGCCACGTCGTTGCTCGCCGGTACCGGACGGGTCGACTCCCCCGCGTTCACCAGCGCCATGCGCAAGGTGACCGCCGCCCTGCCCGAGGCGCACCGGAGTCATGCCGTGCGCGCCGCGCAGCGGATCCTGGTCCGTCCGGAGGGTTTCGTCAGAACCCCGGAGATCCTCGACGGCCTCCAGGCCGTACAACTCGCCGTGTTCGAGGGCCGACGGATCCGTGTGAGCTACCGGAGCCGGGGTGCGCCCACCCCGCGCGAGCACGTCCTCGACCCGATCGGACTCATCGTGGCGGGCGAGACCTGGTACCTCGTCGCCACCTCACCGCGCAGCACGTCGCACGACGGCGCCGGCTCGGCGGAACGCATGTACCGCGTCTCCCGGATGAGCGACGTGGACGTCCTCGACGAACCCGCGCGCCGGTCCGATGACGTCGACCTCGGCGAGATCTGGGAGCGGCATCGTGACGCGTTCCGACGCTCCTTCGAACCCGTCGACGTGGTGATCGACTGCTCGGCCGACGATGCCGAGCAGATCGAGTCAATCGCCGCCGCAACATATCTCGACCGCTCACCAGAAGGACGATGTCGGCTCGGACTCCGGTTCGCCGACCGTCGCCACGCCACGCGCGCGTTGTGGGCGTCGATGTTCGACCACGACTTCGTGGTCTGCGAGCCGGAATGGCTCCGAACCACGCTCACGGCCCGCGCCCGCGTTGTCGGCGGCGACTGAGGCGAGCACATCGGGCCGCCTGCACCGAACGAATGAATCCTCTGGCGAGGCCCCCCTGCCTGTGGTCTGATTCTCGAATGTTCGGGGTTCTCACTCCATGTCGGCACGCACTCGACGACGACCTGATGGACCAGTGGCGCTCCCACCTGTGCGGGGTCTGTCTGTCGCTGCGCGACAACCACGGCCAGTCGAGCAGGTTGACGGTCAACACCGATGCGGTGATGGTGTCGATCCTCACCGCAGCCCAGTCGACGTCGGAGTGCGCCTCCACCGAGGCCGGTCGGTGTCCCCTACGCGGAATGCGCACGGCGACAGTCGTGTCCGCCGACGAACCGGGTGTCCGCCTCGCCGCGACCGCCTCCCTCACCCTCGCCGCCGCGAAGGCGGCCGACGTCGGCAACGAGCAGCGACACGCGCTGGCGCCCCGTCGGCCGGTACGCGCGAAGCTCGCCGACTATGCCGGGAGCCACCTGCGCCGGAATGCCGCGGCCGACACCGAGGTCGCCCGACGTCTCGATGTCGACGGGATGATGACGACGCTCTCTCGTCAAGCCGAGATCGAGTCGACGAGCGTCGTCCTCGACGACCTCACCCGGGCGTCGGCAGTGGCTGCGGCACAGGTCTTCTCCGCGTCGGCGATACTCGCCGACGCACCCCGCAACGAGGCAGCGCTCTCCGACATCGGTGCCGATTTCGGCCGGATAGCGCACCTCTTGGACGCGGTCGACGACTATGACTCCGACGCCGAGCAGGGACGGTACAACCCACTCCGGTCCACCGGAACGTCGCCGGAGACCGCGCTCGAGCAGTGCCGGCGACTCGCCTCCGCGATCCGGACCCGCTACGCCGACCTCGAACTCGTCGACGACCGACTCCTACGAGTGGTGTTGCTCGACGGACTGCGCCACGCGATCCACAAGCGCATGCACCCGCACGCGGAGGCCCCTTCGGTGGTCGCCGACTCGCGCACCCAGTGGCCGCCGCACCGGCCGTTCGGCTATCCGACCGAGTGGCCGTACCCGCCACCCTTCAAACCGAATCGATCGTTCCACGAACGGATTCTGCCGTTCATCGGCGTCTCGTGCTTCGGCAAGGCCTGCTGCGTCGACCACTGGAATCACTTCACCGACAAGTACAAGGACGCGGTCTGCGACGACTGCGACTGCTGCGATTGTTGCGACTGCTGCGACCTGTGACCCGCCCGGGCGGGTCAATTGAGGAGCGAGCAATGCGCTCCCCCTGTGCTCCCTGAGCTGAGGTGCGGGCGAAGCGCCAACGCTCCTCGCACCTCAGGGGGCAATGGTTATGTCGTTCTTTCGGATCAGGGAGCAGAGGGGATCTAGCCGACCCCGCGGTCGGAGTCGGCCCAGTACTGGGACCGCAGCGCCTTCTTGTCCGGCTTGCCGAGCGCGGTCAGTGGCAGGGCATCGGCGAAGATCACCCGCTTGGGTGACTGCACCGCACCCTTGCGGTCTTTCACGGACTGCTGGATCTCGGCGGTGATCCGGTCCTTCGCCGCGTCGTCGGCGTCGGCATCGTTGCGCAGCACCACGATCGCGGTGACCGCCTCGCCCCACTTGTCGTCCGGGACACCGATCACGCCGACCTGACCCACTGCCGGGTGTTCGGCGACGACGTCCTCGACCTCGCGCGGGAACACATTGAAGCCACCGGTGACGATCATGTCCTTGGTGCGGTCGACGATGAACCAGAATCCGTCCTCGTCCTCGCGGGCCACGTCGCCGGTGCGCAGCCAGCCGTCGCGGAAGGTGTCCGCGGTCTGTTCGGGGAGGCCCAGGTACCCGCCGGCGAGAAGTGGTCCCGCGACGCAGATCTCGCCGGGTTCGCCCTGCGGGACGGGCTTGTCGTCGGGCCCGAGCAGGGCGGTACGCAGGAAGGCCGACGGCCGTCCGCAGCTGCTCAGCCGACGCTGGTCCTCACCGGGACCCGGATGGTCACCCTTCGCCAGGTAACTGATGACCATCGGCGCCTCGGACTGGCCGTAGTACTGCGCGAAGATCGGCCCGAAGCGCTCGATCGCCTCGGCGAGCCGGACCGGATTGATCGGCGACGCACCGTAGTACACAGTCTCCAGCGAGGACAGGTCGCGCGTCTTCGAGTCCGGGTGGTCCATCAGTGCGTACAGCATCGACGGCACCAGCATCGTCGCGGTGATCTTCTGCTCCTCGATCGTGCGCAGCACCTCGGCCGGGTCGAACTTGGACAGCACCACCATCGATCCGCCCTTCATGAGGGTCGGGACGAAGAAAGCGGCACCCGCGTGCGAGAGGGGCGTGCAGAGCAGGAACCGCGGGTGTTCGGGCCATTCCCATTCCGCGAGCTGGATCTGCGTCATCGTCGACATCGCGCGGGCTGTCCCGATGACGCCCTTCGGCTTGCCGGTGGTGCCGCCGGTGTAGGTGATGGAGACGACGTGGTCGGGTGAGAGATGCGCGGCGACAAGGGGCTTCGGCTCGAAGCCGTCGGCTTCGGCGATCACGTCCCGCGCGTGGGCGGCGAGTTGCTCCGGCACCGGCCCGAGGGTCAGCACCTGCTTGAGACCGGGAACCCGTTCGAGCAGTGCCGCGGCCCGCTCGACGAACATGGGCACCGGGTCGATGATGAGAGTCGACACGCCGGCGTCCGAGAGCACGTACGCGTGGTCGTCGAGTGAGCCCAGGGGATGCAGAGCGGTGCGGCGCCATCCCTGCGTCTGGCCGGCGCCGATCACGAACAGCACCTCGGGCCGATTCAGCGCAAGTAGGCCGACCGCGGTTCCCGTACCAGCACCCAACCCCTCGAACGCCTGGATGTAGCGGCTGATCGACGCCGCCATCTCACCGCCGGTCATCTCGGTGTCGCCGAGAGACAGCACGGTGCGGTCGGCGTGCCGCCGCAGCGCCGCGACCATCAGGTCGCCCATGTGCGTGCCCCCGCGCAGGTGATCGAAGTCGGCCGGTGCTGTCGTCGTACCCTCGTTCGTCATGACCACCAGACTAGGACGTGTTACAGCTCTAGGGAAGAATCTCCACCAAAACAGGCAGACCCAACGGTAGAACTTGTTCTAGATTCGCATTTCCGAGACGTCGTCCGACCCCCTGCGCACGCGCCGGATGTCCCCCACATGGGAACCACCGGTGACCTAGGATCGAGTCATGACTGATCTCGACCTCGCCACCACCCGGCGTGACATCGCCGACGCCCTGCTGACCGCCCTCGAGCGCCGCCACGAGGTCCTCGATGCCATCGTCGACGCCGAGAATCACGACGAGGCCGTCACCGCGATCGTCGACCTGCTCGGCAAATCCAAGCTCGGCGCCGAGGCCATCCTCGACATGAAGCTCGACCAGCTCACCAAGGACGACCGCCGCAAGAACCAGGCCGAACTCGACGACCTCAACAGCGCCCTCACCTTCACGCTCGCCGAACGTCCGGCCAGCAGTGGGGACACCCTTGATCTCCGTCCGTTCGACCCGTCCGCCGACGCCGAACTGTTCTCGGCGCGCACCAACGAGATCGGCACCGCCGGCGACGGTTCGGGCGCTCCCGCCGGCGATGTCGCGGCCGAGATCGATGCCGCCACCGCCCGGGTCGACGCCGAGGAAGCCGTCTGGCTGGTCGCCGTCGAAGGCGAGTCGAAGGTCGGCTTCGTGTTCGGCGAACTGAAGGACGGCGAGATCGACCTGCGCATCTGGATCCACCCGCAGTTCCGCAAGTCGGGGTACGGCACCGCAGCGCTACGCAAGTCCCGTTCGGAGATGGCGGCGTACTTCCCCGGCGTGCCGATGGTCGTCCGCGCGCCCAGCGCCTGACGGTCCACCTACAGTCGACGAACCCACCAGCCGTTCGGGGTGGTGGGTTCGTCTGTTGGTGGCGTGCCGGACGGTCAGGTCCGTTGGGGCCGCGGGAGGCCGAAGTGGGCGACGATCGCGCGGATCCGGTTGTCCTCGTCGACCACGAAGGTCTCGGACACGGTGGCACCCAGCCGAAGGGTCTTGGGTCGGACGTGGACGATGTAGCGCGTGGTGACGCTGTGCCCGTCCACCGTGGCGGTGAAGTCCGAGATCCGGTGGATGAGGCGGAATTGCGGGCCACGCGCGAGGCTGCGGGCGATGTGGTCGCCGTCGCGCCCGGTCCGCACACCGAACTCCACGCGGGTGCAGTCCGGGTGCAGGACGACCGACGACGGATCGTGACTCACCAAGGCGTCCACATAAGCGCGCGCCGCGGCGATCCGCTCGGCCGAGGGATCTCGGGGCGAGGTCATCGCGCGCCGTACACGGGCATCGGCACCGGCGCCTTGGCCAGGATCTCCTCGATCACCGGGCCGAGCTCGCCGGCCTCCCACCGAGAGCCCTTGTCCCGCTCGATGCTTCGCTGCCATCCATCGGTGATCGAGATCTTGCCGCCCTCGACTTCGAACACCCGGCCGGTCACCGAGCCCGCCGCGGGCGAACCCAGCCAGACCACGAGGGGCGAGACGTTCGCCGGATCCATCGTGTCGAAGGAACCGTCGGCGGGCGCCGCCATCTGAGCGGCCATCGCCTCACCGGCACCCATGGTCATCTGGGTACGGGCGGCCGGAGCGATCGCGTTCACGGTCACACCATACGACCCCAGTTCCGCGGCCGCCTGGATCGTCAGAGCCGCGATGCCGGCCTTCGCCGCGACGTAGTTGCCCTGCCCCACCGAACCGTACAGTCCCGCACCGGAACTCGTGTTGATGATGCGCGCCTGCGGAACGTCGCCGGCCTTCGCCTGGGCACGCCAGTGCGCGGCTGCGTGCCGCAGACCGACGAAGTGCCCTTTGAGATGTACGCGGACGACCGCATCCCACTCGTCCTCCGACAGCGAGACCAGCATACGGTCGCGCACGAAACCCGCGTTGTTGACCAGTACGTCGAGGCGTCCGAACGCGGAGAGTGCGGTCTCGACCATGGCCGCACCCGAATCCCAGTCCGCGACGTCGCCCACCGACGCGACTGCCTGCCCGCCGGCGGCGACGATTTCGTCGACGACCTCACTCGCGGGGTCCTCGGCGTAGTCGTTGACGACGACCTTCGCGCCGTCGGCGGCGAACGCGAGGGCGTGGGCGCGTCCGATGCCCTGGCCGGCACCGGTCACGATGACGACACGACCCTCATTCAACTTGCTGGTCACTGATGTTCTTCCTTTCCGAAGTGTCTGCGGCCCCGAACCGCACACCGGGTCTCAGACTGCGTTACCGGCCGTGGCGGCGTCGAGGAATGCCGGCTTCTCGCCACCGCCGTGGACGGTCAGCGTCGACCCGGTGATGTAACCGGCAAGCGGTGACAAGAGAAAGGCGACCGCGTTGCCGACATCGGCGGGCGTGGCCATCCGCCCCATCGGGATGGTCTCGCCGACGGCTGCCACACCGGCGTCGTCCCCGTAGTGCAGGTGGGACTGTTCGGTGACGACCGGGCCGGCCACGACCGAGTTCACCCGAACCCGCGGCGCCCACTCGACGGCGAGCGAGCTCATCAGGTTGTCGAGTCCGGCCTTCGCCGCACCGTAGGCCGAGGTGCCGGGTGACGGCCGGTGGCCGCTCACGCTCGAGATGTTCACGATGGCACCACCATCGGACTGCGTCTGCATCACCGCGTTGGCCGCGCGGGCCACGGCCAGCGGGGCCAGCAGATTGAGGTCGACGATCTTGCTCGCGAACCGGGCCGACGCGTCGGCGGCCAACGCGAACGGGGAGCCGCCGGCATTGTTCACGACACCGTCGATGCGTCCGGCCCGCCCGATGATGTCGTCCATCATCGCCACGACCGCATCCGCGTCGCGGACATCGCAGGACACGAAGTCGAGATCGCGGAGGTCGTCGGCGAGATTGTCGGCGTTGCGACCACAGATCACCGGACGGGCGCCGAGCGAACCCAGGACGCGGGTGATCCCGGCACCCACCCCGCGCGCCCCGCCCGTGACCAGGATGACCTTCCCGACCAGGCCCAGCTCGACCTGTGACTGCGTCTGCATGGGTGCTACCCTACCAAACAACCAAGCACTTGCTTGGTGCGCTTCCGCAGTCCCCTCGGACTGTCCGGACCGCCCCATGAGAGGAGCCCGCGTGCCGATCACCACGACACGTTCCGATACCGGGATCGTGACCGTCACCGTCGACTATCCGCCGGTCAACGCGCTGCCATCGGCCGCATGGTTCGAACTCGGCGACGCCATCACCGCCGCCGGCCGGGACCCCTCCACCCACGTGGTGGTGCTCCGCGCAGAGGGTCGGGGCTTCAACGCGGGCGTCGACATCAAGGAGATGCAGGCGACCGACGGCTTCGACGCCCTGATCGGCGCCAACCGCGGATGCGCCGCCGCCTTCAGCGCCGTCTACGACTGCGCCGTGCCCGTCGTCGTCGCCGTCAACGGGTTCTGCGTGGGCGGCGGCATCGGCCTCGTCGGGAACGCCGACGTCATCGTGGCCTCCGACGACGCCGTCTTCGGACTACCCGAGGTGGACCGCGGAGCACTCGGCGCCGCAACCCATCTCGCGCGGCTCGTGCCACAGCACATGATGCGCACCCTCTACTTCACCGCCAAGAACGTCACCGCCCAGCAACTCGAGCACTTCGGTTCGGTCTACCGGGTCGTGCCCCGCGAGGACCTGCTCGACGCGGCACTCGAGGTCGCAGAGGCCATCGCCGCCAAAGACACTCGCGTGATCCGCACGGCGAAGGAGGCGATCAACAACATCGACCCCGTCGATGTCAAGGCGAGTTACCGCCTCGAGCAGGGGTACACCTTCGAGTTGAACCTGGCCGGCGTCGCCGATGAGCACCGCGACGCGTTCGTGTCGACCGGCAAGCCACTTGCCGCGAATTCCGCCTCGGATGGAGGACGTGCCTGACATGCCCACCGACAAGACAAGCACTTTCGACGACGTCATCGCCGAGCTACGCGACGGCATGACCATCGGCATCGGCGGATGGGGTTCGCGCCGCAAGCCGATGGCGTTGGTCCGTGCGCTCGCCCGCTCCGACGTCAAGGACCTCACCGTGGTGACCTACGGTGGCCCCGACCTCGGATTGCTCTGCGCGGCAGGGAAGGTGCGCCGCGCGTACTACGGCTTCGTCTCCCTCGACTCGGCCCCGTTCTACGATCCGTGGTTCGCCAAGGCGCGCACCAACGGCGAGATCGAGGTACGCGAGATGGACGAGGGCATGGTGAAATGCGGCCTCGAAGCGGCCGCCGCACGCGTGCCGTTCCTGCCCATTCGTGCCGGCCTCGGCTCGGACGTCCTCAACTTCTGGGAGGGTGAGCTGAAGACCGTCACCTCGCCCTATCCCGACGCCGACGGCCGGACGCAGACGCTGGTGGCCATGCCGGCACTGAAGCTCGACGCCGCATTCGTGCACCTGGATCTGGCCGATGCCCACGGCAATGCCGCCTACACCGGGGTCGACCCGTACTTCGACGACCTCTACTGCGCGGCTGCCGAACGACGCTATCTCGAGGCCGATCAGATCGTCTCCACCGAGGTGCTCGTCAAAACCGTTCCGCACCAGCGCCTTCTGCTCAACCGCATGGCCGTGGACCGGGTCGTCCACGCGCCCAACGGTGCGCACTTCACGTTCGCCGGTGACTACGGGCGCGACGAGAAGTTCCAGCAGTTCTATGTGGCGTCGGCGAAGGAGCCCGAGACCTGGGACGCGTTCTCGCGCCGATTCCTCCAGGTCGACGAACAGACCTACCAGCGAGAAGTGACCGCCTGGCAGGACGAGCAGAAGGAGACCGGACAGTGAGCACCGCCGAAACCGCGACCACGCCCGGTGAATCGTCCGGTACGGATGAACCCACCCGCGCCGAGTACTGCGTGATCTCCTGCGCCGACATCTTCGCCGGCGCCGGCGAGATCATGGCCTCGCCCATGGCGCCCACTCCCCTGCTCGGCGCCCGGCTCGCGCGTCTCACCACCGAACCCGACCTGCTGATCACCGACGGCGAGGCGCTGATCCTCGCCGACACCCCGCCGATCGGGAAGACCGGGCCGATCGAGGGGTGGATGCCGTTCCGCAAGGTGTTCGACGTCGTGGCATCGGGTCGGCGCCATGTTGTCATGGGCGCCAACCAGATCGACCGGCACGGCAACCAGAACCTGTCGGCGTTCGGTCCGTTGCAGCACCCCACTCGCCAGATGTTCGGTGTGCGTGGCGCGCCCGGCAACACCATCAACCACCCCACCAGCTACTGGGTGGCCCGCCACACCGCGCGCGTCTTCGGCGAGTCCGTCGACATCGTGTCGGGCGTCGGTTTCGACAAGGTCGATCCGGAGAACCCGGCCTTCGACGACCTGAACATCCATCGCGTGGTCACCAACCTCGGCGTCTTCGACTTCGGCGGACCAGGCCACACCATGCGGGCCCTGTCCCTGCATCCCGGGGTCGGCGCCGACGAGGTCGCCGAGAACACCGGCTTCGAGGTCGAAGGCCTTGCCGACGCACCCGAAACGCGCCGGCCGACGGCAGAGGAGCTCGGTCTGATCCGGGACGTCCTCGACCCGAAGGGCGTCCGCAACAAGGAAGTCCGATGAGCAGTCCCACCAGCGCACAACCGAGTCCCGCGCGCGCCGCCGGACTGTCGACGTCGTTCACCGAGCTCGTCGGCATCGAGTACCCGATCGTCCAGACCGGCATGGGATGGGTGTCCGGACCGTCGCTGACCTCGGCAACCTCGAACGCCGGCGGGCTGGGCATCCTGGCGTCGGCCACGATGACGTTCGCGGAACTCGAGGCGGCCATCGCGAAGACGAAATCGTTGACGGACAAGCCATTCGGTGTGAACATGCGTGCCGACGCGACCGATGCCCCCGAACGCATCGACCTGTTGATCCGAGAGGGCGTCAAGGTCGCCTCCTTCGCGCTGGCCCCGAAACCCGAACTGATCGCGAAGCTCAAGGACAACGGCATCGTCGTGATCCCGTCGATCGGTGCGGCCAAACATGCCGTCAAGGTCGCCTCGTGGGGTGCCGACGCAGTGATCGTCCAGGGCGGCGAGGGCGGTGGTCACACCGGACCGGTCGCCACCACCCTGCTGCTGCCGTCGGTGCTGGATGCGCTGTCCGCCAAGGGGATCGACATGCCGGTGGTCGCCGCGGGCGGGTTCTTCGACGGCCGTGGGCTCGCCGCCGCACTCGCCTACGGGGCTCAGGGTGTGGCCATGGGCACCCGGTTCCTGCTGACGTCGGACAGTGCCGTGCCCGACTCCGTCAAGCAGGCGTACCTCGCCCGCGGTCTCGGCGACACCGTTGTCTCGGTCAAGGTCGACGGCATGCCGCACCGCGTGTTGCGTACCCCGCTGGTAGAGGCGCTCGAGAGCGGGAGCCCGGCCCGGGCCCTCGTCGCCGCGGCCCGCAACGCCAACGAGTTCAAGCAGATGACCGGCATGCGCTGGACGACGATGCTCAAAGACGGGCGCACGATGAAGAAGTCGGGCGAACGCACGTGGCAGCAGGTCATCATGGCGGGCAACACCCCCATGCTGCTCAAGGCCGGCCTCGTCGAAGGTGACACCCGCGCCGGCGTGCTCGCCTCCGGCCAGGTCGTCGGCATGATCGACGACCTGCCCAGCTGTGACGAGTTGATCCAGTCGATCATGACGCAGGCACACGAACGGCTGAAGGCGCTCGGGTCGTTGGGCTAGGGGCGCCCCGGAGCGTGCGGAGGGCCGTCCCCACCCCGCTCCCTGAGGAGGCCCGGAGCTTGCGGAGGGCCGTCACGAAGGGTCCTCGCACCTCAGGCAGCGCAGGGCGGGCCGTCACCCCCCGCCCCCTGAGGAGGCCCGGAGCCTTCGAGGCTCGTCGCTTGCGCTCCTCGCACCTCAGGCAGCGCAGGGCGGGCCGTCACCCCCTGCCCCCTGAGGAGGCCCGGAGCCTTCGAGGCTCGTCGCTTGCGCTCCTCACACCTCAGGCAGCGCAGGGCGGGCCGTCACGAAGGGTCCGGTACCTTCGGACCGTGACGACCCCGGAAGTCCTGCGCCTGAATTCGGTCGACTTCGTGCGGCAGTCCCGCGCGATCCTCGCGGACATCGACCTCACCGTCCGCGCCGGCGAGCGGTGGGCGCTCATCGGCCCGAACGGCGCCGGCAAGTCGACGATCCTGAGCCTGTGTGGCGCGGAACAGCATCCGACGCGCGGGACCGTCCATGTCCTCGGACACCAACTGGGGCGCGTCGAGACCCGGAAGCTGCGTGAGTCCATCGGCCACGTCAATCCGCGGCATCCGCTGCGGTCGCCGCTGTCGATCCGCGAGGTGGTGCTGACCGGTGCGACGGGCACGACCGAGCTGATGGACCACCGGGATCCCGCACCGGAGACACTGGCCCGCGCCGACGAACTGATCGAGATGCTCGGCTTGAGCGCGCTCGCGTCGGCGCCGTGGACGAACCTGTCGCAGGGCGAACGCGGCCGGACCCTGATCGCCCGCGCGTTGCTGTCCGATCCTCGACTCCTGCTGCTCGACGAACCGTCGACCGGCCTCGATGTGGCTGCCCGCGAGCGTCTTCTGCAGACCGTCGACCGGCTGCACCGGACACATCCCGATCTCGCGACGGTGCTCGTCACCCATCACCTCGAGGAACTTCCCGAGACGACCACGCATGCCGTGCTGGTGACCGGCGGCCGAATCCTCGCCGCCGGGCCGGTTCACGACATTCTCACCACAGCCCTGGTGACCGAGTGCTTCGACTACCCGATCGAGATCGCCCACGACGAAGGGCGGTGGTCGGCGCGGGGGGCACAGCGTGACGACGGCCTTATTCGCTGCTCCCTGAGAAGCGAGCTTGCGCGCGTCACGAAGGGTTCGTAACCTCGTCTCGCCAGAACCCTTCGAGGCTCGTCGACCTCGACGCGCTCCTTCGTCGCTTGCTCGGCCCGGCGGCTATCGCTCCTCGCACCTCAGGGAGCAGGGGTTATGTTGTCCTTCCGGCTCAGAGAGCAGTGGTTAAGTCGCCCTTCGGATCAGAAAGAGCGACGGCAGCTAAGCCGACGGCGTCAGCGTCCAGCCGGCAGCTGCGGTCCGCTGGTTCCAGAACTCGGTGTATCGCCCACCGCGGGTGAGCAGTTCGTCGTGGGTGCCGATGTCGTCGACGCCGCCCTGATCGTCGAGCACGACGATCTGGTCGGCGGCGATCACGGTGGACAGCTTGTGCGCGATGACCAGCACCGTGCTGCGGTCGGCGAGCCGGCGGATGGATTCCGCGACGTGGGACTCGTTCTCGGGATCGAGAGCGCTCGTCGCCTCGTCGAACAGCACGATCGGCGCATTCTTCAGCAGGGCGCGTGCAATCGAGACTCGTTGCCGCTCACCGCCGGCCAGGGCCGAACCGCCCTCACCGACGACGGTCTGCCAGCCATCGGGCAGCCGGTCGACGATCGAGGTGACCCCCGCGGTCTCGGCGGCTGCTCGGATCTCGTCGTCGGTCGCATCTGGCCGTCCGAGTTTGATGTTCTCCCACAGGGTGTCGTCGAAGAGGTAGACGTCCTGGAACACCTGGGACAACTGGCCCATGAGTGCACCGGTCTCCTGCTCCCGCACGTCGACGCCGCCGACCTTCACGACGCCGCCGTCGACGTCGTAGAACCGTGCGATGAGACGGAAGATCGTCGACTTACCCGACCCCGACGGGCCGACGAGTGCAGTCATCGTGCCGGGGCGGGCTCGCAGGGACACATCGCGCAGGACCAGCGCGCCGGTCTCGTACCCGAAAGCGACACCGTCGAGTTCGACAGCACCCGGTTCGGTGATCGGCGTGGGTTGATCGGGGGTGGGCATCCGGTCGGTGTCGAGCACCCCGGTGATGCGGTTGATCTCGTCGGTGGACATGCGCAGCGTCGAACCGAGTTCGGCGAGTTCGCCGATCGGGCCGAAGAAGCGGGCCGCGAGGCCGAAGACGGCGATCAGCAGGGCCGGCTCGATGTGGCCCGCCACGGCCAGCCCCGCGCCGAGCGCGAGCACGGCACTGAAGACGACCTGCACCGACAGTCCGTTCAGCAGGATGCCGAGGATCGACCGCCAGAGCATCGACTTGCCCACGCGTGCTTGCTGTCCGAGTGCGTCGGCGAGCGGCTTGTGCGCGGAGTCCGAGTCGCCGAAGGCCCGCAGCACCGCCTGGCAGCGGGCGAACTCCAGGACCCGGTTGTTGACCTTGACGGCCTCGGCACGCTTACGGCCCTCGGACTTCGCGAGGAACGAACTCGACAGCTTGCCGACGTACATCAGCAGCAGCGTCCCGGCGACCATCAGAAGGCCGATGCGCCAGTCGAAGAAGCAGATGCCGATGACGACCACGACGGAGCTCACCATGTTGACGACGACCGGCGTGATGTAGTGCGCCCCGGTGCTGCCCACGAACATCGTTCCCTTGACCGCGATCTGGGAGACGTCACCGACGCGGTCGCGGGTGAACCAACCGAGCGGCAGCGTGACCATGTGATCGCCGAGACGGTGGTGCAGCATGCGCATCGCGTAGAGCGCCATCGTCATGCCCTTGAGCGACTGCACGTAGGCACTGACCGCACAGATGACGACCAGAACGGCCAACGGCCACAACCACATCGCGGCGGCGGAGAGGTCACCGGTCAGCAGGTGTTCGACGATCGGGACCAGGGTCAGCATCGCCAGCCCCTGCGCGACGCCGTAGACGACCACCCAGGTCAGGAAGACGACCATCCGGGCCCGTTCGGAACCCAGGATCGTGTAGAAACCGCGGATCATCGTGCCGCCTCGCTGCTCGTGACCGCGCCCCGCGCGATCTCCTCGTCCTGCCTGGTGGTCCCGGCCTCGTAGGAGGCCCACATCGACGCGTACAACCCGCCGCGGGCGACCAGTTCGTCCTGCCGACCCTGTTCGACGACCCGACCCCGATCCAGGACGACGATGTTGTCCGCGTGCGTGATCGAGCCCAGACGGTGCGCGATGACGAGCACCGTGCGCCCGACCATCAACGCGCCGATGGCCTGCTGGATCTGCGCCTCCGACTCCGGGTCGGCGAAGGCGGTGGCCTCGTCGAGGACGAGGATCGGGGTGTCGGCGAGCAGGGCCCGCGCGATCGAGACACGTTGCGCCTCACCGCCGGAGAAGTGTGCCCCGTCGCCGACCACGGTGTCGTAGCCGTCGGGCAGCTCGAGGATGCGGTCGTGGATCTGGGCGGCGCGGGCGGCGTCGTAGACCTGCTCGTCACTTGCGTCCGGACGGCCGAGCCGGATGTTGTCGCGCACCGACATCGTCAGCAGCTGCACGTCCTGGAGCACGAACCCGACGTGGCGATAGAGCTCGGTGGGCAGGATGTCGCGGACATCGACCCCACCGATGCGCACCGCACCGGAGTCGGGATCGCCGAAGCGGGGCAGCAGCGTCGCAAGCGTCGACTTACCGCTTCCCGACGGCCCGACGAGAGCGGTCACGGTTCCCTCGGCCAGTTCGACACTGACCCCGTCGAGCGCCTTCACCCCGGACGGGACTCCGAGGCGCGGCGGGTAAGTGAAGTGCACGTTCTCGATCCGCACATCGTGCCCGGCGGGCACCTGGGGGTTCTCCGGAACCGTCAGCTCTGGTTCGGCGAGCAACGAGGCGATACGCAGGGCGGCGGCCGAGGCCTGCTGACGGGTGTGCACCGCGGTCGAGACCGTGAGCAGCGCGGTCGGGAGCACCATCGCGATCAGCGTCGACCCGACGAGTTCGATCGGTTGGACCCACCCGTTGTCGACGAGCCAATACCCGACTCCGAGGTTGACCAGCAGGATCAGCGGCGCGCTGATCAGCACGGTGGTGACCGCCTGTACGCGGAGCATCGGCCCCATGTAGCCGGCGAAGTCGTCGTTGAACTCGTCGGCGGCATCGACGAACCGCCGGTGCGCCTTGCCGGTCTGTCCGAAGGTCTTCACGACGGCGACGCCCGAGATGAACTCGACGATGGTGGCACTGATCCGCGCGACGCCCTTGTCCATCTTCTCCATCTCGGTCGTCAGGTCACGAGCCATGTAGGAGTACGTCAGCGCGTACAGCGGCACCGTCGCGATCGCGAGCAGCCCCAGGCGCCAGTCCAGGTAGAAGCAGTAGATCAGCGCGAAGATCGGCGACAGTATCGCGGCCGTGGCCTCGACGGTCGCGTGCGCGACGAGATAGTGCAGGTCGGCGACATCGTTCTGCACCGACTTGCGGACCGCACCCGAGCTGGTCCGGCTGAACCACCCCAGCGGCAGCCGACCCAGCTTGTCCGCGATGCGGATTCGGAGTTGCGCCTGGAGATCGAGATCGGCGAAGTGGGTGATCGCGAGGGCGAGGAAGCTGAAGGCGGCGCGAGCGCCGAGCCCACCGACCACCAGCCACACGACCAGCCAGACGCGCCCGGAATCGACCGGCCCCGGTTCGAGCAGGATGCGCCCGAGTTCGACGATCCCGATGAACGGCACCACCGTGGCGGCGGAGGCGAAGATCTGGACGAACTGGGCGAGCATCGTGCGCTTCTTCACCGGGGCCAGGACGTCGGCGAGGGCAGCGGCTTTCGCCTTGGACTCGGATCTGGCCTGAGCGCGCGCGGCTTTCGGATCGTCGGGTTCGACGTCGACGTCGGAGACTGGTGCCGGCGCGGCCACATCGGTTCCGCCAATTGTCATACGCGCACAATAACGGCCAGACGCTGGGAAAGGAAAGCTACCCTAACTTCGACGCGCGTGGTCAGCGCGGCAGGATGCCGTCGAGGACCACCGACAGGTACTGATCGGCGATCGAGTCGACCGTCATCGAGCCCCCGGGCCGATACCACCGCACGGCGACCCACACGGTGTCGCGCATGAAGCGATAGACGAGTTCGACGTCGAGATCGGCCCGGAATTCCCCGTTTTCGACGCCGCGCTGCAACACCGACTGCCACAACTGCCGGAACTCGACGTTCAGTTCGGAGATATAGGCGAAACGTTCCTGGCCCGAGAGACGCTTCGCCTCGTCCTGGTAGATCGCCACCGCGTTGCGTTCGGCATCGATCGACTCGAACGACGCGATGACGAGCCCCCGCAGGGTCTCGGTCGCCGACTTGCTCGACGCCGCGATCTGCCGGTAGCGAGCGAACAGGTCGTCGAGGAAACCCCGCAGGATCTCGTCGACCATCGACTCCTTCGAGTCGAAATGGTGATACAGACTCCCAGAGAGGATTCCGGCCGCGTCGGCGATGTCCCGGACCGTCGTCGAGCGCAGCCCTTGCTCGGCGAACATGCGCCCGGCGGTCGCCAACAACTCGTCCCGGCGCGACGAACGAGTCGGCGCGTCGGCGGTACTCGCAGCGGTCCGGCCGTTCGCGTCGATCCTGGTCTGACCTCGTGGTGACAAGCGCATCCTCCTGGAAGAGTCTGCGCTCACCCTAGCAAGCGCTTGGCCGGGACCGTCGGACGACGATCCCGGCCAAGACGACCGATGTTATGCGCCGAGGCGCTTGCGCACCTTCTTCATGGCGCGGTTGTTGAAGAACTTCCACAGCTTCAGCTGGTTGTTGGTCAGCCTGGTGTCCTTGGGCAGGAACGGTGGCGACATCATCTCGGCAACGCTGACCGGCAGCGTCGAGAACGCGACGGCCCGAGCATGGCTGAAGGTCTCGAAACCGGTGCGGCCGTGATACCCGCCCATTCCGCTGTTACCGACGCCGGCGAACGGCAGTTCGCCACTGAACAGGTGGATGGCGAAGTCGTTGCCGTTGATCGAACCACTGCGGGTGTTGTCGGCCAGCTTCTGGAACCGCTCGTTCTGATCGCCGCACCAGTACATGGTCAGCGGATGCGGGTGCGAGCCGATCTGGCTGATGACCTCGGACAGGTCGCGGTAGGGGTACACGGTCAGCACCGGACCGAAGACCTCGTCCTCCTCGATCTTCATGCCCGCCTTGACGCCGGTGAGCAGCGTCGGCGGAATCTTGCGGCGTTCGGCGTCCGGCAGCGGTTCGCCGCCGGGGATCACCTGACGCTTGGTGGCGCCGAGCTGCTCGGCGTCGTCGATGAGCCCGAGGATCCGCTCGTAGTTCTTCTGGTTGATCGTCGACGTGAACTGCTCGTTGTCGATGATCGTCGGGAAGTTCTCGGTCCACCGCGCGACGACCTTGTCGGTGAACTCGCCGAGCTTGGCCTCGGGGACGAAGACGTAGTCCGGGCACAGGCACACCTGGCCGCCGTTGACCATGCGGGCGTCGGCGAGCATCGTCGCGGCTTTGTCGATGTCGGCGTCGACGTCGACGACGGCCGGGTTCTTGCCGCCGAGTTCGAGGGTGACCGGGATCAGGTTCTTCGCGGCCTCCTGGGCCACCGAGGCGCCCACACCGGGTGAGCCGGTGAAGAACATGTGGTCGACCTTGAGCTTGGCGAAATCCGATCCGGAGCCGTGCTTGGAGGTGGCGATCGCCAGCTCCTCGATCGAAAAGTAGTTCGGTGCGTGCTTCGCGATTACGTCGGTGGTCTTCGCGGTCACCGACGACGGTCGCATGATGACCCGGTTACCGGCGGCGAACGCCGAACCCGCGGGCACGACCGTCAGCTGCAGCGGGAAGTTCCACGGCCCCATGATGCCGACGACGCCCAGCGGGTCGTGGCGGATGCTCTGCTTGTACCCGAGCAGGCCCTGCACCTTCGCGACCTTCGACTCGGCCATCCACTCCTTGACCCCGCGACGCTGGTGGGCGAGGTCGATCATGCAGCCGGCCACATCGGCGGCGAGCGAGAGCTCGCGCGGGCGGGCACCGAAGTCCTCGGCCAGCGCGGCGGCGATCTCGTCGGCGTTGTCGAGGAGCAGGGCTGCAAGCCGCGTGATGCGGTCGATGCGCGTGTCGGCGTCGGGGATCCCGTCGCGCAGGAACGCCGCGCGCTGGATCTCGACCAGTTCGGTCAAACTATGCGCTTCCGACGAGACGCCACGCGTCGCGCCGGTGGCGCCGGTGCTGGTGTGCTCAGCAGGCTTGGTCATCGAGATCCCCTCAGCTAGGTCGTGCTGCACCTGACGTGCGGCGGTTGGAACGAAATGGTCCGCGTGTGCCACACAATAGTATGCGCCAGATCACACCCGTATGTGGGCACGCCTGTTGTCAGAATGGTACGGCCTCGAGAGGGGAACGTCGAGGGGCGAACTGTGGCCCTCAGGCAGCAGAGGTGGTGACTCTCAGCCGAGCCGCTCGATGATCGTGACGTTGGCGGTCCCGCCGCCCTCGCACATCGTCTGGAGTCCGTAGCGGCCGCCGGTGCGCTCGAGTTCGTTGAGGAGGGTCGCGAACAGCTTGGCGCCGGTGGCGCCGAGGGGGTGACCGAGTGCGATGGCGCCACCGTTGGGGTTGACCTTCGCCGGGTCCGCGCCGGTCTCCTTGAGCCACGCGAGCACGACCGGCGCGAACGCCTCGTTGATCTCGACGACGTCGATGTCGTCGATGGACATGCCGGTCTTGTCGAGGGCGTACTTGGTGGCCGGGATCGGCGCGGAGAGCATCATCACGGGGTCGTCGCCGCGCACGGACAGGTGGTGGATGCGGGCTCGCGGTGTCAGATTGTGTTCCTTCAGCGCGCGTTCGGAGACGACGAGGGTCGCCGACGACCCGTCGGCGATCTGCGAGGCGACGGCCGCGGTGAGCCGGGAACCATCGGCGAGGACCTGCAGGCCGGCCATCTTCTCCATCGAGGTCTCGCGCGGGCATTCGTCGACGACGCAGTCACCGAGGGCGACGTTCTCGTTGTCGAACTTGCCGTCGGCGATCGCGGCCCGGGCCCGCTCGTGCGACTGCAGCGCCCAGCGCTCCATGTCCTCGCGACTGATGTCCCACTTCTTCGCCATCATGTCGGCGCCGAGGAACTGCGAGATCTGCGCGTCGCCGAAACGTTCCTGCCAGCCGGCGGATTCAGCGGTGGGCGTGGTGAATCCGAACTCCTTGCCCGAGATCATCGCCTGCGAGATCGGGATGGCGCTCATGTTCTGCAGGCCGCCGGCGACGACGATGTCCTGGGTTCCGCTCATGATGCCCTGCGCTGCGAAGTGGATGGCCTGCTGGCTGGACCCGCACTGCCGGTCGACGGTGGTGCCGGGCACCTCGAGCGGGAGACCGGCTGCGAGCCAGGCGGTCCGGGCGACGTTGCCCGCCTGGCCACCGATGGCGTCGAGGCAGCCGAACACCACGTCGTCGACGGCCGCGGGGTCGATGCCGGTGCGCTCGACGAGTGCGGAGATGATGTGGGCGCCGAGATCGGCGGGGTGGGTCTTGGCGAGCGAGCCGTTGCGTTTGCCGACCGGGGTGCGGACGGCGTCGACGATGTAGGCCTGGGGTGTGGTCATGGTCGGTGCTCCTTGAATCGGTAGAAGTCGTTGGCGGTCAAGCACGCTGGCTGGAGATCGAGACGACCTCGCCGGTGAGGTAGGTGGTGTAGTCGCTGGCCAGCATCGCAACGGTCGCGGCGACCTCCCAGACCTCGGCCGCGCGCCCGTAGGCCTCTCGGGAGGCGAGTTCGTCGAGGAGGTCGTCGCTCGTGACCTTGGCCAGGAACGGGTGTTTCGCGATCGACGGTGCGATCGCGTTGATGCGCACCCCGACGTCGGCGGCTTCAAGTGCCGAACAGCGGGTCAGGGCCATCACCCCGGCCTTCGCCGCGGCGTAGTGCGCCTGTCCGCGCTGGGCCCGCCAGCCGAGGACAGAGGCGTTGTTGACGATCACGCCGTTGTGCTCGACCGAGCCGAAATACCGCAGGGCTGCGCGGGTGGCGCGGAATGTACCGGTGAGCGTGATGTCGAGGACACGATCCCATTCCTCGTCGGTCATCTCGGCGACCGGGGTCTCGCCGCCGAGCCCGGCATTGTTGACCAGTACGTCGATACGTCCGAGTTCGGTTGCGGCATCGGCGATCAGCGCGTCGACCTCCGCGGTGACCTGCACATTGCAGGTGCGCTGGGTGACCGTGCGCTCCGGGAATTCCGCCGACAGCTTCTCGGCGGCCTCACCGAGGCGTCGTTCATGCCAGTCGCTGATGAGCACATCCGCGCCTTCGAGCAACGCACGCCGGGCCGACGCGAAGCCGATTCCCGTTCCGGCGGCGGCGGTCACCACGACCTTCTTGCCCAGCAGCAGGCCGTGCCCGGCGATCTCGGCAGGCGGTGTGGCCAGCGGCGAGACCGCTCGGCCGGCCGCCCGGGCCCCGTTGACGTCGACTCCGGTCATCTCAGCGTGCCTCTCGGGGTAGGCCGAGCACGCGCTCGGCGATGATGTTGCGCTGCACCTCGTTCGAGCCGCCGTAGATGGTGTCGGCGCGGGTGAACAGGTAGAGCCGTTGCCATTCGTCGAGTTCGACGTTCTCCGGGTCGGCGATGTCGTTGGCCTTGCCTTCGGCGGTCGCGGCCGGCCCGATCAGCGACGGTGCGCCCACGACGTCCATCGCGAGCTCACCGAGGTCGCGATGCCAGTTGGCCCACAACAACTTCGAGACCGAGGCCGCACCCGCTTGCGAGGTCACGTCCCCGTCCAGCGTCCGCTGGGCGTGGGCGCGCATGACCATCAACCCGATATCCGCCCGAGCCAGCCGCGACGCGATCTCCGGGTCGTCCAGCGCCCCGTTGGCTCGCGCGAGATCGGTGAGATTGCCCAGCTCGCGCGCGAATCCGACCTGCTGACCCAGCGTCGACACCCCGCGCTCGAACTGCAGCAGCCCCATCGCCACCTTCCAGCCGTCGCCCGGGTCACCGACGATGAGATCGGCATCGGTTTCCGCGTCGTCGAAGAACACCTCGTTGAATTCTGAAGTGCCGGTGAGCTGTTGGATCGGGCGGACGGTGACGCCCGGTTGGTCGAGCGGCACCAGCAGGAAACTCAGTCCGGCATGGCGCGACGATCCCTTCTCGGTACGCGCGATCACGAACACCCACTGCGCCACGTGGGCGAGCGAGGTCCAGATCTTCTGGCCGTTGATGATCCACTTGCCGTCTTCGAGCCGCGCCGACGTGGACACGCCCGCGAGGTCCGATCCGGCGCCCGGCTCGGAATAACCCTGCGACCACAACTCGGTGACATCGACGATGCCGGGCAGGAAACGCCGCTTCTGCTCGTCGGTCCCGTAGGCGATGAGCGTGGGGCCCAACAGTTCCTCGCCCAGATGATTCACGCGCGCAGGTGCGTTTGCACGTGCGTACTCGCGATGGAAGATGATGCGCTGTTCGAGCGTCGCACCACGACCGCCGTACTCGACCGGCCAGCCGATGCAGGTCCACCCGGCGCGCGCGAGGTGACGATCCCATTCGAGGCGCTCGGCGAAGAACTCGTGTTCGCTGCCCGGCCCCCCACGACCCTTCAGATCGGCGAAGTCGCCGGCGAGGTTCTCGTCGAGCCACGCACGCACCGCGGCCGCGAACTCGGTGGTGGCGTTCGGGGTCGATTTCGCCCATTCACCCAGGTCGACGGCACGATCGGCAAGATTCGTCGTGGTCATGGGCGCTAGCATAACGCACCAAGCAAGTGCTAGGTTGGGCGCATGGCGCAGACCCCACTGCACGAGGTCCTCCCCACGCCCACGACCCCGGCCGCACTGCGCCGGGCGGCGCAGACCTGGCCCGACCGTATCGCTCTCGTCGACGGTCAGTGGCAGTCTTCGACGCATCCGCGGATCGAGTCGACCTGGACCCGTCTCCACGAGTCCGTCCGGGATTTCGCGGCAGCGTTGGTGGCCTCGGGTATCGAGGCCGGCGACCGGGTCGCCATCTGGTCGCCGAACAGCTTCCACTGGCCGATTGCGGCGCTCGGGATCCACTACGCCGGTGCGACGCTCGTCCCCTTGAACACGCGCTACACCGCGGGCGAGGCGATCGAGATCATCGCACGGTCCGGGGCCCGGGCCGTCGTCGTGTCCGGCGAGTTCCTCGGTGTCGATCATGCGGCCGAGTTGTTGCGCGATCACCGCGCCACGATGCCCGACGTCGTGATCCGGGTGTCGCTCACGGACGACGCCGCCCCGCTCGACGGTGCCGTCGACTGGGATGAGTTCCTCAGTCGGGCGGCAACCCCCGACGCACTCGCCGAAGCCGACCGACGCGCCGATGCCGTCTCACCCGACGATCTCTCCGACATCCTCTTCACCTCCGGCACGACCGGAAAGTCGAAGGGTGTGCTGGCCACCCACCGGCAGACCCTGACCGGCTCGTACGGCTGGGGCGCGAACGCCGGCCTGGGCCCGGACGACCGCTACCTGATGGTCAATCCCTACTTCCACACCTTCGGGTACAAGGCGGGCATCCTGCCGAGCGTGCTGTTCGGCGTGACCATGCTGCCGCTCGCCGTCTATTCACCGGACCAGGCGATGAAACTCGTGTCCGACGAACGCGCGACGGTCTTCCCGGGCGCGCCCACCATCTTCCAGACCATCCTCGACGACCCGAAGCGGGCCGACCACGACCTCTCCAGCCTGCGGATCGTCATCACCGGTGCCGCGATCGTGCCCGTCGTCCTCGTCGAACGCCTGCAATACGACCTGGGCGTCGACACCGTCATCACCGCCTACGGCCTGACCGAGGCGAGCGGCTTCGTCTCGACGTGCACCCCCGACGACGACGATGCGACGGTTGCCAACACCTGCGGACGTGCGTTCCCGGGTATGGAGATCACGCTCTCCGACGACGGTGAGGTGCTGGCGCGCGGAGACATGGTGATGGTCGGCTACCTCGACGACCCGGAGGCCACCGCCGCGACGATCGACGCCGACGGGTGGCTGCACACCGGCGACATCGGGACCCTCGACGAGCGCGGCAACCTCAAGATCACCGACCGGCTCAAAGACATGTACATCTGCGGCGGGTTCAACGTCTACCCCGCGGAGATCGAGCAGACCCTCGCGCGGCTCGACGGTGTCACCGAGTCCGCGGTCGTCGGCGTGCCCGACGACCGGCTCGGCGAGGTCGGCCGCGCCTACCTGACGGTCCGGGCGGACGCCGACCTCGACGAGGCGCAGGTCATCGCGTTCGCCAAGGAGCACCTCGCCAACTTCAAGATCCCCCGGTCGGTGGTCTTCGTCGACGAGTTCCCCCGCAACGCGTCGGGCAAGATCCTCAAGCGCAACCTCACCTGACCCCAGGATTTCGTAGCACCAATGCGCGCTATTCACCTACTGACGCTACGAAATTCGGGGCTGGGAACCGGCCGGACGTGCGGTGCGTCCAAGTGTGTATGACCGACGACCTGCGCGCCATGATCGCTTCCCACGACGGCGTCTTCACCACGCATCAGGCACACTCGCACGGGGTGTCGGCCGACGGCATCCGGCATCGGGTTCGGACCGGACAGTGGGTCCGGGTCACGCGAGGTGCCTTCCGGGTGGCCGACCGGACGGTCGACGATCGGATGCGGATGCGGCTCGCCGGGGTTCGCCACGCGCGCGGGCGATGCTGGAGGCGATGTCGTCGGGCGCGAGGTCGGAGGCGGAGCGGATCACCGCGAAGCTACTCGACGGCAGCGGGTTCACGGGGTGGTCGGCCAACACGCCGGCGTGTGGCTACGTCCTCGACTTCGCGTTCGAGGCGTCGAAGATCGCCATCGAGATCGATGGGATGGCATTCCATAGTGACGCCGTCGCATTCCAGCGAGACCGCACCCGACAGAACGACCTCGTCAGATCCGTACAGCCCTACGACGGAAATCCGTAGCGTAGATGCGGATATAGCGCGTATCCGCGCTACGAAATCCCGGTCAGGAGCGGGGCTTCACCAGCGGGAACAGGATGGTGTCGCGGATGCCGAGGCCGGTGAGGGCCATCAGCAGGCGGTCGATGCCCATGCCGGTGCCGGTGGTCGGGGGCATGCCGTACTCCATCGCGGCGAGGAACTCCTCGTCGAGGACCATCGCCTCGTCGTCGCCGGCGGCGGCCAGGCGGGCCTGATCGGCGAAGCGTTCGCGCTGGATGACGGGGTCGACGAGTTCGGAGTATCCGGTCGCCAGCTCGAAGCCGCGTACGTAGAGGTCCCACTTCTCCACGACGCCGATCTGCGACCGATGTGCGCGGACGAGCGGCGAGGTCTCGACCGGGAAGTCGCGGACGAAGACCGGGCGGTCCAGCTTCTCGCCGACCATGTGCTCCCAGAGTTCCTCGACGAGCTTGCCGTGCCCGTATCCCTTGTCCTTCGGGATCTCGAGGCCGACGCGCGCCGCGATGGCCAGCAGCTGCTCGACGGTGGTCTCCCCGTCGGCGCCGGCCGGGACGATCTGCTCGCCCAGCGCCTCCGACAGCGACGGGTACATCTCGAGTGCGGTCCACTCGCCCGAGAGGTCGTAGGCGGAACCGTCCGGCATGGTCGGGGTCTGGGTGCCGAGCGCCGCCTGCGAAACCTCTTGCACCAGTTCGCGGATCATGACAGCGGAGTCGTCGTAGGTGCCGTAGGCCTGATAGGTCTCGAGCATCGCGAACTCCGGCGAGTGCGTGGAGTCGGCACCCTCGTTGCGGAAGTTGCGGTTGATCTCGAAGACGCGCTCGATGCCGCCGACCACACAGCGCTTGAGGAACAGCTCCGGTGCGATGCGCAGGAACAGATCGATGTCGAAGGCGTTGGAGTGCGTGACGAACGGTCGCGCGGCCGCCCCACCGTGCAGGGTCTGCAGCATCGGGGTCTCGACCTCGAGGAAACCCCGACGGCCCAGCGCCGCACGGAGTTCGGCGATCACCGAGATCCGGGTGCGGGCGATGCTGCGGGCCTCCGGGCGCATGATGAGGTCGACGTAGCGCTGCCGGACGCGAGTCTCCTCGTTCATGTCCTTGTGCGCGACGGGCAACGGCCGCAACGACTTCGACGCCATCTGCCAGCCGTCGGCCATCACCGAGAGTTCGCCGGTGCGCGAGCTGATGACCTCGCCCGAGATGAACACGATGTCCCCGAGATCCACCTCGGACTTCCACCGCGCCAGCGCTTCCTCGCCGACGCCGTTGAAGCTGACCATCGCCTGCAGCTGCGTGCCGTCGCCCTCCTGCAGCGTGGCGAAGCACAGCTTGCCTTTGTTGCGCAGGAAGATCACGCGTCCGCTCACGCCGACGTGCTGTCCGGTCTCGGTACCGGCCTCGAGGTCGGGGTAGGCGGCGCGGATCTCACCGAGGCTGTGGGTGCGCGGGATGGCGACCGGGTAGGCCTCGCGACCCTCGGTCAGGATCCGCTCACGCTTCTCGCGGCGGATGCGCAACTGCTCGGGCGTCTGCTCGTCGGTCGCTTCGGGGGTGGCGGTGCTGGTCGGGCTGTCACTCACCCCACGCACCCTATCGGGGCCGGTCATCGACTCCAACTCACTGCCTCGCGGTGACCGCGGACACAACCGGGTCGCGCTGGGCGGGTTCAGCTCTCGTGGGCGGAGATGACAGCGAGGTCGTCGGGCCGAATCCGACCGTTGACCCGTGCCGACCGCATCCGACGGTGCCCGCCGACGACGAACACCGCGCCGTGCACCCCGCGCGCCTGCAGGTGCCAGGCGAGCCATTCGGCCTCGTGCCCGTCCTCGCTGACGAGGATCCATCGTGATTCCGGCCGGGCGACGCGCAGTGAGTCCGGGGTGTCCGGCGTGAGCCGGTCGAGAACCTCGACGGCGTCGATGGCCAGGGCCCCGAAAAGTGCGCCGTCGAGCTGACGGCGCCGGTGGGAGCGGACGTCGACGGGGGTGGCACCGGCGGCGACGGCGGACGCGTAGTCCTCGACCCGCAACGACAGCGGCGCAGACGGGGCTGGGGCGACGGTCGGCGGTACAGCGGCAAACACCGAAGCAGGGGCAAACACCGAACCGGCGGAAGAAGGACGAACAGAAGAAACAACCGAAGCGGTCATGAGAGGGAGTCCTCAGGTGATCGAGATCGAGCGGGGAGCGCGAAGGAGGGCAGCCGCAGACGCGGTATCAGCCCTGACAACACTCCCGACAGCTCGTGATCACGGCGACGAGTATGCCACAGCACACCCCAACCGGCCAGACCCCGACCCGACCGAGGTCGTCACACCGACGTCGTCACACTTCCGGCGGCTGCCACCGCTGCACGCGTCGCATCTGCGCGTTCAGGACGGCGTCGGGCGTCATGCGCAGAGCGAGATCGCGCGCCCAGACAGCGGGGCCGGCACGCAGTTGCCCGACCCGGCCGATCGTCGACGCCTGCCGCGCGATCCGCTGGGTCCGCGGGCGTCGGAGCCGGTCGTAGGTGCGCAGCGCCTCGTCGAGGTCACCGCGGCCGTGCCGGCGTAGCAGCGCGGTCAGGGTGGCCGCGTCCTCCATCGCCTGATTCGCACCTTGCCCCAGGTTCGGGGTCATCGCGTGCGCGGCGTCGCCGACGAGAACACTCGCGCACCCCCGGCCCGCTCTGACGAACGTGGGCAGCGGCTTGGCGAGCTCCTCGATCGGCAGGTATCCGACGGTCGCCGGATCGGTGGCGTCGAGCAGCTCCCCGATCGGTCGATGCCACCCCGAAAACCGTTGCCGCACTGCATCGAGACCGCCCGCCGTGTCGCCCCCGTCGTCCGACACCGAGGCGAACCAGTAGACATGCCCGTCAGGGAGCGGCGCGATCCCGAAACGCGCCCCACGTCCGGTCGTCTCGCCGGCCGCGTCGACCGACACCGGGGTCGTCGTGATGGCCCGCCACGCGGAGTAGCCACATCGCCGGACGCCCGGGTCCTCGACGACCGCGGCACGCACCCGGCTGCGCAGCCCGTCGGCGCCGACGATCAGGGCGCAGTCGCCGATCTCGGAACCGTCGACCAGCCGCACGAGACCGCGGTCGGGCGCGATGTCGTCGACCCCGGAACCGGTCCTGATGTCCACGACGTCGGCCGCGGCCGCAAGGAGGGCCGCGTGGAGATCGGTGCGGCGGACGACGCGCATGTCGGTCAGCGACGCCGGATCGAACCGACTGAGCCATCGCCCGCCCGGTGTCCGGGTTCCGCTCGTCGGCGGGGTCGCCGCTGCGGCGTCGCCGAGGACCGACCGCATACCCAATGCGTCGAGTGCGCGGACCCCGTTGGCGAAGATGCTCAGGCCGGCACCCCCGCCGCGCACCTCGGGCGCGCGCTCGACGACCGTCACCCGGGCACCCGTCGACGCCAGTCCGACCGCGCTACACAGGCCGGCGATCCCGGCTCCCACCACGACGACCTTCATCAGCTTCTTCTCCACATGGAGAAGACGCTAGCAGATAAACTTCTCCGCGTGGAGAAATCAGCCAAAGGGTCGACGCGTGATCTGCTGCTCGACACCGGCATCACCCTCATCGGCACCGTCGGGAGCCGGCAGGCGTCGGCACGCGCGGTCGAAGACGCGTCCGGGGTGCCACACGGGAGCGTTCGGCATCATTTCGGCGGTCAGAGCGGTTTTCTCGCGGCTCTCGTCGAGCATGTGTTCAGCGCCGACCGCGCTGCGGAGGGCGAGTCGACCCAGGAGGTGATCGTCCGCTGGTTGGGCACCGACCGCGTCCGCACCAGGGCGCGGTACGAGCTCATGCTCCTGGCGACGCGCGACGAGGACCTGCGACACGTGATGGTCGGGCATCGGGAGCGCTACGTCGACGGACTCGTCGACGGCGGGTTGACCCGTACCGAGGCCCGGCAACTGGTCGCCGCGCTCGACGGCCTCGTCCTCGACGCCCTCCTGCGGAACTCCGACGGCACCGACTCCGACCACGATCCCACTACCCTGCTGCGCGCGTTCCGCTGACGATCCGGGGTCACGTCGTCCCGACGAGTTCGGCGGCCAACGTACGGAGGTGGTCGGCGAGTTCGTCGACGCCGGGCTGCTCCACCGGGAAGTGCCCGCACCCGGTCAGCAGATGGATCTCGGCGCGCGCCGCGATCCGTCGCGCGAAGCGCACACTGACCTCCGGCGGCGTCCACGAGTCGGCCGCCGGATGGACCAGCAGCACCCGTGGACCCCGGTACTCCTCAGGGGGCGGCACCTCGTGCGTCATCAGGTCCGCCAGGAACCCCAGCGACACTGACGATCCGGCACCGAGACGGTCGTCGACGCAGGCCTGGGACAGGTCCGGGTCGCGACTCATCGCCGACATCGGCGCCACCCATCGGATCGGAAACCGCATCCGGGCGAGCACCCCGACGCGGGCGAGCACCGGCATCAGCGGGGTGAGGCGACCGAGCGCCGGCGTGCGCGCGACCGCTCGACGCGCATCGGGATCCCCGGCCAGATCGAGCAGGCAGGTCGCGACGACCGCGGCCACCCGTCCGGTCCGGCTCGCGACCTCGTAGGCGAGCATCCCGCCGAGACTCGCCCCCAGCACGATGAGCGGACGCGGATCGTCCTCGGTCTCGGTCGTCACGAGATCGCAGATCAGATCGACCCAGTCCTGGTAGCGGACCCTCCCCGGATCGGCCACCCGCGTGCGTCCGTACTGCGGCAGATCGGGGGCGAGGACCGCGAACCCCTCGTTCGCGAGGATCGCGCCCAGCGGCCAGACCAGGGCACTGTGTCCGCCACCGCCGTGCAGCAGCAACACGCGCAGCGGTGCCGCGCTCGGGCGCGCCCGCAGGATGTGGACGTCGACCTCCCCGCAGGCCCGGCCGGAGCTCGACGGCCAGGTCCACCAGGTGGATTCGGCCGCGACCCCGGCGGCGACGGACCGCCACGGCTCGGGCAGGAACCGAAGGTAGGATTCGGGGGTTCCGGATCGGCGGATCATGTATCCATCGTCGAACCGGCGGCGGGACTCCACAACTCGCATTTCCCGAGGATCGATCAGATGCGCAAAAGGCCACGGCAACAACGCTCTTCGTTCACCGTCGACACGATTCTCGAGGCGGCCACTCAGCTTCTCGACACCGAGGGCGCGGAGATGACGACCAACCGCATCGCCGAGAAGGCCGGGGTGTCGGTGGGCTCGATCTATCAGTACTTCGGCGACAAGCAGGCGATCTTCGACGAACTCGCGCTTCGCCATCTCGACGCCGCCGCCGGGGCGATGACGGCCGTCCTCGCCGACCACCCGCCCGGTTCGTGCCCGTGGCCGGAGGTGCTTCATGCGGTGATCGAGGTCGCGGTCCGCGAGAACTCTACGCACGGCCGCGCCCATGGGCGGCTGCGCGAACTGGCCGACCCGACACGCCTGGCCACGGAGTACACCACCCTGATCGATTGGCTGATCGACCGGTTGAGCGCCCATCTCGTCGCCGACGGCTGGACGGCGCAGTCCGCGGCCGCCGACCTCCGGCTCGCCTTCGCCGCCGTCGACGCCCAGATCCACCAGCTGGCCGGCACCGACCTGACCGCCGACGAACTGACCGACCGCATCACGGCCTACACCGAGGCAGCACTCCGCGCGCACCGATGACACGCCGAATCCCCGTGCCGCCGTTCGGTTCGCCTAGTGTCCCGGGTCGGAAATTCGTTTCATGAGTTCGGCGGTCCAGGTGGATGCATCGCGAGGCGGCGGAGGACGCAGCTACTGGATGTACCTGCGACGACGCCAACGAAGCGAGGCGCCGCCTGGGCGTCGCAATCATCAACGAATTTCCGGCGCGGGACACTAGATCTACTTCCCGCGACGCGGATTCGCCTTGGCCCGTTCGTGGACCAGGCGCAGGCCATCCAGGGTCAGGTGCGGGTGATGATCGGTGAGGGAACGACATTCGTCGAACATCAGCGGCGCGAGAAACCCGGTGGCGACCACCGTCACGTCGTCGCCGTCGAATCCCGGGACGGTGTCGCAGACGCGGTCGACCAACCCGTCCACCTGACCGGCGAAGCCGTACAGGATGCCCGACTGGAGCGCTTCGACGGTGTTCTTGCCGAGCACGCTGCGAGGCGGCATCAACTCGACCTTCCGCATGGTCACGGTGTGCTCCGACAGCGCCTCGACCGCGAGGTTGACGCCCGGTGCGATGGCCCCGCCGAGGAACTCGCCCGTCGCGGAGACAGCGTCGACGACCGTTGCGGTACCGAACGCGACCACGATGCAGGGTCCGCCGAATTCCGTGTGCGCGGCAAGGCAATTGGCGACCCGGTCGGTGCCGACCTCTTTCGGGTTGTCGACCAGGAGGGGAACCCCGGTCCGCACACCGGGTTCGAGCAGCACGTGCGGCCCGTTGCCGAAGTAGCGCGGCACCATCACGCGCAGTTCGCGCAGGAGCGACGGAACCGTCGACAGCGCACTCACCCCGGTCACCTGCTCTATGTCGTCGCCGAGCATGCCGCGGAACGCCCACGCCAGTTCGTCGGCGGTGTAATGCGGGTCGGTGTGGATTCGCCAATCACGCACCAGGCGCGCGTGATCCCCGACCCCGGCGTACACGCCGAGATGGATGTTGGTGTTGCCGACGTCGACGGTGAGCAGCATCGAAGGTCGTCGCCGCGTCAGAGCGAGGCGTCGGCGAAGATCGGACCGTCGAGGTGACGCGGGTCGAGCAGGCCCGACCCCGCGGGTACGTCGGCCGGATCGTCGCCCGTGGTCACGATGCGGTTCTGCGCGTCGACGAACACCACGTTCGGCGAGTACTCACGCAGCTCGGCCGCATCGAGCATGCTGTAGGCGATGATGATGACGAGATCGCCCGGGTGGACGAGATGCGCAGCCGCACCGTTGATCCCGATGACACCACTGCCGCGCTCGCCGGCGATCGCGTAGGTCACCAGCCGGGCGCCGTTGTCGATGTCGACGATCGTGACCTGCTCACCCTCGAGCAGGCCCGCGGCGTCGAGCAGATCGGAGTCGATGGTCACCGAGCCGACGTAGTGCAGGTCGGCCTGGGTCACGGTGGCGCGGTGGATCTTCGAGGTCATCATGGTGCGCAACATGGTCATCGTCCCTCTGTCGTGGTTGTGGTGGCATTGGTCCAGGCGATTTCTTCTTCGAGCGCGGCGACGCCGCCGACGGTCACGCCGACGTTGTCGATCAGGCGAGCGCCGCCGAGCCGGGCCGCGACGAGCAGCCGTCCCGCGCCCTTCTCCGGTGGTTCCTCGAGCTGACGCCCGCGCAGGTCCAGGTAGTCGACCTCGATCTCCGGGACCGTGGCGAGCACCGACCGTGCGGCGGCGAGAATGGCATCGCGTCCGCCTTCGGCCGCATGGGCCCCCGCGACGAGCGACGCCGAGAGCGTCGTCGCCAGCTCCCGCTGCTCCGGGGTGAGATAGCGGTTGCGTGACGACATCGCCAGCCCGTCGGACTCGCGGACGGTCGGGACGCCGACGATGTCGACGTCGAGGTTCAGGTCGGTCACCATCTGCTTGATGAGCACCAGCTGCTGATAGTCCTTCTCACCGAAGAACGCCGCATTGGGTCCGACGATGTTGAGCAGCTTGAGGACCACCGTCAGCATTCCGGCGAAGTGTGTCGGCCGCGAGATCCCGTCGAGGATTCGGCCCGCCTCGCCCGGGTGCACCGTCGTCCGCGGGCCGTTCGGGTACATCGACGACGCGGACGGCGCGAACACCAGCTCGACGCCCAGCGGCTCGAGGAGCGCGAGGTCGGCGTCGAGGGTGCGCGGGTAGGCGTCGAGGTCCTCGCCGGCGCCGAACTGCAACGGGTTGACGAAGATGGACACCACCACCACGGTGTTGCCCTTCGCCTTGGCGGCCCGGACGAGCTGCAGATGGCCGGCGTGCAGGGCACCCATGGTCGGGACGAGCACGACACGTTTGCCCGCGGCCCGCAGCGCACGGGTGACGCGGCTCAGCGACGACGGCTCTCGATGCACGGTCATCTTGCCGGCCGAGTAGGTGGGCTGTGCGTCGGACGGGCCGCTCACGCCGTCTCCTCCGCTTGATGTCATCGGTCCTCCAATGCGTCGATCAACGCCTGCGGTGCGTGGCTGTGATCCGCGGCGCGCCGGGCGAGTGTGCGGTACGCCTCGGCGATGCCGTGCGGTCCCGGGCCGGCGGGGACGGTGCGCAACGCCGCCAGGTGTCGGGCGACCGCGGGCGCGTCACCGCGGGCGACGGGCCCGGTCAGCGCCGACGGGCCGAGTTCCAGCACGTTCCGCAGCGACGCCGCGGCCAACGGCCCGAGGATGCGTTCGGCGAGGCGGTTACCGTGTCCGTCGACGGTCGCGGTGTCGCGGCCGGAGTGGTCGATGGCGGCGTTGAGAGCGAGGACCGCGTCGGAGATCAGGGCGATCAGGTGGTTGGCGCCGTGGGCCAGTGCGGCGTGGTAGAGCGTGCGATCGGCTTCGGCGATCCGGACCGGGTCACCGCCCATCTCCAGCACCAGCGACGACGCGATGGCCTCGCCGACCGCATCGACGGCGGTGATGGCGAAACAGGCGTTGGTGAGGCGCGCGGTGTCGTCCTCCGAACCCACGAACGTCATCGCCGGATGCAGTGCGATCCCGAGTGCACCGCGGTCGGTCAGCGGTTGCAGCACGGCCACCCCGTGCGCGCCCGCGGTGTGCGCGACGATCGTCCCCGGACGGAGCGAGTCGGACGCCGCGATCTCGTCGACCACGGCGGCGAGCTCGGAGTCGGGCACGCTGACCAGCAGCAACTCGGATCGCGCGACGACCGCGTCGAGGTCGAGGACCTCGGAATCGGGGAGTCGACTCACCGCGCGGGCCCGGGACTCGGGCGACCGCGCCACCACGGCTCCGACCACATGCCCGGCCTTCTCGAGCGCCTCGCCCAGAGCGGTCCCGACGCGGCCGGCGGACACGAGGCCGACGGTGAGGCGAGCGGGCGTCGGCAGATTCGTCATGCCGGGAAACGGGTCGGTGAGACCGGAACGGAGGTGCGAGCCATCGACGAAGGCGTCATCGCCACCGGTTCGCCGTGCCGATGGCATACCGGCATCACCGCTCGGTGAGGTCACCGCTGTCCTCCAGAGTGTCGTTCCAGTCCCGCCTCTGCCGAGACGTCCGTCGGATGAGCGGAGTCATCGCGGCGGCGTCGGCACGGGTACCAGACGTTGCAGAGCAAGAGTAGGTCCGACACCGCGGCCGGTGCCAACGTCTGTGACAGGTGTCACCTCGAGGGCGCCCGGTTGATCCGCCGGTCGTGCCGACCGATCCACCGAACCACCGGTGACCTGCGCCGACGCGGCGTAGTCTGAGACAGCCGCAGTCCGCCCAGGATTGCCGGCCCGGACGACATCGACACACCCGCGCACACGAAGGTCCCGCCCATGAGCTTGGAACCGGGCACAGAGTTCGCCGGTTACCGGGTCGTGCGCAGGATCGGTGCGGGCGGGATGGGTGAGGTGTACCTCGTCCGCCATCCCCGGCTCCCGCGCCATGACGTGATCAAGGTCCTCGCCGAGCAGGTGTCGAACGATCCGATCTTCCGCGCCCGGTTCACCCGCGAGGCCGACCTCGCCGCCCAGCTGGACCACCCGTGCATCGTCAGTGTCTACGACCGGGGCGAAGTGGACGGACGACTCTGGATCTCGATGCAGTACGTGCCCGGCACGGACGCCGCGGCATTGCTCGCCACCAGCCCCGGCGGGCTCCCGCTCGCCGACGTCGCGGCCGTGGGCGACGCGATTGGCGCCGCTCTCGATCACGCACACCGCTCCGGACTGCTCCACCGCGACGTCAAACCAGCGAACATCCTGATCAGCCCCGAGGAGTCCGATCCGCGACTCCCCCAGCACGTCACACGCCGGCGTATCCGGCTGGCGGACTTCGGGATAGCGCGCCCGACCGACGGTGGTGCCACCTCGCTCACCTCGACGGATCTCGTCATCGGCTCGTTCCCCTATTCGTCACCCGAGCAGCTCTCGGCCGAGACCCTCGATGCCCGCAGCGACGTCTACTCGCTGTCCTGCACCGTCTTCGAATTAATCACGGGCACAGTGCCGTTCGCTGCACGGACGCCCGCCATGATGATCCACCACCACCTCAGCACCCCGCCCCCGGAGCTGTCCGACCTCCGGCCCGACGTGCCGCCGGCGGTGTCCGACGTGGTGCGCTCCGGTCTCGCAAAGAACCGGACGGACCGTCCGTCGTCGGCGGGGGCCTTTGCCGCCGAACTCCGTTCGGCGATCGACTCGACGGTGTTCGCCCCGGCGCCACCGCGGCCGGAGCGCACCGTGCGCGGCCACGCCGCGGCACCGACGTTCGGTCCACCGATGTCCGGACCACGACCGCCGGCGTTGCCCCCGACCGCCTTCGCACCCACCGCTGCGATCCCGGTCGCCGGTGCCACCCAACCGGGAGACGACGGCCCTCGGCCCACCATCGCACGGGGCGCGACGGCGTACTCCGGACTCCCCGGACACGCTGTCCCACAGCATGATCCCGGGTCGTCGACGGTCCGCGCCTCGCGCGATCTACCGGTGCTGGACCCACCTCGGCCCGGCGCGGGTGCGACCCGGCGGACCACCGCGTCGCTCGCATGCGGTGTGGCGGCGATCCCGTTGAGCGTCGTCGGTGGACTGGGCCTGCCGGTCGGCGTGGCCGGCTGGTATCTCGCCGGCCGTGGTCAGCCGGGTTCGGCCGGGCGGTTCGCCCGCGTGCTGTGCGTCCTGGGCGTCGTGCTGAGCCTGGGGTTCATCGCGTTCACCGTCGGACGCGCCGTGGCGATGCAGTTCTGACTTCGACGTCATGGCAACGGATTTCGTCAGCGCCAGCTCCCCGGCCGGGACTGCTGCGGCTCACGCGCCTGCCTGGACAACGCGCCGAACACGGCGTCGACCACCCACAGGGTCAGGATGCCCGCCACGATGTCGACCACGTCGTCGAACGGTGAACGGAATCTCGGCGAGAACGGGTCCAGTACCTGCGAGGCCGGGACGTCGAGGAGTCTCCCGGTGCCGTCGACGATCGCGTCGACCGGGTTCGACGCCCAGCCCTCGTACGCGTTGATCGCCAGCAGCATGATGACCGGAATGGCCAGCACCCACCAGAATCCACGTCGACGCGCGACCGACCACGCCACGATCAGCATCACGACGAAGGCGGGCATGTGCTCCGAACAGAACGTGAGCACGGGGTAGTCTCCCGATCGCACCAGGACCGGGACCTGACCACCCCAGAATCCGAGTGCTCCGACCGCGCCGATCACCACCGCGATCCCCGACCGCATCGGATTACGAGCCCAGATCCCCAGCACGAGAACCATGTACAGCGGCATCAAAGCCGTCAGCGACCAGATGAGCAACAGGCTCGCCTCGGGACCGTTGGCCTGGAGGTTCGCGTGGTACTCGCGGAACGGGGTGCCGTCGAGCGGGTCGAAGGTGAAGAGCCACAACACCGTCGGCCACCACGCGATGACCGGCAGGAACACCGCGGTGCTCACCAGCGACTGCTTGACCGCGTTCCCGCGCTTGGTGTGGCGGATCGCGGCCATCGACGGATCGGACCCCGGCCCGAGACCGAACTCCCCACCCGCGAGCGTCTCGCTCATACGGGAATACTAGGGCGATCGTCCAACTCGTATCGGCGAATCCGCGGCAACGCCGCAGATGCACCCGGACGGATGACAGGGGCATCGGACCGCGACCCGGCAGCGTCGCAAGCGGCCGGGCGGATCAGCCGTTCCGTCGGCGCCGTCCGCCGCCGGTGGACTCCGTCTGTGACCGCAGCTGGCTCAGGAGTTCGGAGACGGGCAACCCCGCCGAGTGTGCCGATTCCGCGTCGTCGGCAACCGCACGGCGTCGACGACCACCGCCGGAGGACTCCGCGGGCCGACCGCCCGGCTGATTCTCGTGTCGTCCAGCGGACCCGAGGAAGGGCGGGGGCTCCACGTCGTCGGAAGCATCCGCGACGCCCGGGGTCTCATCGCTCTCGGGTGCTTCGCCCGACGCCGCCCGGGTCGACCATTCGTCGGTCGGGGTGTCGTCGGTGTAGAGCGGTTGATTCGCGTCCGCGACCGGCGACTGCGATCCCGGGCCTCGGGTATCCGCCGCGTCGGTGTCGTTCCCGAGGTAGAAGCCCCCGGAGAACGGCAATGACGCGGACTCTCCGGCGCCGGTCGACGCACCGTCCGCACCCGAGGTCTCGGCGCCTGCGGAGGCCTTCGGGCCGTCGGCGTGATCGGTGTCGACGATCTCGGCGTCGGAGACGTCTGAGTCGGACGTCCTCCCGGACGTCCCCGTCGCGGCAGAGGGTTCTGCCGGCGCGCTCGTCGCCGCGGGCTCGTCGGGCGATACCTCGGTGGCGATGCGGCCCGAGATCGGGTCGTCGGTGACGACCGGGATCACCTCGGTCATCTCGTTGGGATCGACCGGTCCCGTATGCCTGCCGTCGTCCGCGGTCGGAGCCGTCGCCGCGAAGTCGCGCGCGGCGAGCACCCCGTCGTCGGCGTAGGTGGCGCCGTAGGAGGACACGCCACCGATATCACCGGAGAAGCCACCGCCGTAGGGTGCACCGGATCGACGTCCCGCGCGTGATTCGTCGTTCAGGCCCGAGGCCAGTTCGCGCATCTTCTCACTCGACAGGGCGACCCGCTGATCCGGCAGCGGTTCACCGAGGAGCATCTCCAGGCTGGAACGCAACGCCAGCACCTGGGCCTTGAGCTCGGAGAGTTCTTCGTTCGACTCGGCGGTGACCTCTTTGCGGATGGTCGTCTCGACATCGAGTTCGTACTGCCGACGCGCGGCGATCTCGCGTTCCAGCTGCAGTTCGTAGACCAACCGGAGGTCACGGCTCTTCGCCTCGGCGCTCTCGGCCTGTCGACGGAACTTCGTCACCAGGATCGCGCCGATGACGGCCGCCCACAACGCCGCGATGACTGCCAGCGAGCCGGTGATCGACAGCCTGTCGGTGAAGACCATCAGGATGCTGGCGATCAATGCGAGCACGATCAAGAGGCCGAGCAACCACTGAGCCGTCGACCGACTCGAGCGGCGCGAGTCGGCGGCACGGCCGTTCGAGGTCGTCATGATCGTGAATTTACCCGCTGTGAGTGCATTCGGACCGCAGGCGGGTGCGGAGTTTCTCCGATAGTCGACATGTTAGGCGACGAGTGGGCGGGGCGTCCGACACTCGCCCCGACCCTCACGGACCGCCGACGGCGGACGGATCGTCGGGTGCTCGGCAGCAGTACTCGAGCCACAGCGCGGCACCGACGAGGACCACCCCGCCGATCAGTCCGACGATCGCGCCCGGCCGGTCGTGGTCGGCAGCGGCCAGATCGTGTTGGCCGAGCAGGAAGGCCAGCAGACCCAGCCACACCCCGACGGCGATCGCGCCGAGGATCGCAGAAGCCTTGGCCAGGGCCAGCACTCGCGCGGCAGTGAGCGGATGGAGTTGTCCCCGCGCGCGACCGACATCCCGCGAATCGACCCGGGAACGGACGACGAAGGCGATGACGATCTCGAGTGCGGCAAGCACATACAGCACCACACCGGCGAGCAACGGCAGCGGCGGGAAATCGGAGTAGTTGTACCGCACCAGGATCCACGCGACGATCGCCGTGACCGCTGCGATGACGGCGAGATCGCGGACCCGGGTGGGACCGAGACCGGTTTCCTCGTCGTCCTGATCCGGCCGGCGCGGGTCCGGCGCGGTCACGAGTCGACCCCGGTCAGGCGGCCGACCGGACGCACCGCGTCCCGCTCTGCGGCGTCGAGCCCGGCCACGAGATCGGACACCGCGCGCGCCCCGTCCGGGGTCCAGAGGGTGGCATCGGGTTCGATCTCGAGCCACGGGACGAGGACGAAAGCCCGTTGCGCGGCACGGGGATGGGGCAGTGTCAGGTCCGGGTCCCCGGACACGACGACCTGGCCGGACTCGGACACGGTGACGACGTCGACGTCGAGAGTTCTCGGCCCCCAGCGGATCTCGCGCGTCCGTTCGGCCGCCCGCTCGAGTTCGAATCCGCGCTCGAGCCATCCGCGCGCATCGTGCGGGCCGTCGACGACGAGCGTGATGTTGCGGAAGTCCTCCTGCTCGACCCCGCCCCACGGCGGCGTCGAATAGACCGCGGACACCGCGACCAGGTCGTCGGCGAAAGCCTCGACGACCGAACGCAGGTGCGCGGTCGGGTCACCGATGTTGGAACCGGCCGAGAGCACCGCGCGGCTCATCGCGTCCCCTTGCGGGAACGTCTGGTCACCACCGCGACGTCGTCGAAGGTCAGTGGGATCGGCGCCGACGGCTTGTGCACGGTCACCTCGCAGGCATCGATGCGCTCGTCGGTCATGATCGACTCCGCAACCTCGGCCCCCACCTTCTCGATGAGGTTGCGCGGTTCGCCCCCGACGATGCCGGCGACCTGCTGCGCGAGCGCGCCGTAGTCGACGGTGTCGGCGAGGTCGTCGGACTCGCCGGCGGCCCGTAGGTCCAGCCAGAGCACGACGTCGATGTAGAAGTCCTGGCCGTCGGCCCGTTCATGGTCGAACACACCGTGATTGCCGCGCACCTTGAGGCCGCGCAGTTCGATCCGGTCAGCCATTCGAGTCTCCTACCGAGGACGAGGTTCGGGAACCGCCGGTGCGCCAGGCCGCCGCGACCGCGACCGCGTCGCGACTGCTCGCGACGTCGTGGACGCGCACCCCCCACGCGCCCGCGGCGGCGGACAGCGCCGAGACCGACGCGGTGGCGACATCACGTCCGGCGGGCGGCCGATCCGCACCGTCGCGACGCAGCAGCGACCCGAGGAAGCGTTTGCGGGAGGCTCCGACCAGCACCGGGAAGCCGAGCCCGGTGATGGTGTGCAATGCGTTGAGCAGGGCCCAGTTGTGCTCGGCGGTCTTGGCGAAGCCCAGCCCCGGATCCAGGATGAGGCGGTCGGCGTCGACGCCGGCCGACACCGCCGCATCGACCTGGGCCAGCAGTTCCCCACTCACCTCGGCGACCACGTCCCGGTACCCGTCGACGTCTCCACTGCGGTGCGTGAACCGCCGGTCCGTGCTGTCCCCGGCCGGGCGCCAGTGCATCAGGATCCACGGCAATCCCGCGTCCGCGACGACCCGCGCCATGTCGGCGTCGGCACGCCCGCCGGACACGTCGTTGACGATCGCGGCGCCGGCCCGGATCGCGGCGGCCGCGACCGGGGCGCGCATCGTGTCGACAGACACGGTCACCCCGCGCGCGGCGAGTTCGCCGATCACCGGGACCACGCGCTCCGCCTCGAGACCGGGGTCGACCCGGACCGCGCCGGGCCGGGTCGATTCGCCACCGACGTCGATGAGGTCGGCACCCTGCTCGATGAGTTCGAGCCCATGCGCGATGGCCGCATCGGCGTCGAGGTAGCGGCCGCCGTCGGAGAAGGAGTCGGCGGTGACGTTGAGGACGCCCATCACGAGAGTCCGGTGCACACCGCCGCCGGCGGGGACTGCGTGCGCCTGCGTCACCGGGTGATCAGGTCGAGGGCTTCGCCGCGGGACACCGCACTGGTCTTGAAGATGCCGCGCACCGCCGACGTGGTGGTCGTCGCGCCGGGTTTGCGGATACCGCGCATGGCCATGCACAGGTGCTCGGCCTCGATCACCACGATCACCCCGCGGGGCTCGAGTCTGCGCATCATCGCGTCGGCGATCTGGCTGGTGAGCCGCTCCTGGACCTGCGGACGCTTCGCGTACAGGTCGACCAGGCGTGCCAACTTGGACAGCCCGGTCACCCGGCCCGACGCCCCGGGGATGTAGCCGACGTGGGCGACGCCGTGGAACGACACCAGGTGATGCTCGCAGGTGGAGTACATCGGGATGTCCTTCACCAGCACCAGCTCGTCGTGGTCCTCGTCGAACGTCGTGGCGAGGACCTCGTCGGGCTCGGTGTACAAGCCGGCGAACATCTCCCGGTAGGCGTTCGCCACCCGGGTGGGCGTCCGGATCAGACCTTCCCGATCCGGGTCCTCGCCGACGGCGAGCAGCAACTCGCGGACCGCGGCTTCGGCGCGTGCCTGGTCGAAGTCGGACCGGGGTCCCTCGAGTACGGCGTCCCGCCGCTCGCTGATACTCATCCGGCCACTTTACGAACTCGGACGCGAGTCGTCGTCACCGGCGCGATGGCCCCAGCCGTTCGTGTCGCCGTTGCGACCCGACCGCGGGTCGGGCTCGGGCGGCCAACCGGGTGCGGACCAGTCGCGCGGCGCGCCGTAATCCGGACGCGTGCCGCCCCCGTACGGCCCGCCCGACCCGGGTGCCGTCCGGCCGTTGCCCGGGTCCGGATACTGCGGGTTGGGGTAGTTCGGGTTCGGATACTGGGGGTTCGGATACTGGGGATTCGGATAGTGGGGGCCGGGATCGGCCGGCGGATATCCGTGGTCGGGGTACCGCGGTTCGGGACTGCCCTGCGTCGGGGGTGTCGGACCGCCCGGCTCGGGATAGATCGGCGGGTAGTTCGGCACCTGGCCGGGGACCTGCGGCCCACCGGGATAGCCGGCACCCACCGGTTCCGGGATCTTGGCCTGCTCCGGCGGCGGCCACGGCTCACCGCGTTCGATCGCCAGCTCTCCCGGCGTCTTCACCGGCGGTTTGTCACTCGGAGTGCGTTCGCCGAAGTCGTTGAACGCGGTGATCCGCGGACGCTTGTCGACGTCGGCGAAGATCTTCTCGAGGTCCTTGCGGGTCAGCGTCTCCTTCTCGAGGAGCTGCGTCGCGAGCACGTCGAGCGTGTCCCGGTACTCGGTCAGGATGGCCCACGCCTCGGTGTGCGCGGCCTCGATGAGCCGGCGCACCTCGTCGTCGATCTCGCTCGCGATTTCCGCGGAGTAGTCGGTGTGCGAGCCCATGGACCGGCCGAGGAACGGATCGCCCTGGTCCTGGCCGTAGCGCACCGCACCCAACTTCGAACTCATGCCGTACTCGGTGACCATCGCACGCGCGATCTTCGTCGCCTGGTCGATGTCCGACGACGCGCCGGTCGTCGGCTCGTGGAAGACCAGTTCCTCGGCGGCACGGCCGCCCATCGCCATCACCAGCCGCGCGATCATCTCCGAGCGGGTCATCAGGTCCTTGTCCTGCTCGGGGACGGCGAGCGCGTGGCCGCCGGTGCGCCCGCGCGCCAGGATCGTGACCTTGTAGATCGGGTCGAGATCGGGCATCGCCCAGGCAGCAAGAGTATGGCCGCCCTCGTGGTAGGCCACGACCTTGCGCTCGTGTTCGCTGATGATCCGGGACTTGCGGCGCGGACCGCCGATGACCCGGTCGACCGCCTCTTCGAGGGCCTCGGCGGTGATCGTCTGCTTGTTCTCCCGTGCGGTGAGCAGCGCCGCCTCGTTGACGACGTTGGCCAGATCCGCTCCGGACATGCCGGGCGTGCGCTTGGCCAGACCGTCGAGATCGGCGTCGGAGTCGATCGGCTTGCCCTTGGCGTGGACCTTCAGGATGGCCCGGCGACCCGCCATGTCGGGGTTGCCGACCGGGATCTGCCGGTCGAAACGTCCGGGGCGCAGCAGAGCCGGATCGAGGATGTCGGGGCGGTTGGTGGCCGCGATCAGGATGATGCCCGAGCGGTCGCCGAACCCGTCCATCTCGACGAGGAGCTGGTTGAGCGTCTGCTCACGCTCGTCGTGACCACCGCCGAGACCCGCGCCGCGCTGTCGGCCGACGGCGTCGATCTCGTCGACGAAGATGATGCACGGACTGTTGTTCTTGGCCTGCTCGAACAGGTCACGCACACGCGACGCGCCGACGCCGACGAACATCTCGACGAAGTCCGAACCGGAGATCGTGAAGAACGGGACGCCCGCCTCGCCGGCCACCGCGCGGGCCAGCAGCGTCTTGCCGGTTCCGGGAGGGCCGAAGAGCAGCACACCGCGCGGGATCTTGGCGCCCAGCGCCTGATACCGCGTCGGGTTCTGCAGGAAGTCCTTGATCTCGTAGAGCTCTTCGACGGCCTCGTCGGCGCCCGCGACGTCGGCGAAGGTCGTCTTCGGCATGTCCTTGGTGAGCTGCTTGGCCTTCGACTTGCCGAAGCCCATCACGCCGCCGCGGCCACCGCCCTGCATACGGCTCATCACGAAGAAGAACAGACCGAACAGCAGGATCATCGGCAGCACGAAGATGAGGATCTGCCACAGGACGGACTGCTCGTTGACGTTGGTCGTGTACGGGGCGCCGGTGCCCTGGACGGCCTCGAAGACCTGGTCCCCCGCCTGCGCCGGGTACTTGGCGCTGATCTTGTCGGCGTCGGCGTCGTTGACCTTGATCGGGGTGTTCAGCTCGATGCGCAGCTGCTGCTCGCGGTCGTCGATGCTGATGAACTTGGTGTTCTTGTCGTTGAGTTGCTGCAGTGCGACAGAGGTGTCGACGCCGCGGTACTCCCGACCGGAGTCGCTCATCACGCTCCAGCCCCACAGGGCGAGCAGGATGAGCGCCAGGATGGCGAGGTTGCGGAAGACTGTCTTACGGTTCATGCCAGTTGGTGGGGGTCGTGCGGGCTCACGGGATCGAGTCCCGGTGCCGACGCCGTTCCCATGTCCTTCCCGTCGACGTACACATTGAGGCTACCGGTCAACGATCGCGCTGGTGAAACCGTTCCCTCGCAGGTCGGACACGCGGGCGCCGCGTCATGCGCCGGCGATGGATCAGTGCGTGTACACCGACGGCTTCAGTCGTCCGATGTAGGGAAGGTCGCGGTATCGCTCCGCGTAGTCGAGGCCGTATCCGACGACGAACTCGTTGGGGATGTCGAACCCGACGTCGGCGACCCGGATGGTGGAACGCACGGCGTCCGGCTTGCGCAACAGAGCGCACACCTCCAGGCTGCGTGGCGACCGTGTGGCGAGATTCTTCATGAGCCAGGACAGCGTCAGACCGGAGTCGATGATGTCCTCGACGATCAGGACGTCGCGTCCCTCGATGTCGCGGTCGAGGTCCTTGAGGATGCGGACCACACCCGAGGACGAGGTCGACGACCCGTAACTGGAGACCGCCATGAACTCCATCTGCGACGGGATCGGCAGCGACCGGGCGAAGTCCGTCATGAACATGATCGCGCCCTTGAGGACACCGATGAGGACCAGATCCTCCTCGATGTCGGCATAGCGCGACGCCACGGACTGGGCGAGTTCGGCGGTGCGCTGCTTGATCTCTTCCTCGGTGATCAGGACAGCGTCGATGTCGGCGGCATACGGATCGGCAAACTGCACGGTCCCAGCTTCGCATGTAGTCCTCATGGGTGCCGCCTCACCCCGGACTCTCCCCCACCGTGCCGGGGACAGCGGACCGCTTGTCGATCGTTTGGACCAATCCGGCCGGTAGATTTTGCAGGATTAGTCACATTGCTATAACAAATGGCACCATTGATCACTGACGGAACAATTTCACTTTGATTACCGGCACGTTCTGTAAGCGTAACTGTGTCCAGTGGGATCACCGGGGCCATCCACTTTCTTCAGCGCCAGGAAATACAGCCAGCCCGGCCCCTCCCCATGCCCCTACCGGAAAGATCCACTTCATGTCACCTCACCGACAGCACGCGACCAGCCCGCGTACCCGTGCGCAAGTCTTTATCATCGCTACCATTTCGCTTGTCACAGCGGCGATCACGGCATTTGCCGGTAGTGCGCAGGCTGCGCCCAAGCAGGCCCCAAACGCGACCTACGACGCTTCGTGGAATGCTGACTCGCTCACGCTGAATGTCCACAACGCGTCGGTGAGCACTTCTGGTGGAGCTCTTTCCATTCGTGACCTTGCCGGTACCGAGCTGTTTCGCATGCCGCTGAACTACCGCAAGGAGTACAACCAGTTCCCGATCGACGCACGTCAAGCGGACAACTCGGTCACGCTCGTTCCGTCACGGGATCTCGCCCGCGCAACGCCGGTGGCTGCCACAGAGGTGAACAGATTGCGTGGCATCGCGCGTCACCAGGTCGCGGCGCCCCAAACCAAGCAGGAGCGGGATGACCAAGCCCTCGAGAGGCTCTACTCACAGGTGCGCACGGGCATGACAATTTCGTCGCTCGTTGGAACAATCCTGGGTGGCATCGTGGGTGGGGTCCTCGGGTGCGCCCTGACATCCGTCACCCTCACCCCCATCGGCTGCATCATAGTCGGCATTCCCGTCGGCGCAGCAGCTGGCGGAATCGTTGGTTTGGCACTCGGAGGCGGCGGCACCCTGATTGGAGCGGGTATCCAGTACTTCCAGACGATCAACTCGCCGTTCCGACCTCCGCGCGGTTAATTAGACAATCGACTACGACGGTCCGTCTCACCTCGCGGTGAGGCGGACCGTCAGTGTTTCCCCGGCACGTACGACGACGCGTCGTGCTTCGGGGTCGCCGCCGATGGCCACCTGCGACCGCGCGTTCCCGGTGGTCGCCACGAGATCGTCGACGGCCGAGATGACGCGGTGCGTCGGTTCGGTGGCGCCGACGCCGAGCAGCCAGGCGCGCAGGACACGCGTACGGACCGCGAGCGGCACGGCGAGCAACGGCGCGATCGCCAGCCCCTCGTCTCGGCCGGCCCCGGCGAGGAGACCGGCCGCCCACTCGTCCAGCGCGTCGTTGTCGGCCCGCAGGCCCTCGGCGGTGCGACCCAGCGCGTCGACGACCCCGCCGTGTAGAACCTCCTCCAGCAGCGGCAGCACCTCGGTTCGCAGTCGGACACGGGTGAACCGCGGATCGTCGTTGTGCGGATCGCGATGGGGCGCGAGACCGAGTTCGGTGCAGGCCGCCAGCGTCTGCCGCCGGCGGACGCCGAGCAACGGCCGGGCCCAGGGGTCGTTCCACGCACGCATGCCCGCGATCGAGCGGGACCCGGACCCGCGGGCCAACCCGAGCAGCACGGTCTCGGCCTGGTCGTCGGCGGTGTGGCCGAGCAGTACGGGCCGCTCGGCGCGGGCCTCGTCGAGCGCCGCATACCTGGCCTCACGGGCTCCGGCCTCGAGGCCGCCACGCCGCCCGACGCGCACCGGTAGCACCCGGACGCGGGCGCCCAGACTCCCCGCCACCTCTCCCGCCGCCGCGGCGACCCGAGCAGAGTCCGGCTGCAGTCCGTGGTCGACGATCAGCGCGGTGACGTCCAGACCCGCGCCGACGGCGGCCGCGGTCAGCGCGAGCGAGTCCGGTCCGCCGGAGAGGCCCACACAGACCTGCGGCCCCGAGAGATGAGCGGCCGCGAACTCCGCGACCGCCCGTCTCACAAGACCCGCTGAATCCATGCCTGCGGGTCGTCGATCTCGCTCGGCAGCGGCATCGTGTCCGGCGAGGTCCACACGACGTTGAACCGCTCCATCCCGACGGCCTCGACCACCGCGTCGACGAAGGCCTTGCCGCGGATGTACTGCGCGAGCTTGGCGTCCATCCCGATGAGCGCCCGGATGAGCCGCTGGACCGGGTTCTGGGGTGCGGTGCGACGTTTGTCGAAGGCGGCTCGGATGCTCGCCACCGACGGCACATGCGCCGGTCCCACGGCGTCCATGACATGGTCGGCGTGACCCTCGAGCAGCGTGCCCAGGACCATCATGCGTTGGAAGGCGGCGTGCTGCTCCGGGCTCTGCAGCAGTTGCATCGCCCCGATCACACCCTTTTCGCGCGGACCGTCGGAACCCTTGAGCGCCTTGGTCATCCGCGTGACGATCTCGGTGGTCGACTCGCCGGCGTCGGAGGTCAGCACGGCCACGTTGTCCTGCATGTAGTCGCGCAGCCACGGATTGGCGGAGAACTGCACGCGGTGGGTCACCTCGTGCAGGCACACCCACAACCGGAAGTCCGACGGAACCACCTTGAGCTGGCGTTCGACGTTGACGATGTTCGGCGTCACCACCATCAACACCCCGGGCTCGCCGGTGTCCGGATCCGGCGTGAACGGGTCGTACTGACCGAGGATCGCGGTCGACAGGAACGCGAGGAGTCCACCCGCCTGTAGGCCACCGAATCGGGCTCCGAGTCCGGGCGAACTCCCGTCGAGGGTGTCCTCGCCAGCACCGAGCATCGACCGCATCGACAGGGACGCGGCATCGATCCAGCCCGCCCGATCGAGGACTCGGGTGGTCGGCACGCGCAGGCCGTCGGCCAGACCGGTGACCTCCCGCACCGGGGCCTCGGCACGCGTCGCGGCGTCGGCCAGCTCGGCGCGGGCCGACTCGTAGGTGTACGCGGTCGTCTTGGGTCCGGGACGTGCGAGGCGTTTTGCCGTGGACGCCGCCAGCGACCAGTCGATCTGCGATCCGATTCCCGCCCCACGCTCCCGGTCGGCAGAGCCCTCGTCGCCTGCTTCGGTCATCTCCGACCCGGCGATTCCTGAAGTGGTCATCGGCACCCGCACTCTCTCAATTGACCCACCACGGCGTCGAGGGCGGGTCGCGCGTCCGCCGGCGAGGTGCCGCCGGACATCAGGGCGAACGACAGCACGCGGCCGTCGACTGTCTGCACTATGCCGGTCAACGAACTGACCCCGGTGAGTGTTCCGGTCTTGGCCCGCGCCCAGCCCGCGCCCGGGTTGCCGGCGGGGTCGAACCGGTCCACGAGGGTGCCGGTGCCACCCGCGATCGGCAGACCGTCGAGCATGGGCCGCAACGCCGGCCTGCTGGGCCCGCTCGCGGCGGTCATCACCGCGTCGAGCAGTTCTGGCGTGGTCCGGTTGGCGTAGGAGATCCCGGATGCGTCATGCAGGGTCGTACCTGCCCACTGGTCCGGGAACATCGACGACAGCACCTGTTCGATGGCGTCGACACCGCCGGCATGGGTCGGCGGTCCGCCACGGTGCACAGACAGTTCGACGGCAAGGGTCTCGGCGAGGACGTTGTCGCTGTAGCGCAGCATGTCGTTGACCCGGGTGACCAGCGGCGCCGACTCGACCTTCGCGATCACGCGGTCGTCTCCGGCCCTGGCGGTACCGGTCACCTCGGTGACGGGCCCCTCCACGCCGAGAGCCGCGGCCAGCGCCTCGCCGGCCATGATGCCCGGGGCCGCGGTGCGCGGCGAGTACTCGTCGAGCGGTTCGAGCCGGGCGCCGTCGACCATCAGCGATTCGATCGGCGCGATGTCGCCACCCTGGATGTCCCGGCGGTCCCAGGTGGTGTCCATCGTCGGACCCGAGAACGCGCGCAGGTCGACGGCCACCGACGTCACCGGGATCTCGGTGTCCTCGATCTGCCGCGCGAGGTCGGCGATGCGACCGGGGTCGGTGTAGAAGGTGTCGGTGCCGGCGGGCTGTGCGGACAGGGTCGGGTCACCCGCACCTCGGAGGATGATCTGCCCGTTGCTGCCGGCCACCACCGTCGTGGTCAGTCGCTGATCGTGCGGCACGGCTTCGAGCACGGCCGCAGCCGAGAGGACCTTGGCGTTCGACGCGGGGATCCGCGGACGCTCGGGGTTGCTGGTCCACAGGACCGCGCCGGTCAGCGAGTCGCTGATCATGCCCGTGAGTTCGCCGAGCGCCGGATTCCGCAGTGCCGGCGCGATGGCCCGCGACACACCGCTCGGCGTGGGCTCCGGCGCCGAGGCGACCACCGGGTCGATCCGGGGGTCGACGGCGATCGCGGCGGGCTGCGGGGGAACCCCCGGCGGCAGTTCGGGTTCCCGGTCGAGCCGGAGCGCGATGACCACCGAGGCCGTCGCGACGAGGGCCAGGATCACCACCGCGGTGATCGTCCACCACAGAAGTCTCCGACCGGAACGACCGCCGTTTCGGGTGGATGCGCCCACAAAGCCTCCGGGTCTCTCGCGGTTGACGGTCGATGGAACGGCCCGGACATACGCACAACGAGGGGTACGAACATCGAGGTCGCCGGACCAACAGTATCGTTGGGGCAGCGTGCGGGCGTTTCGGCCCGACGCGGCATCCCCGATCAAGACTGCCAGGAGGAACTGTGGAATTCGATGTGACCATCGAGATCCCCAAAGGTGGCCGCAACAAGTACGAGGTCGACCACGAGACGGGCAAGGTCTACCTCGACCGCTACCTGTACACCTCGATGGGCTACCCGGCCGACTACGGCTACATCGACGGCACCCTCGGTGAGGACGGCGACCCGCTCGACGCGATGGTCCTGCTCCCCGAGTCGGTGTTCCCCGGCATCATCGTGCGCGCACGGGTCGTCGGCATGTACACCATGACCGACGAGGCCGGTGGCGACGACAAGCTCCTCTGCGTCCCCGCCAAGGACGTGCGCTGGGACCACATCAAGGACATCTCCGACGTGTCCGAATACGAGCTGGGACCCATCGCCCACTTCTTCGAGCACTACAAGGACCTCGAGCCGGGCAAGGAGGTCGACCCGGGCGGATGGGTCGGCCGCGACCAGGCCGAGAAGATCGCACAGGAGGCCATCGATCGCCTCGCTGCGCACCCCGACGCGGCCAACGAGCCCTCGCGCGGCTGATCTCCCCCGCACACAAGACCGCCGGCACCATCATTCGAGATGGTGCCGGCGGTGTCGTCTGTCTCGACACGGCTCAACCGGCGAGAAGCCGCGCCGGCTGTCAGGCCACGCGGTACCGCTGCTCGGCGAGCACCGGTAGGATCTGTTCGCGGATGCGGCGTTCGGTGGCCGCGCCGTCGATCGGGATGAGGATCACGGCGTCGGCGACCTCGGCTGCGTAGATGTCGCGGACCAGCGTGATCAGTCCGTGGGTCGTCCCGATGTAGCGGATGGTCCCCGAACTCGTCTCCGACGACGCGTCCACCGCCGCAGCAGCAGCCGTGCGCGCCGACGCGGCGTCTGGCGCGACGGCCACCTCCACCTCGAGCGCCACCACGAACTTGGCCTGATCGTGGCTGCCGGCCCGAAGCAGGGAACGGGCGCGTTGCGCCTCGCGGAGGGTCTCACGCCGCACGACGATCGGAAACGTCTGTGCGAGTTCGTCTCCCGCGAGCGCGATCTGGAATCCCGGACGTCCGATGCTGATCGGGGCCGTCGGGGTGGCGGTCGGTGCGGCGATCACGGTGCCGCGGTCAGCACGTGCGTCGAGTTCGATGGTCATCTACTCACCCCTGTTCGGTCGGTCTGTTCGGTTCGCGCCCGGAATGCGTCGAGAATCCGGTCGATGTCGTCGACGGTGGTGCCCGCTCCGAAACTCGCGCGCACCGTATCGGCCGGCGGTGTGAGGCCGTCGACGGTGTAGCCCGCGACTCCCGCGCGGTCGGTGGAATCGGTGAAGATCCGCAGCGGCGTGAAGCCGCCGATCGCGGCCAGGCCGGCGTCGAGACGTTCGGCGAGGCGTCGTTCGTGCAGCCCGATCGTCTCGGGTCCGAGATCGGCGAGCACCCGACACGCCTCGGCGACCGCGATGGCCCCGGAAACGCCGTCGGCGTCCGGCGAGGCGTCGACATCGGCGGCGTCGAACCAGTCACGACGACCGATCAGGACGCCGGCGCCGCCCGTCTTCCGACCCGGTTCACCGACCGCCAGGTAGTCGATGCCGTGGCTGACGACGGAGACGGGCCGGTGCCCGACGAGTTGCGCGGCGTCGACCAGGATGCGGGCCCCGGACCGGTGCGCGAGCGAGGCGAGCCGGCCGATCGGCAGCACCTCGCCGGTGATGTCCGATACCGCGGTCACGACCAGGAACGATGCCGGCGCCGAGGCGAGCTCGGTCTCCAGCGCGACCAAGGTGTCCTCGATGGTCTCGCAGGCCGGGACGAACCGCGCCCGGTCGCGCCCCTGCCGTGGTGCGCACCACCGCAGCAGGTCGGCGCCCTGCCCGATGTCGAGGACGACGACGTCGCCAGGAGTGATGCGCGCCGCGAGGTCGAGGGCAACGGCGGCATCGCGGGTGAAGACGACGGTGTCGTCGACCCGCGCACGGACGAACTGCCGCACCGATTCCCGGGCGGCGTCGAAGCGGACGTCGACTGCGGGCGACAGGCGACCGGCGGGTGCGGACAGGACAGCGGTCACGGCAGGAAACTCCTCAGACAATTCGCGCTTGCCGCGTCCGGTCGGTACGCGGCCGGGTCGTCACCCGGAGCACCCCACCGCGAAGGAGGGTTGCCGACCAGCGAGCCGGGGCTTGTCACTGGCACTCATGACCTACGACCAAGGGTCGTCGATCTCGCGCGGACGTGTCAATTTTCACTCAACGTGATCGGAAGTTAGGGCACACTTACCTGTAGCGTGTCAGGGGTGTCAGCGACTGATGTGTTCGTGTTGTCCCGCCCGCACGGCACCGTGCGGGGCATGGGCGCGGTCCGTGCGTTCACCGACGTCGACGCCGCCTCGGCCGCCCTGCGCGCCGGGACCGTCGACGGTCTGACCGGCGCGATCCCCTTCGACCTCGCCGAGCCCGCCGCGCTGGTGGTGCCCGAAGTCCTGCACGTCGACGCGGCGCCGCTGGCAGGCACACCACCGCTGACGCGCACCCCGGTGTCGACGACCCTGCACCCCACGGCCGACGAGCACCGCGAACGTGTCGCACACGCGGTGAAGCGGATCGTCGCCGGCGACGTCGGCAAGGTCGTACTCGCCCGCAGCGTCGACATCGTGCTCGACGCCGAGGTCGAGCCTCTGCAACTCCTCGACGCACTGGCGGGCGGCAATGCCGGACACAACGCATTCGGTGTCGATCTCGGCGCGGCCACCGGCTCGGGTTCGTGGCTGTTGGGCGCGAGTCCCGAAGTGCTGCTGCGCAAGTCGGGTTCCGTCGTCACCTGCCACCCGTACGCGGGATCGGCGCCGCGGTCACCCGACCCGGTCGTCGACCGCGCCGCTGCCGACGGATTGTTCTCCTCGGCGAAGGATCTCGCCGAGCACGCCTTCGTCGTCGACCACCTGCGAGACCGGCTGGGACACCTCTGCGACGACGTCGACGCGCCGTCGACCCCGCAATTGCAGTCGACCGGGGAGGTCTGGCATCTGGCCACCCCGATCCGCGCGCGGCTTCGGGACCCGGCGACCACTGCGCTCGATCTCGCACTCCTGCTCGGCCCCACCCCGGCGGTCTGCGGCACGCCGAGTGATGTTGCTGCGCAGATCATCCGCGAGGTCGAGGGTGAGCGCGGCTTCTATGCGGGGGCGGTCGGCTGGTGCGACGCCGCCGGCGACGGGGAGTGGATGGTCACCATCCGGTGCCTCGAACTCGAGGCCGATCGTCGCAGCCTCCGGACGTGGGCCGGCGGCGGTATCGTCGAACACTCCGACCCGCAGGGCGAACTCGAGGAGACGGCGTTCAAGCTGCGGACGGTCCTGAACGCGTTGGGCATCGCCGCACTCGACTGAGCGGATCAATTGCGGACGCGCGCGATCTTCGCCCGTTACGCTCGTCGATGATGCCCGACGACCTGATCATCGCCCGAAATCCGGAACAGGGCTCCTCACTGCCCTTTCTGGTCCGGATTCCGCTCGGCAGTGACGGGATCGTCTTGAAGGTGAGGGAGACCTGGCCGCGAACCAGCAAGGTCTATTGTCATCGCGCCGACGAATGGCCGACCACACCGCAGATCGTCGAACGTCTTCCGGTTCGGTCGGTGACGCGGCGCGGGGCGGCGATCGATCTGGTGCTCGACCGCGCTCGCGAGAATCGGTCACAGTTCGTCGTCACGCGGGCTCGCGGACGCGAGATGATCTTCTGGCAGACGCGCAAAACCACCAAGCAGGCGCGTCCAAACGTCACGCTTCCCAAGGCTCGGGCACACGGCCAGGCGCTCGAGATCGTCGTCGACACAGGCGAGAAGTACGCCTACTCCTTCGGTCATCAACAGGCGACCACCACTCGACACCGCCTCGATGCCGGCGATTACGCGATCGTCGAGGACGACCAGGTGGTCGCCGCCGTCGAACGCAAGTCGATCGACGACCTCGGCAACGGTCTCATGAAGGGAACTCTCACCTACCAGTTGGCAGGTCTCGCGGGACTCCGACGCGCCGCGGTGGTCGTCGAAGCCTCATACAGCAAGGTGTTCACGCGCGAATACGTCAGCGGCGCCGCGCTGGCCGAGGCAGTCGCCGAGGCGCAGGTCCGGTTTCCGACCGTGCCGATCGTCTTTTGCGACAACCGCAAACTCGCCGAGGAATGGACCTACCGCTGGCTCGGTGCCGCGCTACACGAATGGCGGCTCACCGTCGGCAGCGAGCCCATCGTGCAGGGCCTGCACGGTCCACCGGCGACACCGTCGGAGATCAGGGCGTGGGCTCGCGCCCAAGGGATCGAGGTGCCCTCCAAGGGACGGATCCCGAGTACGGTGCGAGCGGCCTGGGATCGCCGGAACGACTGAATGGCACCACCCTCCGGGGACTCGGCCCCGCTCACCGAGGCGGATTCGCGCTGTGCCGCAACGGAATACGTCAGCGCTTACCCTCACCCCAGCGCGTGGTCCAGGTCGCCCAACAGGTCGTCGACCCCTTCGAGGCCGACCGACAGCCGCACCACCGAGTCACTCAGACCGATCGCCGCGCGTCCCTCGGGACCCATCGCACGATGAGTGGTGGTCGCCGGATGCGTGATCAGCGACTTCGAATCTCCGAGATTGTTGGAGATGTCGACGATCCGCAGGCCGTTGAGGACCTCGAAGGCGCGCTTCTTGCCGTCGATGCCGTCGTGGTCGTTGAGCTCGAAGGTCACCACCGTGCCGCCGCCGGACATCTGCGACTTCGCCAAGTCGTACTGCGGGTGTGACTGCAGGAAGGGGTATTTGACCCAGCGCACGCGCGGATCGCTCTCGAGGAACTCGGCGATCCGCAGCGCCGACGACACCGAGGCGTCGACGCGCAGACGCATCGTCTCCAGCCCCTTCACGAGGGTCCAGGCGTTGAACGGACTGAGTGCCGGACCGGTGTGTCGCATGAGTTGCTGCACCGGACCGTCGACGTACTCCTTGGTCCCGAGTACCGCGCCACCCATGACGCGCCCCTGGCCGTCGATGTGTTTGGTGCCCGAGTAGACGATGACGTCGGCGCCGAGTTCGAGACCCCGCTGCAGCAGCGGGGTGGCGAAGACGTTGTCCAGCACCACCTGTGCGCCCGCGGCGTGCGCCATCTCGGACACCTTCACGACGTCGACGAGGCTCTGCATCGGGTTCGACGGTGTCTCGAAGAACACCGCGTCGGTGGGCTTGGACAGGGCCCGCTCCCACTGCTCGAGGTCTTCACCGTCGACGAACTCGGTCTCGATCCCCCAGCGCGGGAGGATCTCGTTGCAGACCACGAAGCAGGAACCGAACAGGCTGCGGGCGGCGACGAGACGGTCGCCGGCCTTCAACAGTGCACCGAGCGCGACGAACACCGCGGCCATGCCGCTCGCGGTGGCGAAACACGCCTCCGCGCCCTCGAGCCGGCGCAACCGCTCCTGGAACATCTCGACGGTCGGATTTCCGTAGCGCGAGTAGACGAATCGTTCGTCCTCGCCGGTGAAGGCTCGCTCGGCGGCCTCCGCGGAGTCGTAGACGTAACCGCTCGTGAGATAGAGCGCCTCGGCCGTCTCGTGGAAACCCGAACGCGCCAGCCCGCCGCGAACCGCGATCGTGTCAGCCGAGAGCCCTTCAGGCAGTTCACGACTGACGGGCAGATCAGAACTCACGATTGCCTCCACGGCAGGTTCTCGGCACGCCAGCCCGACGTCCCGCGGTGGTCGTTCTCGTCGAGGGCGCCTTCGAACCCGTCGATCACGTTGTATGCCTTCGCGATACCGTCGGCGGTCGCGGCCTCCGCAGCGCCGATCGACCGGTGCCCCGAACGGCAGATGAAGATGACCTCCTGGTCGTCGGAGACACCGGAATCACGCAGCTGTGCCACGAAGTCGTCGTTGCGACGCCCCTCGGGGAAGGTGGTCCACTCGGCGAAGATCGCGCGCTTGCCCAGGACCTCGAGGTCGGGCACGCCGACGAACGACCACTCCGCCTGCGTGCGACAGTCGACCAGCACCGCATCCGGGTTGTTCTCGAGCTTCTCCCACGCCTCGCGCGGGGTCAGGTCACCGGCATAGCTCATGAGGAACACACCTTCCACTCGCCGTTCTCGCGCACCACGATCGTGTCCACGACGTTCACGTCATCGGGGGTCTTGTCATAGTGCCAATGAACCTTCGCGGTCGCCCGGTCACCGTCGACCACCAGCTCGGTGATCTCCGGGATCTCGATGTGACCGTTGGCGAGCAGCGACTCCCGGTTGTCGGCGAGGAACTGTTCCTCGGAGACGAAGTCGGCCGCCTCGACGTCGGCCGCGCAGGTGTTCGCCCGGTATTCGCCGAAGTTCGGACCGTTGCGCGCGGTGTAGATGTCGTTGATCGCGTACTGGACCTGAGCCGAGTCGCCGGCCCGGTCCTCGGCCGGACGGGTCACATTCGACAGCACGACGCCGAGCACCACGAGTCCCACGACGCCGGCCGCGACGAAGAACGGCCAGGCGTTCTTCCACGACGGGGGCTTCTGGTCGCCCTCACCTGCAGCTTCGGCCATGGCGGGCAGTCTATCGAGCGTCCCGGCGGCGGTTGAGACCGGCGTCGTCGGAGCCCGGACGCACCGGGCAGAGCGCCGAACGACGTCGACATCGAACACGTCCTGCGTAAGGTGGCCCTAAGTTCCGCGGCGAACGACGTCGCCGACCGCAACGACCAGCGAGGACCCGGATGCGCGCTTCCACCCACCGTTCCCTCATCCTTCTCGTCGGGCTGCTCGCGGCAGCCCTGGTGGTGACCTCGTGTTCGCCGCCGGACGAGACGGTCGACTCCGGCACGGCCCAGGTCCCCGCGCCCGAGGCCGGCGCGATCCCGGTCACCGTGCAGCAGGCCTACGCCCCCGCGACCGTCGACCAGGCACCCAAGCGCGTCGCCGCGATGGGCGTGGGTGACGGCGACACCCTCCTCGCACTCGGTGTCACCCCCACCACGATCGCCCCGTTCGCCGACCCCGACCAGGCGTCGGCGCCGTGGAACGCCGAACTCCTGGCGGACTCCGACCCGGTGGTGCTGCCGAACGCGTCCGGCGCGTTCGGCGACGAGATCCCCAAGGCGCTGGCCACCGAGCCCGACCTCATCACCGCCGTCGGCGCCGATCCCACCCGCGACCAGTTCGATCTGCTGAGCAAGACCGCCCCGACGATCCTGCGGCCCGCCCAGTTCCAGCCGTGGCAGGTGCCGTGGGACGCGCAGACCCGCCAGATCGGTACCGCCGTCGGCCTGCCCGAACTCGCCGATCGCAAGGTGACCGAGACCGAGCAGTTCCTCGCGAACGTGCGGGAGCAGAACCCGCAGCTGGCCGGGAAGACGGCGGTCGTGGTCACCGCCAGCCCCACCGGCGGCGTGTCGATCTACGGCCCCGGCGACGGGCGCGGACAGACCCTCACCGGTTACGGACTCACCTTCCCGCCCGCGCTGCAACCTTCGGTGACCAGCGGTTTCTACGGTGACCTGCCGGCCGAGAGCCTGAACCTGCTGGACTCGGCCGACGTCGTCGTCGCCGTCGACTGGCAGGGTTCCAACGACCGGCTCAAGTCCAACGCGGCGTTCAACCGGCTGGCGGTCGCGCAGTCGGGCCGCGTGGTCTATCTGCCCCAGGAGGTCGGCAGCGCGATGTCGGTGCCGACGGTCCTGACGATCCCGTGGGTCGCCGAGCAGGCCGTCGGACCGATCGCCGCGGCCGCCGGCAAGGCGTAGCGGGCCCGAACCCGCCGGACACCGCGCACCCGCCGAGTGAGGGTTACCTCACAGACGGATTTTGGTCGGGGACAGCAAGCGCCTACCGTAGAAGGGATAGGCCTTATCCATACGCGCGGACCTGGGGGTCACCGAGATTTGCTTGTCCTCGCGTGCTGAGCAACGGAAGACACCTACTCCATGAGCGACAACAGCCGCCCGCTGCGGGTTGCGATCGTCGGTGCCGGTCCCGCCGGGATCTACGCCGCCGACGCGTTGATGAAGTCCGACACCGCCAAGGACCGCGGGGTCAGCATCGATCTGTATGAGCGCATGCCCGCTCCGTTCGGTCTGATCCGTTACGGCGTCGCACCCGACCACCCGCGTATCAAGGGCATCATCACCGCCCTGCACAAGGTCCTCGACAAGCCCCAGGTCCGCCTGCTCGGCAACGTCGACTACGGCACCGACATCACCATCGACGAACTGCGCGCCCACTACGACGCGGTGATCTTCTCCACCGGCGCCACCGACGACCGCGCCCTCGACATCCCCGGCATCGATCTCGACGGCAGCTACGGCGCCGCCCAGTTCGTCGCCTGGTACGACGGCCACCCCGACTTCCCCCGCACCTGGCCCCTCGAGGCCGAGAAGGTCGCGGTCATCGGTGTGGGCAACGTCGCCCTCGACGTCGCCCGCGTGCTCGCCAAGACCGGCGACGAACTGCTGCCCACCGAGATCCCCGCCAACGTCTACGACGGACTCAAAGCCAACAAGGCCGTCGAGGTCCACGTCTTCGGCCGCCGGGGACCCGCCCAGGCGAAGTTCACCCCGCTCGAACTCAAAGAACTCGACCACTCCCCCAACATCGAGGTCATCGTCAACCCCGAGGACATCGACTACGACGAGGGCTCGGCCGTCGCCCGCCGCGGGTCGAAGATCACCGACCAGGTCGCCACCATCATCGAGAACTACGCGATCCGCGAACCCAAACAGGGCGCGATCCACAAGCTGTTCCTGCACTTCTTCGAAAGCCCCACCGAGATCCTCGGCGCCGACGGCAAGGTCGTCGGTCTGCGCACCGAACGCACCCAGCTCGACGGCACCGGCAACGTCAAGCCCACCGGCAAGACCACCGACTGGGAGGTCGGCGCGGTCTACCGTGCGGTCGGCTACCTGTCGGACAACCTGCCGCAGATCCCGTTCGACTCCCAGGCCGGGGTCATCCCCAACGAGGCCGGACGCGTCTTCGACGAAGGGCAGCAGCTCACCGGTATCTACACCACCGGATGGGTCAAACGCGGCCCCGTCGGCCTCATCGGCCACACCAAGGGCGACGCCAACGAGACCGTCGACTGCATCCTCAAGGACATGGAAGCCGGCACACTCCTCGACCCGGCCCACCCCGGCGAAGACGCCATCGTCGAACTCCTCGAGTCCAAGAACATCCCCTTCACCACCTGGGACGGCTGGTACCGCCTCGACGAACACGAACGCGCCCTCGGCGCCGCCGAAGGCCGCGAACGCGTCAAAGTCGTCGAACGCGAAGACATGCTCGCCGCATCGGAGCCGGACAAGGTGTCCCGCCCGTCCGCGTGATCCACCCCGCCGGCTGAGCCCACCCCCGCCGGCTGAGTCCACCCCCGCCGGCTGAGCCTGTCGAAGCCATAAGAGCGGCGGCCGAGTTCTCTCGGTCGCCGCTCTTTCGCATGCGCCCGGCGGGTGCGGGGGCGTCCTCCCCGCACGCCGCCCGGCGCGAATGGCTCAGTTGTGGTGCATTCTCAACTGTCGTCGGATGAGATCAACGGCCCGGAATCGCCGGCACGCCGGCGACGTCGGTGCCACCGCCGGTCAGGGCGGCCGCTGAAGCGGAGGAGCCCGTACCGAATCGGTCCAACGGGTTGTCGATGCGCCGGACGTTCCACCAGAAACCGGCGTTGTCGGTCAGGTTCTCGGCGTAATCGGAGATCGCGTACCCCGCGATGGAGGACGGGAAGCAGCCGAACCAGGTGGTCTTGATGGTGAGCGACTCGTTCTTCTTCAGCAGCGACTTGAACTTCGTCGCGCCGTTGATCTCCTGCAGCGTGACGTTACGGAAATCGCCGTCACGCGCGGTGACACGCATGAACCGGGTCATGCTCCACGCCTGATTCCACGGCGTGCCAGGGGCTGCGAACTGACAGTAGACCCCGCCCGTCATCTGGAGGTTGGGAACGGCGGCCTGTGCCGGCGCGGCACCCACCAGCGATCCACCGGCGATTCCTGCAGCGACCAGAATCCCTGTGAGAGCCCGTTTCAGCGATTTCATCGATCCTCCTCGTTCGTAGGCGACACTGTTTTCCCGACGTCGCCGTCGTGGGAGCGGCATGCCGCCCCACCGACGACCGGTCTTACTGCGGTCGGCCCGAGATGCCCACCGACACCGGGACTATCGACCCAGCCTGAGCGAAGTGTTACCGCGCGCACAGCCTTCCCTCAGGTTTCGTCGGCAATTCGTTATACGAACGACACCCGCCGAGGCGCTCGACGCTGCGCGCGACGCCGCGTCGAAGAAGGTTGGTAAGGTTTACCTTCGTGCGCCGATCCCTCCGACTTTTCGGAATCCCGCTGCTCCTGGCGGTCCTCGCAGCGCTGGTCGTCGCGTCGGTTCTCTTCGGCACCCGACCGGTCCCGCTCGACGAGATCTGGCCCAGCTTCACCGCTGGTGTCGAAGAGATCTGGAACGCGCTGATCAACCTACGGATGCCGCAGGTGCCCAAGGATTCCGATGTCGACGGCATCGTGTGGGATCTGCGCGTGCCGCGCACTCTGCTCGGCCTCGCCGCCGGACTCGCGATCGGCGCGGCCGGTGCCATCACCCAGGGCCACACCCGCAACCCGATCGCCGATCCCGGCATGCTCGGCGTCAACGCGGGTGCCGCCTGCGCGGTCGTCGGCGGCATCTACCTGCTGGGCATCACCAGTCCGATCGCGTTTATGTTCTTCGGTCTCGTCGGAGCGATCATCGCCGCCACCGTGGTGTTCGGACTGTCGTCGCTGAGCGGCTCGAGCCCACTGACCCTGGTCCTCGCCGGCACCGGCCTGACCGCGATGCTGACCGCCATCACGTCCGCGATCGTGCTCGTCGACACCAATTCGCTGGACCAGTGGCGCTTCTGGAGCGTCGGCTCCACCGCGGGTCGGGGCATCGACGTGTTCTGGGCGAGCCTGCCGTTCATCACGGTGGGCCTCGTCCTCGCGCTGGCGAGCGGCTTCTTCCTGAACGTCCTGAGCCTGGGCGACGACATGACCAAGGCCCTCGGTTCCCGTGTCGTGCTCATCCGCGCCCTCGGCGTCCTGACCATCACGCTGCTCATCGGCGCGGCGACCGCGGCGTGCGGGCCGATCGTGTTCCTGGGCCTGGTCGTACCGCATATCGCCCGCGCCTTCGTAGGCGCCGACTATCGGTGGATCATCCCGTATTCCGCTCTGCTGGGCGCCATCCTGCTCGTCGGATGCGACATCCTCGGCCGGATCGTCGCCCGTCCGGGCGAAGTGCAGGTCGGCGTCATGCTGGCACTGGTGGGCGCACCCTTCCTCATCGTCATGGTCCGCCGACAGAGATTGGGGACCGTGTGAATCCGCCGACCTCCATCAAGACCGACATCACGTCCGGAACCACGACGAAGGGCCGGATCGCACCGCACCCCGGCGGTTATCGGATCGCCTTCGAACCGCTGTCGATGGTGGTGCGACCACGGATGCTCACCGTCGCGGTCGTGTCCACGGCCGTCACGGTCGTCCTGTTCCTCACGAGCGTCGGTGTCAGCGACTTCCCGCTGACCCCCGTCGACGTCGCCCGCATCCTGCTCGGCGGCGGCACCCGCGTCGAGAACGTGGTGGTCTTCGACGTCGCTCTGCCCCGAGCGCTGGTCGCCCTGCTCGTGGGATTCGGTCTGGGCCTTGCGGGTTCGATGACCCAGCTGATCGCCCAGAATCCTCTGGCCACACCGGACATGCTCGGCATCACCGCCGGCGCGAGCGTGGCGGCGGTGACCGCCATCGCGTTCTCGACCACCAGCTGGGGTGCCTGGCTGGGCGATCTCGGCGTCCCGGCGGCGGCGATGATCGGCGGGTTGCTCACCGCGGTAGCGATGTACGTCCTCGCCTGGCCGGGTCGCAAGGCCAACAGCGGCATCAACCCGTTCCGGCTCGTGCTGATCGGCGTCGGGATGACGTGGTTGCTGCAGGCGCTGACCCAGTTCCTCCTCTCGCGCGCCGACATCCGGGATGTGGCTCGTGCGCAGGTGTGGATCGTCGGGTCGGTGTCCAACGTCGGCTGGTCCAACGTGTGGCCGGTCGCCGCCGGTGTCGTCGCGAGCATCATCGTGGTGGTCGTCCTGGCCCGCCAGATCGGGATGCTCAGCCTCGGACCCGATCTCGCCCGCGGACTCGGAGTCCGGACCGGCGCGGTGTCGACGACGCTGCTCCTGACCGCGGTCCTGGTGAGCGCGCTGAGCGTGTCCGCGGCCGGGCCCATCGCCTTCGTCGCGCTGCTGGCCCCACAGATCGCGCTGCGGCTGGCCGGTACCGCCGTGCCCACGCCGCTCGTGTCCGGTGTCATCGGTGCGTCGTTGGTACTGGGCGGCGACCTGATGGTGCGCACGGTTCTGCCGGGCGGCCTGCCGGTCGGCATCGTCACCGCGGCGATCGGCGGCCCGTTCCTGATCTACCTGATGATCGTCATGTCCCGAAAGGCGAGCGTATGACCGCGTCATCCCTCGAATCCCCTGCCACCACCGCCCGATTGCGGGGCGTCGGACTGACCGTCGGCTACGACGAACGGATCGTCATCGACGGCCTCGACATCGACATCCCCGACGGTCAGGTCACGACGATCATCGGTTCCAACGGATGCGGCAAGTCGACACTGTTGCGTTGTCTCGCACGGCTGTTGCCACCCCGGGCCGGTGCGGTCTACCTCGACGGCGACGACATCTCCTCGGTCCGGCCCAAACAGGTCGCCCGCACCCTGGCGATCCTGCCGCAGAATCCCATCGCGCCCGAAGGGCTCACCGTCGCCGATCTGGTGGGGCGGGGACGCCATCCGCACCAGCGCTGGTTCGCGCAGGCCAGCGCGGCCGACGAGGCGGCAGTGGCACTGGCGATGGAGATGACCGACACCCTCGACCTCGCCGACCGCACCCTCGACGCCCTGTCCGGCGGTCAGCGGCAACGGGTCTGGATCGCGCTGACGCTCGCGCAGGACACCGATCTCATCCTGCTCGACGAGCCCACCACCTACCTCGACCTCGCACACTCCATCGACGTCCTCGACCTGGTCCGCCGGCTCCGCGACGAGCACGGCAAGACCGTCGTCATGGTGCTGCACGACCTCAATCTGGCCGCGCGCTACAGCGATTCGCTGTTCGTCATGCGCAACGGAGCCATCGTCACCACCGGCTCGCCCACCGAGGTCATCGACGCCGAGACCCTCGACGCGGCGTTCGGCCTCCGGGCGCACGTCATGACCGATCCGATCACCGGTGGCCCGCTCATCGTGCCGCTGGACTCCCGGACCCGCGCCACCCCCACCGCTCCCTGATCCGAACCCGCGGCCCCTGCTCCCTGAGATGCGAAGAGCGACGGCGACAGCCCCTCCGCTCCCTGAGGTGCGAGCGAAGCGAGCCACGAAGACATCCCAGGGGTGCAAGGTGTCAAGCGGCGAGGTTGGCGCGGTGGTTCCAGGCGGTGTGTTCGTTGTAGAGGGTGCGGTGTTTGAGGCAGCCGTGGAGGATGCCGATGAGCCGG